>JAQSXJ010000009.1 GCA_029256725.1 Anaerocolumna sp. | reverse complement strand
GAGGATAAGGATTGTACTGTTAATTTAAAAGTTATATAAATCAAATTGTTATAAGTGATAAACGGGTTGGAAATATATTTTTCAGCTCGTTTTTTATTAACATCGGATATAGCAATAGTTGATGCTTAATTGATGATTTGATATAATAACGTATCGAAAGTTAAGAATTTCTATTTGTAGAAAGGTACAAGTCATTTAGATAAACAAGAAGATAGGAATAACAGGAGGTATTTATGAGTGAATTTTTGAAATTAGAAGATTTTATTGAGCTTTCAGAAGAAGGTTATGAAGATGCTATCGTTCAATTTTTACAAAATAACGAGATAACCATTGATGATTTTGAGTATGTTGGGAAATGCGATTCTGAGTGTCCGGTTTGTGAAGGAGAAAGCTTTAGTGTCTGGCGAAGTAATATAGGATTTGATAAAAATCAGCAAATCTTCACTTTCGATTTAGAGGCAGCTGATGATACATTAGACTTTGCAATATACTGGTGTAATAAGTGCCATAAATGGACTACCTATACTGAATAGCTACTGAATAATTCTATGCTGGAATAAGTATGTAGTTGATGATTTGGCACAGAAAGTAGAATTACCAGAGTGATGGGAATATAGATTCATATCATAGGTACGGTGAGGTAGATGGTTAATGAAAAAGATAATGTTGGTTATTAGCTTTAGTGTATTAATATTTCTCCTGGTATCATGTAGCCATAACGAAGCTGGCAATGCAACAATTGTTCCACAAATTTATAAAGACTATATAAAAAAATTGAAGCCAGATGTTAAGGAAGAGATTTGCTTTTCTGCTATTGAAGATATGAACCTGGATGGTATAAATGAAATAATCATTGCCACAGGAACCTCAGGAGATGATCCATATGATAATTATGTAAGTAGTCTTTCTATACTTTCAGATAACAATGGCGTAATCGAGCAAATAGGCGATGAGCTATCCGGAGAGGGGTATAGAGTATATCAGGTTAAATTAATTCATCTGCAGGAGGACCCTAAGAGTTATCTTTACTGCGGTCTTACAAACGGTGCCGGACTTATTGGATTTACAATTATAGGGGTGGATGATAATAAAACATATAACTTATGTTATAGTGCATCTGCAACCGGGCGGGGGGAAGATCTATTGCTGGATAGTGATAATGATGGTCAGTTTGACGGTATTACTCAGTATAGGGAGGATTACGATGTTTTGTATTATCCTTTGATCAGGACATATAAATATAAAAATAACTCATTCATATTGGAGAGTACTACTGTCAATCTTCCTGATTACCCAAATGATATACAAGATACAATTTTGCAATTTATATCTTTGAAAGATATAAATCCAGATAAATCAGAAGAAGTAAATAAACGTATATCTGAGCTGTGTAGTGATGAAATTGCAATAAACAAAGACTTCTCAATAAAGGGTATACATACTGCACTAGTTAATTCAATAGTATACAATGAGGATGATATCTCCTTTGATATTAAAGAGGAGGCCAATTCTGCAACGGCAGATATCGTATATATGGATGAGAATGGGTTAGTATATAAATATCGCTTTGAACTTAAGAAAACTGATAATATGTGGACTATTATTAAGGTACGAAGCCTGTAATTTCCTGCATTTCAATATGTGCTTTTGCCAAATGTACTTACTTTTGGTAAAAGCATTTTTATTATTCTATTAATACGTTGACAATGGTACTATATAGAACTATACTACATGGTATGGAGGTGGATAATATTAAAACGTACGGAGGATTTTTGATATCCCAAATCAAGCAGCTTCAGGGAAGGGTATTTGAAAAAATGCTGAAAGAGAGTGGAATAGATGCATTTAACGGTGCACAGGGAAGAATATTATATGTGCTGTGGGAGAACGAGAAACTTACTATCAGCGAAATTGGCCATCTTACTTCACTTGCCAAAACAACTCTCACCAGTATGCTGGATAGAATGGAAGAGAGCGGACTGGTAGTTAGAACCGCTGACAAAAAAAACCGTAGGCAGGTTAACGTGTCCATTACAAATAAAGCAAGACTTTATAAAGAGGAATATGATAAAGTAACGGTACAGATGAATGAGTTGTTCTATAAAGGTTTTTCAGAAAAAGAGGTAACTGAATTTGAGAAAATGTTACGAAGAATTATAGCAAATATTGAGTAGATTTCAATGAATTCTCTTCTTGTCCCCATAATGCATATTGGTTCATTCTAATTGAATTATTGTATAAATTATTTGAATTTGATTAGTGACAGCGAGAATGATAAGATTCTTCCGTTGGAAAAAGTAAGTAGGAAGTGAAGGTAATATATACATGATAGTAGCAGTAGTACTTGACTTTGACGTGGGGGAAGAGTTTATACTTAAAAGATATATCAATATATAAAACACGCATAAGCGTAATGCGTATAATACAACTGGGTAGTAGGAGATTTTTATCACAATCATAAGGGGAAACATGGATAAAAAAATATTTTTAGATACCAAGCTGCATATGCCTTCTGTCAGACAGAATCATATTTGCAGAGATATTCTAAATAATAGGTTAGATGAGGGACTGGATAAAGAACATAGAATTTTTCTGGTTTCTGCACCGGCGGGATATGGTAAAACAACATTAATTTCAGGGTGGCTAAACCGGGTGGAGTGTAAGTATACCTGGCTGTCTCTGGATGAATATGATAACGAGCCCTCAAAATTTATTTGTTATCTACTTGAGGCAGTCAGAAAGATAAATAAAAACTTTGGTTCAACCATTGAGGGTTTAATGATGGCATCAAATTTGCCGACTGTTAAGACAGTCAGCTTATATATTGCACGAGAGCTGGAACAGCTTCAAGAGTCTTTTATACTGGTTTTAGATGACTATAATGTTATTCAAAACAATTATATCAATGAACTGTTACAAAAACTGTTTAATTTGGTATCAATAAGATTTGTAATAATTACGCGCAAGGAACCAGCGCTTACCTTTTCAAAATGGAGAGTTGAAGATAAATTAACAGAGTTGAATGCCAGGGATTTAAAATTCGCTAGAGCAGAGATTGATGGATTTTTTAGTAGATATTTTAATCTGACCTTGAAGGAGCAATCCTTAGAAATTATTGAAAAACAGACAGAAGGCTGGGTTGCCGGAATGCAACTGATTGGCTTATCCTTAACGAATATGGAAAGTAACAGGGAAGAAGCTTTAATAAAAGAGATTAGTGGTAATAACCGCTTCATAACAGAGTACCTTATGGATGAGGTTCTTAAAAATCAAGATGAGCAACTACGTATTTTTCTAAATAAGACCTGTATATTAAAGGAATTTAACGGGGAACTCTGCGAGGCTGTAACGGGGATGAAAGACAGCAGAACTATCCTACAACAGCTAGAAAAGGAAAACCTCTTTATCATATCATTGGATGATACGAATACTTGGTATAGATACCATCATTTTTTTTCAGAATTTCTAAGGAAGAACCAGGAAGAGACTGAGAAGGTTGAAATCTGCAGAATAGCTAGTCTATGGTGCAAACAGAATGGATATACCGAAGCTGCTTTGGAATATGCATTACACGCAAAGGATGGAGAAACAGCATCATACTTGGTGAAGGATAGGGCAATAGAGTTATTTCATAAAGGTGAGTTGAAAAACCTTCTTGCGTTATTGAATTCTGATTTGCTAATTAATAAGAAGAAGGATGGCATTCTGGAAATATATAAGGCCTGGTGCATGTTGTTTACAGGGGAAATTGATGAAGCAAGTAAAATAATACATGATTTGAAAAATAGAAGAGATGTCAGAAGCAGTCCGATAATTTCAGGAATGATAAAGGCATCAGCACCTTACTTGTTAAATAATGAAGATAAAGTGAAAGCCTTAAAGGATGCAGAAGAAGCAATAACATTAGTGGAGGATGAAAAGGATTTTTTCTATTTTGTAGCATTAACCGCCTTGGGACATGCAAATGCTTTGAACGGACATACCAGTACTGCGGCAGCTTTGCATGCAAAGGTTCATGAAGGAGCTTGCAAAAACGGGTATTATATTCTGGAAGTGACTTCTCTTCACGATGTAGCAATATATCTTAATTGTATGGGGAAGGGAAGAGAGGCGCTGGCCTTATGCGAAAAGACTCTCGAAAGATTTCATTATCATGCCGGTAATTACTTGCCAATGGGTAAGATTGTGTATCTTTCGGTGGGAATGCTGTTGTATTACTCCAATAAGTTGGAAGAGGCTCAAAAGTATCTGGAGGAAGGTATTGCAGTTTACCGTGAGTTGGGATTCGCTCATTGGGGTGGTCTGGGAGAATGGTATTTAGTTCTAACGCTTTATAATAACGGAGAGAAAGAAAAAGCTTTTGAGATAGTCTATCGATTGAAAGCCTATTACAAAGAGTTTAAAACCTCAAGAATTGCCTTATTTTTTGATGCCTTGGAAATGGAGCTGTATCATAGGGAAGGTAATTATGAAAAGACTTCTAGATGGCTGAAGGAACCGAAAACCACCTTTGATAAGATATCGGGGTTATCGGATATAAATCCTTATTTTACATATTTAAGAGTTCTAATTTCTCAAAAAGATTACCTCACAGCCCAGATAGCCCTTACAGAAAAAGAAGAAATTTTAAGAGAAGAAGGTCGGTTTGGAGAGTTAATTACTGCGCTGCTGCTGTCAGCTTTGGTTAAGAAACACCTGGGGATGGAAGACAGCGCCTTGGATTGTTTGAGAGAAGCTGTGACACTTGCCGCTCCTGAAGGTTATGAAAGAATATTTCTTGACGAGGGAAGCGAACTTCTGGAGCTGGTTACTAAGGTGAGAGATACCGCACCGGCCTTTATAGATAAAATATGCTGCAGTGGCGTAAATAATATGAATTGTCTTGCAGACCCTCTTAGGAAAAGAGAATTAGAGATATTAAAATTAATAGCAGAAGGTCTGTCTAATAATGAGATTGCTGAGATACTTTTTATTACAACTGGAACTGTCAAATGGCATATTAATAATATGTTCTCTAAACTTGGAGTCAATAAGCGTACACAGGCAGTGGTCAAGGCTAGACGTCTGGAATTAATTAATTAGCTTTTATAATGAAAAGCCCTACTTTTTACCTAACTTTTGATAGGTTGAATGTGAGGCTTTTTTCTTTATAATAAAAATAGTTAAAAAATTGTAGAAATATAAATTATCCGATCGAAATAAAACAAAAGGAGAAATACGAATGACAAAAGTTTCACATCCATCAAGATGTTTACTCATCCTGATAATGATAACACTAGTTTTTTCTATGGCAGCTTGTAAGAAAACAGAATTTCCAAAGGCGGAGGAAAGTGTAACTGGATTTTTTACAGCCTTAAGCAAAGCTGACTTGAAAGAAGCAGAGAAGTATTGTAAATCTGATACAGGTAACTTTACATTTGAGGACCCACAGGAAGAAAAGTTAATAAACCTTATATTCTCAAAATTGAATTATGAAATTGTATCTACTGAAGAAGAAGGAGATACAGCAACTGTTGCAGTTAAGCTGACAAATCTGGACCTGCAGTTAGTCTTTGAAGAGATGTATGGAAAAATCTTTGATGACGCTTATGATACCGCTCTCTCAGAAGAAGAGATGTCAGATGATGATATGGAAGAAAAGATGATGGGTTATCTGGAGGAAGGTATGTCTGATTCGGAAGCACCTGTACTTACCAGTGAATTTGATGTTACATTGAAAAAAGATAAAGATAAGAAAATCTGGGTGATCCAGGATGATGATGCTTTTATGAGTAACATTACCGGAAATCTTGATGAAATGCTAAGTGAGTAACTTAACCTTTAGAAATTGACTGTTATGATTGTGTTTGGACGAATAAAGCAATCTGCTTGGGTAATTAAAACATATATGTTTTTTGTGTATATAATAGGAGTATAATAGGAGGAAGTATGAGAGTTGCAGTAATTATATTAGTTATTATCGGTACCTTAGCATCCATAGGATTAGGGGTAAAATGGTTGTCAGATTTTGATACATACAAAACTGAAATAGCCGCTGTTGAAGAATATAGTTCAGACCCGGATGTGGCACAAGCCCTTAAAGATATGGAAGAGTTAAAGAGTTGTTCATATGCCTTAATTGTATGTGGTATTGTTTCCTTGATATCAGTATTCTTAATGAGCAAATTAGGAAAAATTACTTCTGTAATATTTCTGGCTGCGGCAATTATTCCCGCAGTTTTGGCACCAATTTCTCTCACGTTTACATTTTTCTTTATCATTGCAGGTATTTTAGCTTTCTTTGTAAAGCCAAAAGTACAAACTGCAAAACCCGCATAATTTAGTTCGGTTTACCAGGTAATATTACATTCGCTCATAACCCAGATCATAAAGTTAATTAGGAGGAGTACTGAATTATATTTCAGTAGCTCCTCTTTGTTATAGAATGCAATTCTATTTTTATTTTGAGGCGTAAAAGTCCATACTTTTACGCCCTTTATTAAAGAATAGAACTCCTGGTATTCAGGGCTTTCATAAATAGTTTTAACTTCAAGTAAAAAAGTTCCAAAACTTAACTAAGTGCTGGTTTGACAAATCTGTATAAAAGGAAGAACTGTTATCTATAAGAAGAGTTATCTATAAGAACCGCTGAAATTAAGAATTACTCTGGGATTGTTTAATAACAGGAGGGAATAATAAAGAAGGATATAGTTTGCAAATTATGATTGATTAATTTAATTTAACAAAATTAAATTTAGTGATTGACAAATCCTCTATTTGTAACTATAATAGTAACAAATAGAGGAGATGAAGATTATGTACTCAACAAAATTTGCTGTAGGCATTCATATATTAAGCCTTATTGCTTTAAAACAAGAGGATGGTATTACATCGGATTATATTGCAGGTAGTGTGAATACTAATCCGGCTCTTGTAAGACGACTGATGAGTGATTTGAAGAAGTCAGGACTCATCCAGACGAAAACCAAAATTGGTGTTACCGGGCTTATGAAAACTCCGGAAGAAATTACACTTTTGGAAATCTTTAAAGCAGTAGAGAATCGGCAGGATTTGTTTGCAATCCATTCAGATACCAATTCAGAGTGTCCGGTTGGCGCTAGAATTGGATGGGTATTAGAGGGTATTAATCATAAAGTACAATACAGCTTTCAAGAGGAATTGGAAACAATGCATCTATCTGATATTTTAGAGGGCTTAGGCAATATTTGAGTCAGGTCATTCATCATCGATATCATCTATAGATAAATATGTTATATATTAAGAAACTAAAGCTATTTAACCTTCCTGAATGGGAAAATACAATCAAAATGAATTTAATAGGAGGAATTATTATGAGCAAAAAAACAATCGGTATCATCGTAGGAAGTTTAAGAAAAGGATCTTTTAACAGAGCAATTGCAAATTATGTAGCATCAATAATACCTGAAGGATATGAAGCTAAATTCATTGATATAAATGGAATAGATTTATTTAATGAAGATTTGGAAGCCAATCCTCCGGTATCCTGGAGTAATTTACGTGAAGCAGTCAAGTCATCTGATGCTTATCTATTTTTTACTCCTGAATATAACCGTTCCGTACCAGCTGCTTTAAAAAATGTTTTGGATGTTGCCTCCAGGCCTTATGGACAAAGCGTTTGGGCAGGTAAACCCGCAGGAATCGTCAGTGTATCAATGGGAGGTATATCTGGTTTTGGAGCAAACCATCACCTTAGACAGACGCTTACATTCCTTGATGTCTATCCTTTGCAGCAGCCGGAAGCTTACATTGGTAATGTTACCGCACTGTTGGATGAAAGCGGTAATCTTACCAATGATGGTACAAAAGACTTCTTAAAAACTTACGTAGATGCATTTGTTGCATGGATTAATAAGTTCTAAGATTCTGAATTAATTGATTAGATAATGGGAATACGGGATGACGTATTATATACAACCGTCGGATATGATCTTAATTGTAATGATTAATTAAGTAGAAAAGACCACAGTGCAGATGTAGGAGTGAAATCAATCTGTATTTGTAGGTCTTTTTTTTATTGCAGAGAATAGACCATCCATTTAATAAACTTTGTAGTCAGTTTTTATAAAAATTAAATCCTAATGCTGAGAGATGCATTAAGCATTAGGATTTAAAACAAGGAGGTAGCTAGTTAGGAAATATGCCTTAATAGTAAAATATTTACAAATCAATAAATCTATATTATAATATTCTTATAAAGAGGACTTACATAATATCAGGACGAATAGAGCTGCCATTTTCCGTAACCAAAGGGTTTCATGATCATGATTCGCGCGGCATGATCTGAAATAATAAATGATAAGGAGATTAGATATGTTAAGGAAAGGGAAGTTATTAAGTGTGTTACTGGTTTTGATTTTAGTAGTATCCTGGCTGCCTTCTATGTCAGTTCCGACAAAGGCGGCTACAAATTGGTCTCTTGTGTGGAGTGACGAGTTTAACGGGAGCAGTCTGAGTAGTTCTAATTGGACGGCTGAAATTGGGACAGGCAGCGGAGGTTGGGGAAACAATGAACTGCAGTATTATACCAATCGTTCTCAAAATCTTTCGGTATCAGGTGGTAATCTGATCTTAACTGCCCAGAAAGAGTCTTATGGCGGTATGAATTACACCTCTGCCAGGATTAAGACCCAGAACCTGAAAAGTTTTACATATGGAAAAATTGAGGCCAGGATAAAGCTGCCCTCGGGTCAAGGTTTATGGCCTGCTTTCTGGATGCTGGGAGATAATATTACCAGTGTTGGCTGGCCGAAATGCGGTGAAATCGACATTATGGAACGTGTTAATAACAATGCTTATGTCAACGGTACCGTTCACTGGGATTCCAATGGACAGGCTGATTATGGACAGGTATCCGGTTCACTGGATTTTTCCCAGTTCCACACTTATTCCATTGAATGGGACTCCAGTTATATCAGATGGTTTGTTGACGGTGTACAGTTTAATGAATTCTATATACAGAACAATGCGGGAGGAACAGAGGAATTCCAGAAATCCTTCTTTATCCTTTTGAATCTTGCAGTAGGCGGAAACTGGCCGGGAAGCCCTAACAACCAGACAGCGTTCCCGTCTCAGATGCTGGTGGATTATGTCAGAGTATATAAGGCACAGTCTTCACCGACGATTGTAAGCGGAGGAATCTATACATTAGCTGCAAAATGCAGTGGTAAAGTACTGGATGTAAAGGATGTTTCCTATGATGACGGAGCCAAAATGCATCAATGGACCAATAAAGGTGCGAATAACCAAAAATTCCGCATTGATGATATGGGAGGAGGGTATTATAAGCTAACCGCAGTTCACAGTGGTAAGTGCCTGGATGTACCTTATGCTTCCACTGCCCAGGGCGTACAGCTTCAGCAGTGTTATGACAATGGTAATGATGCGCAACGATGGAAAATTGTAGATGTAGGCGGAGGATATTACAAATTGATATCAAAAGCCAGCGGCTTAGCCATGGATGTGTCTAATTCCTCCACAGCCGATGGTGGCGTGGTACAGCAATGGAATGATAACGGCACAGATGCACAGAAGTGGTATCTTACAAAAGTAAATTAAGTAAATCTAAAAGCAGCTTTCTTTAAGAGCAAAGAATATTATCAGGAAGATAAATCTTTAATAGCAACCTTAAGGTAGCTGTGAAGCAAATTAAGGCGGCAGGATTTAAAGTCAGCAGGATTAAAGTCAGCAGGATTAAAGTCAGCAGGATTAAAGTCAGCAGAATTAAAGTCCGCAGAATAACAGTCCGCAGAATAACAGTCCGCAGGAATTAAAGTCCGTAGAAAATCAGTCCGCAGGATTTCAGCATTTGGAAGAAGCGATAAGGAAGAGTAAAAAGAGTTACATAAGGTTAATCAAAAGCTTCTCGTAAAGTGAAGATAATGATAATCGTATAGTAACTCTTTTTACGCAGAAGAAGCTATCGAAGCTTAATTAAAACGCAGCTTTTCTCTTAAAATTGTATCTATAACCTCCAGGTAGTTATCAGGAATATCAATGTTTCCGTTGACCAGCAGCATGGAATAACCGTGAACCAGGCTCCACATGGTAAGAATATCGACTGCCTGATTCTGTGGATTTGCTTCAAGCCATTCCAGATAACCCAGAGCGCTTTTTTGGAATATCTGATAAGGATTTGTTTCATAATCAGGTACCGGTATTACGTTGATACTTTTATGACTTGGATTAATAAAGATGAAGCGCATGTAATCAGGATTCTCTACCATAAATCGAACATAACACTTACCAAGTTCTATAATCTGATTTTGTGCATCTTTGGGATATTTTTGTACAGCTTCTTCCAGTGCTTTATTAAAGCTGTTAGATACCTCCAGTATAATAGCAAGGATTAATTCATCTTTACTTTTAAAATGTTTATAAGGCGCAGAATGGGATACGCCGCACATGGCAGCAATTTTTCTTAAGGAAAAGTCCTCATATTTTTCTTCGTTTAATAATTGTATACCTTTTATTATCATTTCTTTTTTTAAATCACCATGATGATAATGTTCTTTTTGCAACTTAAATACCTCTTACTATCACTTTATTTTATTCACAGACAATAAACTTATAAAATTATAACATAAAAAGTTGACAGTGTAAACATTGTGATGTATGATGATGTCATGTAGACAGTGTAAACATTAAAGGAGAACAAGAAAAATGAAGGTTTTAGTTATAAGTGACGCCTCGGATACCAGTCAGCTTGGGATGAAGGTTAAGGAAGAATTAAAGGGATATCTTAAAGAGAGTAAACACAGTGTTACTACATATGACGTTCAGACAGAAGATCTGCATAATTGTGTAGGATGTTTTGGCTGCTGGATTAAAACACCTGGGGAATGTGTATTCAAGGACATCAGCAGTGACATTAACAAAGCTTATATCGGAAGTGATATGGTAATATTTGTTTCTCCTGTAAGATACGGCTGTTACACCCCGGCTATTCGAAGAACTTTGGACCGGATGATCCCCAATATTCTTCCATTTTTTAAGAAGATAAAAGGGGAACAGCATCACGCTCCACGTTATAAGAAATATCCTGGTTATATTGCTTTTGGATATGGAGAGGATATTACAAAAGAAGAGGCAGAGACTTTTCAGTCTCTTTCTGATGCCAATGCTTTGAACTTACAGGCGAAGAAATCAGGTACCTATATCAGCAGAAGAGAATCAGATGTAACAGACAGGTTGAACTCTCTCTGTAAATATCTAAAGGAGTGTGAGCAGTGATGAATAAAGTATGTTTTATAAACGGAAGTCCAAGAGGAATAAATAGTACCTCGAAAGGTCTGATCAATAAAGTAATAGAAATGCTAGATATGCAAAAGACTCAAAGTCATGAGCTTAGTGTTGTGGAGTGGCGCAGGAAGAATACAAAAGAAGAGGATTTCGAGTTAATGAGTACAATGCATGCAATTGTATTTGTATTTCCGCTCTATGTAGATGCAATTCCTTCAAGTCTGCTGGAATTTATGTATGCATTCGATGAGTATCTCACGAAGCATCCTTGTCCTCAGGATTATAAGGCTCCAAAGGTATATTCCATAATAAATAACGGTTTTATCGAAGGGAAGCAAAACATTAATGCACTTCAGATCATGGCTCACTATTCAACACGAATCGGTTATAATTGGAGATTTGGTATTGGCATAGGAGCAGGCGAATTCATGAGGGAAACTATGGAAGTGATACCGTTAAAAAGCAAGTTGAAACAAGGCATCTACAATGCCTTTACTGTACTGACAACTGATTTGGAAGGTCAGGAGGTTACAGGGCAAAATAATATTATGACAAACCCGTCAATGCCAAAGCTTATCTTTACTGCTGCCGCCAGCAGACATTGGATAAAGGAAGCTAAAATGTCTAAGAAAACTTTGAGTAAAAGAGTATGGGCGGAAGCTTAAGTGAAACATTTACATAAGTTAAAAGAACCTTTCGGAAAGGAAGGTTCTTTTTTTGACTATTTAAAGATTGTAATGCTATAATAAAGGTAATAAAATCTAACACCAGAGAGGATACGTACTTATGATTTATTTGGACTATAATGCTACTACTCCAATTGATAAAGAAGTTGCTGACGCAATGCTTCCTTTTATATATGAGAATTATGGGAATCCTTCCAGCAATCATACCCTGGGAATGGTCAACAAAGATGCAGTAGAGCAGGCACGATGTCAGGTGGCGAGGTTATTAAATTGCACGCCTGATGAAATAACCTTTACCAGCGGCGGCAGTGAATCCAATAATACGGTTATTAAAGGTGTGGCTTATACCAATCGTCATAAGGGCAATCACATTATAACATCACCTATAGAACATCCAGCAGTTTTAAATCCCTGCAATTATTTGGAAAGAAACGGATATCAAATATCATATCTTCCCGTTAAAGAGAATGGTAGAGTTGACATATCAAATCTGGAGAAACTAATAACGAAAGAAACTTTACTGGTTACCATAATGCACTCCAATAATGAAACAGGTGTTATTCAGCCTGTGAGAAAGATTGCTGAGATCTGCCACAGGCATGGGGTCCTTCTCCATACGGATGCTTCTCAATCTGTAGGCAAGGTTTCAATTGATGTAGAGGAACTTGGAATTGATTTTCTTACAGTTGCAGGGCATAAGCTTTATGCACCGAAAGGAACAGGTGCTTTATATACGAGAAGAGGTTTTACCATTGAACCCCTGATCCATGGTGCCGGACATGAACATGGCAGACGTGCAGGCACTGAGAATGTCATATTTGACGTCGCTTTGGGAAAAGCCTGTGAACTTGCAGAAATAGCACTTAAGGATTCAAAGATAAAAGAATTGACAGAATATTTTTATACAGAACTCAAAGTTCTATTCGGGGATGGGATAAAATTGAATGGAGATTGGGAAAACAGACTTCCAAATACTTTGAATATAAGTTTTATCGGTTATAACGGAGGTGAAGTGTTAGCTCAGTTAGGAGAGGAGCTTGCAGCTTCTACCGGATCGGCATGTCATTCAGGACAGGTAACAATCTCTCCTGTTCTAAAGGCAATGAGTATTCCTTATGAAATAGCAAGAGGAGCTGTCAGGTTCAGCCTTGGAAGGTATACTACGAAAGAGGAATTGGATATAGTACTTAAGAACTTGAAAAGAATTCAGAATTCAGGCTACTAAAATTTATTTCAGTGGTAAAGATAAGATAGCTTACAATCATTTTGAAGTATTTGATTTTATGTTAGAAAATTTGATTAATGATATATTTGAGTAAAATTTTTTAAGTGATCATGACAAATAATTGTTTAACAAGATTTATACTATTAAAGCATTTTACAGTAACCTGAAACATGTGGTGTTAAGTTAGAAGGGAGAGTAATATGGAGAAATTTGATTTAAAGAAGCACAATGAGAAAATATTTGCTTTTACAAAAGTTGCAGCTAATGGTGGATATCCTTCTAAAAAGGTTGCCAGGATAGGATCTGTTATAGGTAATATCATAGGAATAATCTTAATTCTCGTAGGAGTAGTAAGTACTACGTCGAGAAGCACCTGGGGAATAGGAAGTATATTAGCAGGTGGACTAACAGTAATATCCAATATAGTAAACTTAAAACGTATAGAAAAAGTATAACTTAATAATAAGCTGGTGGCAGTTTGAAAAGATACTTAGAACTGCCATCAGTTTTTATTATTCCGTGTTCTGGTTTTGTATTTAGCAGGATTAAAAATGCTTAATAATAAAAAGTTTCTGTTATAGCAGACGGTTGGTGCTAAGAATTATGTCGAAGGAATGTAACCCCTGTAATTATAAGTACATATAATAATATGGCTATATTAATAAGTAGTATAAACATAGATATGGCTAATCTAAAACTGAGGGTGACTGAATGAATCATAATACAAAACTAACAGGTATGGTAGTCTATCCAAATGATCCAGAGTACCAGCAGGCTCGTATGAATTGGAATCCATTCACTAATGCTTTTCCCATTGTGTTTGTATTTGCACAGAATGTAGAAGATGTGTCAAATGCCGTTAGATGGGCTCGTGAGAATAATGTACCTATAAGGATGAGAAGCGGCAGGCATGCCCTTGCGAAAGATTTTTCTCAGACCAATGGTGGAATTGTAATAGATACCAGTCATATGAGAAATGTTACGCTTGATAAGCTAAATGGCATAGCCAAAGTACAGGCAGGAATAAGGGTTGGCCAGCTTGTGAGAATGTTGGCAAGAGAAGGAATTCTGGCTCCTTTTGGTGATAGTTCTACGGTTGGTATAGGAGGAATTAGTACCGGTGGAGGAATTACCGCTATTCAGCGTACAGCAGGATTGATTTCTGATAACATTCTGTCTGCAACATTGGTAGATGCTTATGGTAATATTCTGGAAGTGAATCCTTGCGAGAATGCGGATCTATTCTGGGCTATTCGCGGAGGAGGCGGAGGTAATTTTGGTATTATAACCTCCTACACCTTTAGAGTAAGAACTGCCCCATGTAAAGTTGGAATATTTCAAATAATCTGGCCCTGGGAACAATTGAATGAAGTTATTGATGCATGGCAAAGATGGTCGCCCTGTGTTGATGTGAGGCTGGGTACTATATTAGAGGCATATTCCAAAACAAATGGTCTGCTTCGTTCACAGGGTATTTTTCTCGGACCAGCAGCTGAATTGGAGCAATTAATAACACCATTAACGAATACAGGGTCTCCTATCAAGGTGTTAGTTGATGAGGTTACACTATTAGAAGCAATAGATTTCTGGGCACCCAATGAACCACTGTTCGACGATCAGAATACTACTTGGTCGTCCACATGGGTTGAAAGCTCCCTTCCGGAAGTTGGAATTGAAGCAATTCGTAATTTTCTTCAAAAAGCAACAGGAGAGGAATCCAATTTCTTTTTCCTAAACTCAGGGGGTGTAATGAACCAGATACCACCTCAAGATACAGCCTTTTTCTGGCGCAATACAAGATACTATATGGAATGGGATGCCTCCTGGAGGCATGAGTGTGAAGCCAAAAAGAATATTAAGCTTGTTGAAGAGACACGTTTACAACTGCAGCCCTATATAACCGGATCCTATGTAAATGTACCTGATCTAAGCATAAAGAATTACGGCGAGGAATACTACGGTGATAATTATAAACGACTCAGACAGGTTAAGGAACGCTATGATCCGGAAAATGTATTCAATTTCGTCCAAAGCATTCCTCCCGCACACCTGTGTGGAGAAAAGAATATAGATTGAGATAAGTTTAATTAGATTTTTTAAGCTGCATAATTTAAAAGTGCAGCTTTTTGTAATTTTATTTTTTAGTAAATTCTTCTGGCAGGCGTAGTAATCAGCTTTCTTTTCTATATTCCCCCGGAGAACATCCAATGGCCTTTTTGAATTCCCGATTAAAATAGCTGATATTGTTAAATCCGGTAATTCTGGCAACCTCTGAGATCTTCCAGTCCGTCTGGGTTAACAGGCTGCAGCTTTGCAGAATTCTATGCCTGATAACATAAGCAATCGGCGGCATTCCGATAACTTCCTTAAAGGTATGACAGAATTGTCCTTCACTCATAGGAAGCAGCCCGCTTAAGGATTCCAGGGATATTTCTTCTTTGTAATTGGTATGTATATAATCGATGACCGGCTGAAGTCTTTCTAATTTGTAATTCTTCTTATCCTTTAAATTCTGTGCAGCTTCTGCATGCTGATAACACAAATGCCACATTTCAAATATCCGGCTCTTGATAAGCAGCTCATATTCAATTAAGTTCTCTTTTCTAAAAGAATCCATTTCCAATATAAGACGAAGAATTTTTTGTTGCCATTCCTCCACAGGTGTTATGTAGGGGCATAAGTTTAGTTCTCCTTTTAAAAAAGGTTGCAGGAATTTAGAATAGGTAGGACTATGTGTACCACCGAATAACCCTGGATGGAATAGGACTACACAAGCTTCACAAGAATGTCCCATATATGATCTGGCAGCATGCAGTTTATTGGAATGAATAAATAAGCCATCACCGGCCATAACAGTGTATTCTTTATCTTCTATAGTATAGATCATTGCACCTTCTAAGACTGCGACAAATTCGAATTCATCATGCCAATGGAGATAGAAGAAATTGTCCGTGTTCTGTAGGTAGCTTAGATGATGAATAGCGATTGGTACCAATGCTGTTCCATGTACGGCCTTTTCCTTTAGAAATACTCTGGATTTCATAGGACATGCTCCTTCTGAATTAGCAATATTGTGTTAGTAAACAACAATTTAATTAAAGAAATAAGGACAAATAATTAATATAATACAATTATATCATGAATTTTCATTATAACAATAGTTCAAGTGATATGGCTTGCTAAAACCCGCAAAGGATAATTTTGAAAAGGCGAACGATATGGGGCAGAACTATAAACCTGATTGATTTATGCATGGGGAAAGTTAAAAAATGAAACCGAAATTATTTAACTATGAATTAACGGATATCCAAGGAATTTGGATATTCGAAAGAGGTTGTGTGGAAATAAAAAGTAATTTCCACTCTGATTTGAGCGCAAGGCGTGTATGGAGGATAATATGAAATTTACCAGTGAAGGAAACAGATTAATCGCAAAATCAGGCCGAGAGATCATATGGATTGAGCCGTGGGGAACTAATTCCTTAAGGGTTCGTATGACAAAGGACGCAGCAATGGATATAAATGATTGGGCGCTTACCGATGAGCCAAAGGGAAGTAAAGCAGAAATAATCATTAAGGAAGTCGTTTTAAAGGAACCTTGGAGTGAAGAAGAAGGCAAGGAAGGTGTAAAATGCCAGATAGCTTCTATAAAAAATGGTGAAATAACTGCCTCCTTCAATGGAGAAGGATGGCTTTCCTTTACGAACAGTAAAGGAGAAGTGCTTACAGAAGAATATCACAGAGACAGAAACCGTATTGACAGGTATTGTGTTCCCTTAAATATTGCGGGAAGAGAAATGAAGCCTATTACCGGAACCAGTGATTACAAGCTCACTCTTCGCTTTGAAGCCTATGACGATGAGAAAATCTATGGCATGGGACAATATCAGGATAAAATATTGAATAAAAAAGGAGCAACCTTAGAACTTGCCCATAGAAATTGTCAGGCCAGCGTACCCTTTATGATATCAAGCAGAGGTTATGGAATGCTATGGAATAATCCAAGCATTGGTACCGTAACTTTTGGAACCAACCGGACAGAGTGGATCAGTTATAGTACGAAGAAGCTGGATTACTTTATTACAGCAGGTGATACTCCGGCACAGATTGAAGAACAGTATGCCGAAGCAGTAGGAAAAGTTCCTATGATGCCGGAATATGGTATGGGCTTTTGGCAGTGTAAGCTCAGGTATCGCAACCAGGAAGAACTCCTTACGGTAGCAAGAGAATACAAAAAACGCGGAATACCGGTAGATGTCATTGTTATTGATTTCTTTCACTGGACCAGACAGGGAGATTTCAAATTCGAACCCAGGGACTGGCCTGATCCGGAGGGTATGATAGCAGAATTAAAGTCCATGGGAATAGAACTTATGGTATCTGTATGGCCTACCATTGACAGCCGTTCTGAAAACTATGAAACCATGGCACAGGAAGGCTATCTGATTTCTGCTGACAGAGGTATGAATATCAATATGAACTGGATGGGTGAAACCGTATTCTTTGACGCCACCAATAAAGAAGCAAGAGATTATGTGTGGCAGGTGTGCAAAAAGAATTATTATGATAAAGGTGTCCGAATCTTCTGGCTGGATGAAGCAGAACCGGAATTTGGTCCTTATGATTTCGACCTGTACAGATATCAGCAGGGAAGTGCATTGCAATGCTCTAATATCTATCCGCTGATGTATTCAAAGGGTTATTATGATGGTATGACAGCAGAAGGACAGGAAAACATCTGTAATTTAGTACGCTCTGCCTGGGCAGGAAGTTCCAAATACGGTGCACTGGTGTGGTCAGGTGATGTATCTTCAACCTTCAGAGCAATGAGAGAACAGCTGCAAATAGGACTGAATATGGGAATAGCAGGCATTCCTTGGTGGACAACGGATATTGGCGGCTTTTTAGGCGGTTATATTAAAGATAAGGATTTCCAGGAACTATTGCTTCGTTGGTTTGCCTTTGGAGTGTTCTCACCGGTATTTCGTCTTCATGGAGAAAGAGTACCTCACCATGAGCCGGAGCAGGCAGTAATAGATGGGGTAACACAGATGATGACCGGCACAGACAATGAAATCTGGAGTTATGGAGAAGAAAACTATCTTATTATGAAAGCTTATATTGAGATGAGAGAAAGACTTCGTCCCTATATTAGAAATTGCATGGAGGAAGCCCATGAAAAAGGTACTCCGGTTATGAGAACCCTGTTCTATGAATTTCCGGAGGATGAGGTATGCTGGAATGTTGAAACACAATATATGTTTGGAGCGGATATTTTAGTGGCACCTATCTTTGAACTTGGTCAAAGGCAGGTAAAGGTATATCTTCCTATGAACCAGACCTGGAGAAATGCAAAGACAGGAGAGGTGTTGGAAGGTGGTCAATATGTCATGGTTGATGCACCTGTAAATGAGATACCTTTGTTTGTTAGAAGTGGGAAAGATTATCCTATTTATTAATGAACTTAAGGCCGTTCTGATTTTGTCATAAAGATAGTATGAAAGAATAGTTAAAAAGGTCAGTTTTTCACAAGGGGACGGCAAATTGCACAGAACAGAATAACTCATGCTTCGATTTGGCATATTATACAACAGATAACTCGCTACGCATGAGTACACTATGTGTACTCAAACAATCTGTTGTATAATATAGCACAAAATATCCAGAGAAAAGGACTTCTAATACCTTTCCATAGGCGCATTCGTTTTTCTGTTCTGTGTAATTTGCCTGACATCGTATGGAAGCAAGGCCTTTGATTTAAAATTCATAAAATATAACTTAAATATAATGTAGATGGAAATGGGTGCTTTAGAGAAGTTTTCATAAAAGAAATAAGGAGATAAATATGCTTAATAACGTAGGCAATAATCCAAAAGAAAAGTACGTCTATAAGTCTGTTAGTGTACCCGGAGGTGGATTTGTTACCGGATTTGTGTTTCATCCTGCGGTACCTGACATTTTATATTGCAGGACGGATATAGGCGGAATATACAGGTATGATTTTAAGAAGGACTGCTGGATCTCCTTAATAGATTCTGCAACGGATACAGAAGTCTGGAAGACCTATCCCTTATCAATTGCACTTGACCGAAATAATCCGGGGTATCTGTACGCCATGGTAGGTCTTTATCCAACACATAAAATAGCTTTTTCAAAGGATTATGGAGACCATTTTGTATATTTTGAGGTGCCTGTTGATGAAAATGGAAATTCTGTAGCAATGCATGGGAACGCACCCGGGCGTTCTACCGGAGAAAGACTGGTGGTAGATCTGAAGGATTCTGATATTCTCTATATGGGAACCATGAAAAATGGATTATGGAAGACTAAGGACCATTGTAAAACATGGGAGAAACTTAATATAACCTATCCAGGCAGAAAACCGGAAAAGAATATTTCTTTTGTTGAAATTGATCCTTTTAGCGGTGGAGGTGAGCCGTCAAAAAGAATTATCGTAGCTACCAGCGGGGAAGGTGGCTCTCCCGGTAATAATGTCAGGGGTCAAAGTATCTATATCAGCAATGATGGCGGAGAGACCTTTAGCCCGCTGCATAAAGAACCAACCCCCATTACAGAAGGGCCTTCTGATTACCCGGGATATGTGGGACAAAGGGCTGTTTTTATTGATAAGTATCTCTATATTACCTATACTGCCTATAACATTGGGTGGTCTAACTGGGACAGTTATGGTTGTGATACGGGAAGAGGATATGATGGTGCGGTTTATCGCTATGAATTAAACCATGCAGGAGAAGTAGTTGAGGCATTGGATATAACACCGCCTAATATTATTGAGCCCTCCTTTTATGAGAAAGAGACCACCGGCAGAAGAGTTGGATATGGAATGGGAGGAATCTGCGCAGATAGCAGTAAGCCAGGTACTTTGATCTGTTCTACGATTCTGGCCTCACCGGATACCATTTATCGTTCCACGGATTATGGGCTGACCTGGACACCGGTTCTTTCCGGACTTAAAAAGGAAAGATAAATTTTAATGTGTCTTATCAAAAACCTGAATATAACGGCAATGAATCCCTTATACATTGGATGGCAGATGTGAAAATCAATCCTTTTGACAGCAATATGGCAATCTTTAATACAGGAGCCGGCGTATTTATGACCAAAGACTTAAAGAATGCAGAGGAAGGTAAGAGTGTCAACTGGTTCTGCTGTGATACAGGTATGGAAGAAACAGTTCATCTGAATATCTATTCTCCGCCGTCAGGTGAGGTTAAACTAATTGATATTATTGGGGATTATGGTGGTTTTGTATTTACAGACCTTGATAAACCAGCTAGAAATACCTTTGAAGATTATAAGAAGGACAGATGGATAACTGCTATGAATGCGGATTATCCGGATAGTAATCCCAATCTTTTAGTAGTAACGCCCAGAGGCAACTGGAAAGGTAAAACCAAGGGAGGACTGATTGTATCCTTCGATCAAGGAAGTACTTGGGAGCAATTAGGGGACCCTGTTGGATTAAGTGAGGATCTGGATCAGCAGATTCTTGCTTTAAAGAATCCCAATGTTACTTCCGGCTGGACAGCTGTATCTGCAGACGGTGTTACAATCCTTTGGACAATTGGAATACCCATATATGCTTCAAGACTGGTTTATACCAGGGATTTTGGTAAACACTGGGCTCAAGCTAAAATATACAATCTGGAAGGCGAGCGCATTAACTGCGATGAACTTCCCTTTAAAGTAATGGCTGACCGTGTAAATCCGGATATTTTCTACGGTTTTAGTAAAGTAAAGGCTGGCAGAGGTTTTTATGTAAGTACAGATGGGGGTGCGGTTTTCCGTCAGAGAGAAGTACCCAAAGGCTTTCCGGAAGTTAACTTAGCCGGTATTGACAGCAAGCAGGATCATGAAATCAGAGTTGAATCAGGGAAGGAAGGTATCATATGGCTGTCAATGAATCAGGAGGGTCTCTGGAAGCTTATCTATGATCCTGGAACGGATCAGTTTCTAGGTAAACGAGTATCCAAAGACGGAGATTATATCAAGCGTATAGGTCTTGGCAAAGCAGCACCGGGAAGTGAAACTAATACATTATTCACAAGCGGAACCATTAACAAGGAATATGGCTTTTATAAATCTCTGGATGAAGGCGTATCCTGGATACGTATTAATGACGAGGAGCATCAGTTTGGTGATATCAGATCCATATCCGGTGATCCGAGGGTATACGGAAGAATTTATGTTGCTACCGGAACCAGAGGCGTAGTATATGGTGATTTTTTTTCGGATGAAAATTGATAACATATAAAAGAAATTAATTTCGATATCCTTTCATAAAGCAGCTTATGTTTTATGAAAGGATTTTTGATTAGGTACTTAATATTTAATATCCATGACAGAGTTGTTTGTAGTGAAGTGAGAATTTATAGCCGGCACTTCATTAGGTGTATTCAAATTTATAGATACAGAAGCTGATAATATATGATATGTTTATTAAAAGTGAACATGAACAGCATTAATTTAGTTTGACAAAATTCATATCTGAGGTACTCCTTTATTAAGTTGGTATTTCATAAATTACAGACAAGGTGTAAAATGATTTTTATTAAAGATATTATGAAGCTAGAAAATACGGAATAACTATGAAGCGAGAAAATACAGAATAACAAGGAGAACATATGGAATTAAAGAATGTACATCATATAGCTATTATTTGTAGTGATTACGTTAAATCCAAGGCTTTTTATACAGAAGTATTAGGTCTTCAGATCATACGGGAAGTATACCGAAAAGAAAGAGATTCCTATAAACTTGATCTTTCACTGAACGGGGTATATCTTATTGAACTTTTCTCTTTTCAGAGCCCTCCACAAAGACCAAGTTATCCGGAAGCTGCGGGATTAAGGCATCTAGCCTTTGCAGTAGACAATCTTGAACTGGCGGTCAGAGAGCTAACCGGCAGGGGTGTCGAGGTAGAACCGATAAGAATTGATGCATTAACCGGTAAGAAATGTACATTCTTTCAAGATCCTGACGGATTACCTTTAGAATTATATGAGAGTTAAATTACAAAAGGATATCTTTAATCATTAATATATAAATTGATATATAATTGTTTACAAGAAATAATAAAGGTATTAGTGGTCGGATATCAATTGTTTTAAATATATGTATAAAATTTCTTTACTTGGCAGATACTTTAAAAAAGGTGAATAAAAAACCGATCGGATCATATTAAATGAGAGGAAAATTAAAAATGTTAAAAAGCAATCAAGTAAAGAAACAGAATATTTTCAATCGTTCTATAAGTTATGTATTAATGGGCACCATGATGGTATTTTTACTAACCGGATGTATGAAAACGAATTCAGGTCAATCAGAGACTGGTGGCAGCGATGATACAGACGGAACCTCCTCCGCTTCAATTGTTAATACCGCAGAGGAATTTGAAAAGGCCATTAGTGCAGACGGCAACTGGATCATATGTCCTACAAAAGATCTTACGATTGACAAGGATCTTGTAATAGACGGCGAATTTACCAATGGTAAAAAAGATGACAGCGGTAAAGATGTTGTTCAACGCAAGGTGGCTTTATACTCACAGGATGCTGATAGAAACATTACTGCAAGATACACGCTTACAGTACCCAAACTCACAATTAAGAGCCCATATGCAAGCCTGCAGCATGGAAAATTTGTAGGGGATGTTATTGTAGATGCTCTCAATTTTCAGCTTGTAGACAATGAAGTACAAGGTAATATCTATTTTACCAGCCAGGAAGCAAAAGATTCCTTTACAATGGACGCAACAAGTACCGTTTCCGGAGTTCAAGAGCTTCAGAAGTAATTTCTTAAGGTTAATATTATTATGAACCAATAAACAAGAATTGTCATTTAATTAAGTGATGACATTATCATAATTATCTATAAAAAGCGCTTAAAAACTAGGTTAGTTATTAAGTGCTTTTTTGTAGTTAAAAATAAAATATGGGGTTCATCTAATTCTGTTCCAAGCATAATTGAAATCTATAATCTTCTTTGCTTTTGATAATAATAGCTGATAAAATTATTAATTATAAAAGGTGGAGGTGATACTATGCAATTTACTTTAAAAGCAATACAGGAAGCGCAGATGAAATACACCGGACCGGACTTTCCGAAACTGATCAGAGAGTTTAAAGCTATGGGAATGGTGACTAATACTTATAATTTAAGCAATGGTCAGATACAGTATGTTAGTAATAAGGGCGAGCATATCGATATTAAAAGTGAAATAACAGTTGGTATAATCGGTGAGATCTATGATGAAGCAGCAGCTTTGGCTGCGCTAAAGAATAATCAGACAGGCAAGACGGATTTCATAACTTTTTGCAAGGAAATAGCTGAAGCAGGTGTCTATAAATGGACATCGGATTTGGAGATAATGACTTGCAGCTATTATGATCATAAGGAAAATACTGTTATAGTGGAAATGATTCCTTCGGCATAGAAGCCAACAAAAAATAGAAGAAAGGATGACGAAATTAGGAGTTCTTGAATGAATAATAGATTATTTTGTAATATAAGTAAACATATGGTAAGAAATTCTTGTTTTATCGTGTGGCTTTGTTATAATAATAGATATTTACACCAACAAACCGCCTAACAAAGGCATAGGGAGGAATAAGTGAAGGAATATAAACTATCCGAAAATCATATTAAGCTTAAGAAGAGAAAAAGTGTGCTTTTAGCATTACCAATTATATTAATAGCTATTCTATCAGGTCTTATAGTAGGTAGTTACGAGAATGGATTTCAAGAATTAATAATTGTACTGCCCATGGTATTAATACTTATTGTTATAGCGGTAATAATAGGATTAAAGTTTGGAAATAGGATTAATAACGATACGTTAACGTCATACAGGATAGAATTATACGAGAACAAAATCATTAAATACCAGAAAAATATCCCAACAATAGAAATTGAACAAATCGAAGTGATATCCATCACAGAGTATACCAACAAAGGTATAATGATTAATTCAGAGAACAAAGCTAAAAATATTTTTGTACCTGTGTTTACAGAAGAATATTCTGAGATAAAAGAGTCATTATCTGTATGGATGAACATCAAGGAAGGCAAAAATAAGAATGAGCAACTATTAAGGAATATAGCAGGTTTTGGAACCGCAATAGGTTTTATGGTTGTTATGTTATGTGAGAACCCGTACATAGTAATTCCCGTTAGTATTATAATGATAGCTGTATTAATATGGAGTATTGTTACGATTTTCAGGAACTCCCATATAGATAGAAGGATAAAGAAAAATACTTTATTTGTAATTGTACCTATTCTAGTGATTTTGGCCAGAACATTATCCATTACTTTTCTGGAGTGGTGAATCCTTTGATAATAATCTTAAACCTGTGGGAAAGTATAAAGCCGCGGAAGTATGCATTACTGATATTAAACAGATAAACCCGCTTGATTTGACCAAGTGGCTTCATAAAGCACAAGAAATACAATGGGATTATAAAAATCTGGTGAAGCATAAAGGTGTACTGGAACGGTTAAAGTAAGACTGTCAATTACATTCATAGAAAGAACAGGAGATTAAGATGAGTAACAGACAAACGATAACAATTAAAGCAACTGTAAATGCTCCGGTTGAGAAAGTATGGAGATCCTGGAATGAGCCGGAACATATAAAGAAGTGGAACAGTGCTTCTGAAGATTGGCATACAACCGCCTCAGAAAACGATTTAAAAGCTGGTGGAAGGTTTCGTTCCAGAATGGAAGCAAAGGATGGAAGCTTTGGTTTTGATTTTTCCGGAACCTATGACGAGGTAAAATTACATGAGACTATAACCTACACCTTAGATGATGACAGAAAAGTCTCAATAATTTTTATGAGTAAAGACAAGCAGACAGAAATTACGGTAGCTTTTGAAGCAGAAGAAACAAACCCGATAAAAATGCAGGAAGAGGGCTGGCAGGCAATACTGAATAATTTCAAAAAATATACAGAAGAAACTGCCCTATAAGCTATTCACTCCTAAATTCATAGTATCTTTTCTTAGGGCGTATTTGAATAACTCAATATGTCGTTCTGAATGTAGCACTCTGCGGTATTCTGCGTCGTAATATAGGAAACGTAGCCCAGCTACGTACCTACAACTGCTCCTGGCCGCCCACAAAGTGGAATGTAAGGCTCGGCACAAGCAGTTTTCAAACACGAGTTACATTTATAATAAATTGAGCGAGTCAACAAAATAAGTAAAAAAGGACATAGAGTAGGAAATGCTCTTTCTTTTGACAGGACAGTTTAATGAACAAAACTGTTTGTCATAAGGAGGAGCAATTTTTAATTCTAGTGTCTTTTTTTTGCTGCCAGTTATAAAATTCATATCTTGTTTTTCCTAATTCAGGAGATAAAAGTCGGGAAAATACAGTGTTTTTATCCCATATTATGGAGATAAAATAAAAAGCAGATTGTTTAATTTCCATAAGTTATTATTTCTGCAAAAATTTTTATTTTTGTAGTTGACTTTTATAATTTCGTATGCTACTATACAAAACATAAAATTAATACATATAATTCATATAAGTTTAGTATGAATTAAAAGATGAACATTTCAACAAATTACACGCTGTAGAAAAGTTATCATATCAAGGGAGGAAATTTATGAAATCAATCTTCAAAAAAGCAACTGCGGGCATTATAACATTTGCACTTGCATTTACAGTATTGTTTAATACAGTGGCGGCTGCTAAAACAGCAACACCTGAGCCATATTCCTGGAGTAAGGTTAGTGGTGGAACCACAGGAGACTATATTGCCGATTCCTATGAAGGGATAGCAGCAGGGCATGTTTTTGAATCAGTAACCCAGGAACGTTTACTTGACATTTTAAGCAGCAAAGGAAACTATTATATCGTTTTTGGCAGTCCTAAACTGACTACCAGTCAAGATATCCTAAGCAGCATTAATAAACAGGCTAAAAAGGACGGAATTACAAAAATTTATCATTTCGATCCATTTATTGATGGCTATCAACTTGATATTACCAAGAGTAATGTGTTTACGACAGCTAACGGAACTTCTGTGAATGAATTATGGACCAGAATAACAGCCTTACTTCCTACAGAGGAACCGATCAAAAGCTACACTTCAAATGATACTTTGTTATTCTCCTACAATAGTGAGAGCACTGCAAAAATAAAGGCCTATTTCAGTTTTAAAGATACTGATGAATACAATGGTAATGCAGCGGCAGCAAGTATAGCCAAGGTTTTCAGAGCTGGCAAAAGCAAAGGTACAGTAGTTCCTTCCACTGTCAGATCAGACTTTGAATTCTTTCAGAGAGTATACAATGCTTCTGCAACCTATTTCAATTATAACAACGGAGTTGCAGATCCATTAGGAAATAGAACAGGAGCTACAACAACAGAAATCTTTACAAATGCAGATAAAAGCGGATTTGCGCTGCATCAGGTGAACTTCGCTGAGTTGATCAATCTGTTAAATTCCCCTGGCGATCATATTATTTTCTTTGGTGCTTCCTGGTGCCATAATACACAGGCTATCATTGGAAGTGTTGCAAGAAAAGCGAAAGAGTATGGCTATGAGAAAATCTATGTATATGACACCACACTGGGTAATCAGTTAACCTTTGGAACTAGTGATGAGATTAATAAAGTAACAGCTTCCTCAAGCGCTTTCAACTCCAGAAATAGTGTTAACACCACTACTGGAAACGGTAATATAAGCTACCTTTATGGTGAACTTGCAAAATACCTTGGTAACTTTACTACAGAGAACAATTCCAAGCAGAACAATAGTATAACTTACTATCCTAATGGTGATATAAACGGAACTCTTACCGCAACAACACCTTGGGGTGAAGGCTCTGACAAAAATGCTATTCGTCTTCAGTTACCATTCTTAATCAGTTATAACAAGGATAAAGCAGAACCTGTAACAAAACAGTGGCTTCATAAGAATGCTGCAAACGACGGAACTTATACAGAGTATATGCTTGAACTTGCATGGGTTTTAAAAACTCCTAATGCAGTAGCGGCAGAAGGCAGTGTAGACGGACTTAGTAAAGTTGATTTTGCCAGTGAAGCAGTGACAGCCCTGGATAATGTATTAAAACCTGATAAATATGGAATAGCACTTACCAAATCCGGCAAATACACTTTCACTGCTGCAAAAGTTGGCTACAAAAATCAGAAAGCGTACAGTGTAACAGTGAAAAATGTTGGCGGACCTACAGGAAAGCTTAAAGTATCTTTATCCGGAACCGGAAGCAAGTATTTCAAGCTTTCAAAGACCTCTATCAGCAGCTTAACCTTAAATGAGAGTGATTCCTTTACCGTTAAGCCTGTAACCGGACTTAAGGCAGGAACTTATAAGGCAACCGTAACAGTTACCGGCAGCAATAATATTTCCTCCTCTTTCACTGTTAACTTTACAGTAAAGAAATAATATCAGTTTATGCAGATATAGCCCTGCAAATCAAAAAGTTTAACTAAAACTGGTCGGAAAAGAAATATCAGGAGGTGCAGTTTAGCATATCCTGATATTTCATTAATGTCAGTCATGTAATTAGAAGCATCGTACAGACAGGGAAAGGAATTAATCAAAATGAATATAGACTGGTTATCGGCAGCAGCACTGGCGGTTGTATTTGCATTTTACATTATCATTTATAAGTTACAGAAAAAGAAAGTGAATTTCACTGCAATTATCTTAGGTTCTTTAGCAGTTGGTATCCTAATCGGAATCCTCTTTTCCGGTCATACCTCCTGGGTAATGCCTATTGGTAAGATTTATGTCAGTACGCTGACAGCAATCGTAAGCCCGCTGATTATCATATCAATTCTCAGCAGTATAACCTCATTAGGGTCAACTGCTCAGTTAAAAGGAATAGGCTTACGTTCCATTGTATGGCTGCTTACGACTACTTTACTTGCCATATTGCTGTCACTTGGATTGGGATTGACCTTTGGTATCGGTAGAAATTCATATCTTTCCCTGGAAGGAATCGATGCACAGAATTTTGAAAGTAAGGTGGTTCCCTTTTCACAGGTTCTTATAGGCTTCTTCCCTCGAAATGTTGTCAGTGACATTGCCGAAGAGAATACAATTCCCATGATCTTATTTGCTGTACTGATAGCAGTTTCTTATGTATTGGTAGCGAATAAAAATCGTGAAAAGGTAGCAATCTTTAAGAGTTTTGTTGAAGCGGTAAAAGAAATTATCTTTAAAGCAGTAGATTTTATCATCAGCCTGACACCTTATGCAGTACTTGCATTAATTGCAACTGCAACCGGAAATGGCGTCAGCAGATCAGGAATAATGTGGTCATTGTTGGTACTTCTCATTGTATCCTTCATTGCTTTCGCTTTGGATACCTGGGTCATAAATGCAGTGTTGTTAAAGGCCTTTGCAAAGCTTAGTCCTATAAAGTTCTTCCGTAAGATATTACCGGCTCAAGTAGTTGGATTCTCCACACAATCCAGTGCAGGAACCTTACCTATATCAACGGGAATATTGGTAAAAAAAATCGGTATAGATCCTAAGGTTGCGAATTTTACCGCACCACTTGGTACTACCATAGGAATGCCCGGATGTGCCGGAATATGGCCTGTTCTAGTTGCTATCTATGGTATTAACGGACTTGGTATCAATTATGAAGTAAAGGATTATATTCTTTTAGCAGTTGTCAGCTTGTTCGTATCTCTTGGAACAGCAGGAGTACCAGGTACAGCTACGATTACAACAGCAAGTGTTCTGACTGCCTTAGGGCTGCCGCTGGAACTTATCGTGCTTAGTATTCCTATTTCAGCAATAGCTGATACAGGGCGAACTGCCACCAATATCACTGGTGCAATGGTGGCTTCTGCAATCGTAGGAAGACAGGAAAACGGTATAAACGACAACATATTCAACGATATAGAGACTTATGAATCAGATGATTCTGATGAGAATGAACAGAAAGAAGTAATAAATGATTCAGAACCTGATAATGGTATACCCATCGGCGCAGGGTGCCGCTTATAAATAACGGCAGCAGGAAAGGAGAATATGGCCATATGAGAAATATTCGTAGTGAGTACGTGGGCAGACGTATGGTAAAGAAGATAACGAAAGTGATTTTTTCAGGTGCTATGGTTTTTATATTAGTGCTTGCAGTTCCGGGCAATTATCATGTTGCTTACGCAGCTCCCTTAGAAGACTGTGATTTGGATGGATTTGATGACGCCACAGGAGTTCCTGTTCCCTGGCCCGGTTATGATGAAACAAAGGGAGATACGCCGGATGGACCTGCCGGAAGCAAAAATCCTACTACAACGCCAGGCAGCACCAACAGTTCTTCCGGCAATACCGGAACTAGTGAAACCTCAGGAAATACCGGAAGCGGAACGTCTGGAAGTACCGGCAGTACCGGAACTGATAAAACAGACAGTGTAAAATCAGATGATACTAAAACCGGTAGTTCAAAAGATACTAGTTCAAGCAAGAACAATGACTCGAAATCTTCAAATACCACAACGGGAAGCACAGATAAAACCAGCAGTCAGACCACCGACAAGACGGGAAGTACTACGAAAAGCAGCACCAGTAAATCAGAGACAGATAAAACCAACAGTACAACAGCAGGAAGTACATCAAAAAGCAGCACGTCCTCAGGTAATACTACCTCAGGCAGCTCCGGATCAGGTAATACCTCCTCTAGTACTGCTTCAAATACCGATAAAACAGCAAAGGATAATAAAACTGAAACGGATAATGCAAGTAGCACAGCACAGACTGACGAAAGTAAAACAGATGCTGAAAACACAGGCGATACTGACAGTTCCGCTACAGAAGAGGTTAGCCAGTCTGAAGCTGATGTTCCCGAAAGTGAACAATCTGAGGTGACAGACAATGAAGCTGCAGAAGCATTAGATACATCAGAAGATATCATTGCAGCCGCTGTCAATACAAAAGGTTACCTGGATATAACAGAAGCTTCAGGAAGTATTTTACATGCAGGCAGTTCTGTTATTGTTTCCGGTACTGGATTTGCCGGTAATGTACAGAATCTGGAGATTGTAATTCAATCTGAACCCAGACAGTTGGGATTTGTTGAGTCTTCAGCGGATGGCTCCTTTGAAGCACAGCTTGATATTCCGGAAGATCTGTCAGCAGGTGCACATCATATAGTTGTTCTCTATGAGGGAAATGAGATCACCCGCCAGGAAATCGAAATTGGTCCCAAAGCAGCCGATAGTTTTCTGCAGGCACTTTCAGTAGGATTTACAACAGAAAATCAGGGACTGGTACCAGGTCTGTTGATTCTGTTAGGGCTTATTGTTGTAGGAACCGGTGTTTTAGGCTATAGCATTCTTTTCCGTTCAAATAAGAGGAAGGTTAACTCATAAGCTGCCTGAGAAAAGGTACAAAATAACTAAGATTACTCTGGCGTAATTCCTTTCGATAGGGTACACTGGTCTCATAGGTATTATATAATTATATTATACAAATTAGAAATGAATAAGTGTTAGTGATAAAGGAAGTAATAATGATTCATTCAGAATTGTATCAGAAAATTTATGAGATTGTAGCAGATATACCGGAGGGAAAAGTCGCTACTTACGGGCAGATAGCCTGGATGGCCGGAAGACCCGGTGCACCACGTATTGTAGGTTATGCAATGAGGATAATTCCCTTTGATCTTAAATTACCCTGCCACAGAGTAGTTAACAAAGCAGGTAAAATGGCTCCTAATCACGTCTTTGGAGGAGAGCAGCTACAACGCACAATTCTCGAACAGGAGGGGGTTACCTTTCTGAGTAACGGATGCATTGATATGAAAAAATGTCAATGGATGATGTATGATCCGGATGAAGATATTTAGGAAACAGAGATAAGAGACCTTTATAGAAACAGCAATTATATGGATTCAAAAATACTCTGTAATTTAAAGGGAGTTGTTAAAAACTAATGAATACTTTAGTTTTTAACAACTCCCTTTTGAGGCTAAAAAATATTAAGTTTATAGGATATATGATTCTTTTAAGACCTAAATGGGGATGGGATATTTCTAGTATTTTTTGTAAATAGGGTTTATAATATGACATACAGTCGTCATATTATAACTGTTATACTGTTTAAAAGGAGATAAAATAAAAGGAGATATATAATATGCTGATTAATGTAAAAGAATATTTGCTTGACACCTTGCCGGAAGATTATCTTAAAGAGCTTCAGCTTCCCGATGTTCAGATTGATAAGGACAAAATAGAATGTATTATGATTAATGAGGTTCCTCCTAAAAATCCTGATGACGGATTTTACGGTAATAGTGCTGATCCGGATTATATGAGAACGACACGCGAGCTGTTTCAGGCTGCCGGAGTACATGTTAATAGTATTTCAGACATTCTTGATCTGGGTATCTACATTACAACAGCTGTTAAAATACCCAAACAACAATATACAGTTCCAAGAGAATTAATAAGTCAGCACTTACCCTTACTGGAGAAAGAAATAGAGCTCTTTCCCAATATAAAAGTTATTATGCTCATGGGTGATGTGGCTAAAACAGCCTTTAATGAAATTGCAAAGAAAAGGACAAGCAAAAGAGTCATCCCCTCAGGCTCAACTTATAAAATAAGAGGACTTCAATATTACTATGGACAAGTCAGGGTGTTTCCATCTTATATAATGACCGGTGGAAATATACTCATTGAGAAGTCAAAACGTAACATGATTTCTGAGGATATCAAGGAAATGATGAAAATTCTGCAATGAGCTTATAAAAAGACTGTAACGGGTGCTTGTATGTTTCGCAAAGACCCTTGGCATGCTGCTAGCACCGTATGCGCGTCAGAGCTCAATATAATAGTATATATAAGAAAAAGCTTCTTCAATTCGAAGAAGCTTTTTTGCATAGTACAATATAAAAGTATTTATTTCTATTCTCCATCCCTGTTATAAACCAAAAGAAAGCCAGTGGACTATGGAGGAAGAGGGTATCCAGGTTACTGTTAAAGATTATTTTAAACCGACGGAATGGATTGATAATATCAAAGGAATCGATGAAGCTGTTATTTACAGGCACAGGACACTGTCGGATTACATAAAGGCCTTTAACAGGAATGGCTTCCTATTGACCGATATGAATGAGCCTGTTCCCACAAAGGAGCAGATGAAACAATCACCCAGAATTGAATGGCTTAGTAAAATACCAATGTATCTTTTTATCGAACTGGAAAACAAATAAATACTATGCATATTTCTGTTAAATTTTCTTTGGGGTGTGCTGCGAAACCTGTATCGTTTTGCAGCACACCCTGTTTTGATATGGCAGTCTTTTAATATCCCCCTGTTATACAGGTGGGTCCACAGCTGCTCTAGCTTCAAGTAAAATACCTCCAGTGATTGCTATTTTCTTACACCTTCCTTCTTTTTTAATCAAAAAAAAAATAAAATATTAGGCTACCCCAAAAAATATAAAATACTTGTCGAACATAGTTATAGTAGGGATAAATACAACTCGGTTAAATCTAAAAATGCAGTATTAGCAGAATATCATAGCTACCTGACATAAATCAGTAGGAAAATGGTAAGCATATTCCGACATAAAGCAGATAAATTATAACGCTGGTTTTTATTAATGCTGAAATTTTAAGTTGGATAAAGGGAGGGATAGTCCTGAGTGAATTGAATTACCTTGCTATAGAAGCATCGCAGAATGAAAACACATTGAATTCTTTCATAAAGCAACAGGAAAGATTTATATTGAATACGGCATCTAAATCCGCAGGTCATTACATTACAAAAAGCGATGATGAATGGTCAATTGCTTTAACAGCTTTTGTACAGGCAGTGAAAGAATACGATCTTAATAAAGGAAGTTTTTTAAGTTTCGCAAAATTAGTGATTCAACGAAGGTTGATTGATTATATAAGACAGCAGAATAAATACAAGTCTGAGGTAATTGTAAGTCCGGTTATATTTTATATGAATTCTGAGGAGGAAGAGGACAAGACTTATCAAAATGCAGTAACAAAAAAATCAATGGAGGCTGTTAGGCAGGAAAGTCTGGCGTTAGAAATTATAGGAGTTAATGATAGTTTAAAGGAATATGGTTTTAGTTTTTATGATTTAACAAAATGTTCTCCCAAAGCAGAAAAAACCAGAGTTGCCTGTGGGAGGGTTATCAATTCCTGTATGGAAAATCCCATGATTATTCAGGAATTAAACAAAACAAAATTATTACCTGTAAAGTTTCTTGAGAAAAATTCAAAGGTACCCCGAAAAATTATTGAGCGCCACCGAAAATATATAATAGCAGCCATAGTGATATTATCCGGAGAATATCATGAACTTGCAGAATATTTGCGTTACATCAGAGAGGAGAAGAAACGATGAAATCAGTAGTAGTTGAAATAAAAGGTAAATTTGCAGCAGTTCTGTCTGATGATGGCAGCATTCTAAAAATAAGAAATAAAGAATATATAGTAGGCCAGGAAATTCAGCTTAACGAAGTTTACCAGCAGAAACTAAGCAGATTATCTGGCTTATTGCTAAAAGAAAAGGAAGAGGTTAAATCAATGAATAAACTACATATTTCAAAAAAACTGGCATTTTGCGCTGCCTGTGTTGCTTTTTTGCTATTAGGTACGGGTACAGGGATATGGGCATATGCGTCTCCATATTCCTATGTCAGTCTGGATGTGAATCCATCCATCGAGTATACACTGAACCGCTTTGACAGGGTAATAAACGTCAAGGCAGTAAATGATGACGGACAAGCTATATTAGATGAGATTAACATCGAAGGTCTAAATCATAAGTCCATTGAAAATGCCATTCTTGCAACCGTAGAGCAGATTTCAAAAGAAGGATATTTTACAGGTGGAAATACTCAGACGGTTACAGGCTCTGCTATAGAAGTAAAAGATAATACCGACACAGAAGTTAAAACAGTTACCGGTTCTGCAATCTCCATAAAAGGCGGGATAGTAATTACAGTATCAAGCGGCAATACAAAATTATCCGATGAACTGGTTACAGAAATAAAAGAAACCGTGAAAGATTTTGTAAAAGAAAATGTAGAAGTAGAAGTTTCAAGTGTGGGACTCGAACGTGTTAAGGAAGCAAGAGAGCTGGGAGTAACACCCGGTAAACTGAATCTGGTTGAAAAGCTGAAGGAAAGTGCAGCGGATCCTAATAGCATTGTAATAGAAGAATGGTTAAAGAGACCTGTTAAAGATATTATGAAAGAAATCAAGAAGAACAGAAAAGCAGCAGCTTCTGATACAACTTCACAAAATGAATCAACCAATGAGTCAACAGATTCCACGAAGGACCAATCCGCTATATCTGAGAACAATGAAAGTACCAGCACAGAAAATGCATCAGTGACGAAAGAACCGGCTAAATCTAAGCAGAATAAAGAAGGTAAAGTAAAAGAAAAGGCTGATAAAACAGAAAAGAAGAACGATAAAGCCGCTGATACATCAAATAGTAAAGCAGCAGAGAAAAAAGAAGCTGCTAAAACCAAGAAAGAAGAGAAAAAAATCAATACAAATGACCAGGAAAAGGCAGTGAAAGAGGAAGTGAAATCACAAGCCAATGAGCAAAAGAAAGAAAAAGAAGAACAAGATAAGAGTGAGAAAACTAAGATGAATAACGGAAATAATAAGTCAGAAAATAACCAATCGAATAATTCGAATTCGGTAAAAGACTCTGAAAACAAGAATTCCCAAAATTCAGATTCTGAGAATAGCGATAAGGCAAAGAATAATAAAAATAATAAATAACTGTTGAAGAAACTGATTGTTTGAGAAGAATCCCTCTGACAATCCTGCAATACAGTTCAAACTGTAAAATACTCTATACCAAAATAGGGACCCAAAGTCAGCATTAACAAGGCTTTTGGTCTCTATTTTGGTATAAAAATACAGATGTGTTCACTTTCTAGTGCTTGAAAATAAATGACTAGAGATTGGTAGATAAGTAAGTATAAAAGTATTGACAGCAAGTGTCGAATTAATGGTTAATAAGGAGGAAACCTATCATGAAATTTAGAGAGTCATTTAAAATTAGTGAATTAATGAAATTGTAGAATCCAATGGTAGGAATAAACTGGGAAAATTAATATCATTTAAAGGGGTTTGGAATATGTCAGCTATAAGAATTATAGAAAGGGCGGTTGAATTATTTTGAACCAAAACAGTTTTACATTTAAGAGTAATATGGAAATTATGACTTGACATATATAGATTATCTATATATCATATATATAGATAATCTATATATAAGGAGGTCTGTAATGGCGATTGATAAAAGTTTGCTCTCAGGAAGTACAACCATGCTAATATTAAAGCTTTTGGAAAAGAAAGATATGTATGGTTACCAGATGATAGAAGAATTGCATCAGCAATCTAATAAAACCTTTGAGTTAAAAGCAGGTACCCTATATCCCATATTGCATGGGTTAGAGCGTGAAGGAATGGTGGAAGCCTATGATGACAGTGCGGATAGCTTAAGGGTTAGAAAATACTATCATATAACCAAAAAGGGGAAAAAACAGCTTGCTGATAAAAAAGAGGAATGGAATTTATATACCAATGCGGTAAATAATATACTAAACGGAGGTATAAGCTTTGGAATCAGTTGAAAAAATAAGAGAATTCAAAGAGGAAGTATGTAAGCAGATTAGATGGAAGAGGGTTCATGAGCCTGTAGCCAGAGAATTAGAAGCTCATATGACAGATCAAATGGATAATTATTTGAGTCAGGGTGATTCAGAAGAGACTGCGGTACATAAGACGATTCTGGAAATGGGAGACCCTGTGACAGTAGGTATGCAACTTGATCGTATCCACAGGCCCAAGTCTCAGATTAGTATGATAATATTTACAATTTCATTGCTCCTGATAGGTTTATTGATTCAGACATTCTTATTTTATGAAAGTCACTATCCCCTCAATCTTACCAAGCAGGTATTATCGGCTGTTCTGGGCATAGGATTTATGTTTTTGGCCTATTACGGAGACTTTACAATAATAGGAAGATATCCGAAAGCGCTCTTTGTTATAACTGTAACCATGTCAATTGGTATGCTGATGGTAGCACCTGAAGTAAACGGCAGGCCATATTTTTTCATTACATCATTTATCACATTTAGCCTTTCATGTATTTCACTTGTATTGCCTCTTGTGTTTACTGGGATTATATTTGTAACAAGAAAGTATGGTTATATAGGACTTTTCCTTTTAAATATATCAATACTGGGGTTAACATTTCTTTCATATAGGACATCTTCCATAGGCAACGCAGCATTCTTTTTTGCTACTGCTATCATACTTACCGGTGTTACTATATTCAAAGGATGGTATCCTGTTAAAAAAATGGTTGGTTATACAATAGAACTGTTAACAAGTATATTAGTTGTTGTAGGCGTTTTTTTACAAGACAGTTATTTTATTGGTAAGCATTTACAGATAGTAATGAATCCCGGAATGGATGCTTATGGAAAAGGATATTTTGGTGTCATGATAAGAGAGTTACTTCACAATGCCAGATTTGTTGGGAAAGGGGTAATACCTGAAGCATATAGCAATTCCGCATTTCCGCTGCCATCGATTCATACCGATTATCTGCTGACTTATTTTATAATTAATTGGGGGTGGTTATTCTTCTGTGTACTACTAGTAGTGTTTGCCATCTTTCTTATAAGAGGATTCTGTCTTACCTTCAAGCAAAAAAGTTTCTTGGGATTTTTAGTTTCCCTTGCAGTAATGATAACTCTAACCTTTGAAACTTGTAACTATATTGCCTGGAATTTAGGCTTTATGTTAACCTCGCCTATTACACTACCGCTGATTTCTTATGGTAATGTAGCATTATGTATACATTTGTTTTTGATTGGAATTATGCTATCAGTATTTCGTAGTGATTTTATTGTATCGGATACCAGGCTCAATTACCACAAAAGAAATTTTATCAAATGGAAAGACAGATGTCTTACCATAGATTTCAATAAATATAGAGCAGATTAAAGAATGAATGATACTTATAAACTATTCATGATAATCCTACATGAAGAGCAGCCATGATGTTCTCTTAAACACTGTTTCAGGACACATTACCAATTTTGTATACAGTGATTTAGCGAAAAATATTCGCTTTCTGTATACAAAATCGGAAGTATGTCTTTCAGGCAGTTTATTACATGGAATCACCGGATTTCTTATGTCATTTACTATCTTTACAACAACTCCATAAGATTAACCTCTGAACTCGATATGTTCACCATCCGGCCCTTGGAATAATACCCTTTTCCAGCCTTTTTCCTCTGGAACTCTTGGGCTGGGGATATGTGGTTCAGATATAACTGGTACGCCTGCTGCCACCAGTTTATTATAATCTCCTTCGAAATCATCGCTGATTAAGCAGAAGTGGCAGCCGGAGTTCACTTTGTTATTGGTCCAATGCTCAAGTTCTAAAACGGTAGCACCCAATTTAAGATAGATAACCATCTCAAGTGCGGGAACACCCGGTACATCATGTTCAAAGTATTGTTTGAAACCAAAGTTTTTTTCATAAAATTCAATGGATTTCTTTCTGTCTTTTACAGAAATTGCAACATGGTCAATGTGTGTAAACATTATTCCTTCATCCTTTCCTTGATTAAGCTAATAAGTTGAATTGAAATATATAAAATGTTAATTTAAAACTATTTTGGCAATGATATTTTAATCTGCAAGACTACCCAATTAGAGGAAGTCGTATTTTGAAAACCATGAAGCTCGTCATGAGGAGAATAGATGATATCATTTTCTTTCACTGACACAGGTTCGTTATTTATTGTTATTGTACCGCTTCCTGAGATTACATAGAACACTTCATCAATATCCGTGTGTTTGTGGTCAGGGGTTGTTTGACCGGGAGCATAAAGCAAGAGACCGGTATCCAGCTGACCTTCTTTGAAGATTCCTTTTCTGGCACTTTTATCCTTGGTAAATTCTAAAATATCTTCAATATTAATTTTCTGCATTTATATTACTCCTAACAAAAGTATTATCAAATATACAGCATTCATCATGTTCAAGTACAAGCGCTTGTATTTACTTATGAATTACTGTAAAATTATCATAATATAGAAGCATTCTTTTGACAAGAAGGCACTTTTTAGTTGATTACTGACCAAATGGTAAGTAATGATTATTAATAGAAAGAGGTTGCATATGTCCTGTAATAAATCCTGTCCCATTGAACACACTGTTAATTTAATTGGACACAAATGGAAAGTATTAATCATAAGAAATCTGATGGATGACGGAACCCAAAGATTCTCAGAACTTAGTAAAGGAATCAATGGCATAAGCCAGAAGATGCTGACCCAACAGCTTAAGCAATTAGAGCAGGACGGGATTATAGATAGAAAAGTATATCCGGAAGTACCGCCGAGGGTGGAATATTCCCTGAGCGAGTTAGGCAGCTCGCTAAAGCCAATCTTGGATTCCATGAATTTATGGGGAGTTGAACATATGAAGCAGCATGGAGGAAAATAACATGAATGTTTTTAAAGAGGAGTTAATTCCATGAAGGATAAAATCATAGGTATATTAGCCGGTATGGGACCGAGATCAACGGCACCATTTATAGATTTAGTTATTGATGAATGCCAGCTTCAATATGGTGCAAAATACGATGAAGAATTTCCCAAGATAATGATTTATTCTTTACCAACACCCTTTTATATCGATCGGCCGATTAATCACGACCTTATGAAAGAGACTATTATTCAGGGGTTAAAACAGCTCGAAGCAGCAGGTGCTAGTTTTATTGGTATGCCTTGTAATTCTGCTCATGTCTATTATGAGGAGCTAAAAAGTGCAATTGATATACCCTTGCTTCATATTGTTGATGAAACGATAAAGAAATTGCCGGAAACCCCTCAAAGGGTTAGTCTATTCTCAACCAAAACAACATTTGAGTCAGGAATATATCAAAGCGGGATAGAACAGAGCGGACATGAATTTGTCTTTAAGGAGAAATGGCAGTATGAACTTAATGTACTTATCAAAGGAATCAAAAGTGATAAGGAGGACCCTGAAAATGTCAAGTTATGGAAGAGATTGCTTGAAGAAGTTAAAGGAGAATCTATTCAGCATATTATTTTAGGGTGTACCGATTTAAATGTAGTAGTTGTAAAGACACCGGAAGCAATCAATATTATCGATTCAGCAAAATGTCTTTCAGAAGCTGTTGTAAGGCAGTACCTGAATACAGATTGCTAAAATAGAAATAAAATAATCAAATGAATAGAACTCGATTAAATATTTTGTTAAAAATTTTTTTTCTTATAAATATAATAAATATTTGTTCTAAGAATACTTGATTTCATTAATTATAAAACTGACGACACGCACTTGATTAAGAAGTACTATAATCACTACGGTAACAACTGCTATAAGAGACTGGATCTGCAAGCTATGAACAATACTAATACTTTCCATAGCTTGCAGTAATTGCATCTATGACTGATTATTTATATCACATGTTATCTAACAAAGCATAAATTTAAACAACAACCCCATCCGTTATAATTAAGATAACCTTTTCAATCTGCGAAAATCCACCGGAGTAAATCCTGTCTCTTTCTTAAAGAGTTTTGTAAAATAAGAGTAATTTCCATACCCTACCTTATCCGATATCAGATTAACAGATAATACCGTGTTAACAAGCAGATCCTTTGCCGTTTCAATACGTTTTTTTATAATATAATTAACAAGGGAAGTCCCGGTTTCTTTTTTAAAGAGTCTGGCGGTATAGTCCGGATCCAGATATACAATTTCAGCAAGGCTGTTACGATTAATGTCCTCTGCAAAATGCATGTCAATAAACTCACAGATAATAGAGGCAACTGACTTTTCAGAAGCTGAGAAGGCGGCATAATCCAGAGCAGTATTTACCAGATAAGTAATGTAGAGGAGTATGCTTTCAATGGATTTAGAGGAAATCTCCAGTAAAGTATCATTGGTTTTACCCTGTATCAGTTTATGAGCCAATATTCCCTTCTCTTTTAAGAAGGAATAGATAAGCTGTATGACATCAATCTGAAAACTGGCCAGAACTGTATAATTCAACTTATCGGATTGAGCCAGACCGATCAGATATTCTTTACAGTAGGAGGTAAATAAATCTCGTTTTTCTAACTGTAAATATTCATCCAAAAGCTTTAGATTAGGTAAGGAGTACTCTGCCTGAACCGGTATGTAGTCACCCAATAAAAAGACCTTATCCTTACAATCAATAATATTTTCATTCATGGATTGTAACTGCTTCAACCCACTGTGAAACTCATGGAAAGAGGCGGGTAGTCCAATATAGCTGCTAAGGGAGGCATCATACTTTTTATTTACCAGTCGTATAAGTCTTGTGCAGTACTCGGATAACTTAAGAAGTAATTCTTCTGTTATACTGTTTGTACAGTTTATAATAGCTATAAAACTTCCGCCTACAGAATTTAAATCCAATAGAATATCATGGGGAGATAATACTTTCTCAAAGATTTCCTGGAAAGAATTTTCAAATCCAACCCTAAGTTTTTTTCCATCGGGATAAGAATATGTGATTTCATTTTTAGCAGATAATTTAACAGTAAACAGGTCAAAGAGGATAAGTATAAATTTATCCGAGGTTTTATAGGGCAGATGATTTTTCGTCAAGCGGGCTTTCAGTTCCTCTTCCGTATAAGCTGCATCCCGTTTCAAATAAGCACTCCAGAAATGCTCTGAAATATTTGCTTTGATATCCTCCCACATAGTTGTAATATTGGCTGCTTTCTTGGCCTGGTAACCTGCTTCTACCTTTATGACTGCTTTTTTGACAATTAAGGCAAGCTTGTCAAATTCAATGGGTTTTAAATAATATTCAAGACTTTGCAGTTCAACGGCCTTTTGTGCAAAATTAAAATCAGCATAGTTGGTCAGGAAGATAGTCTGAATATCATAATTTTCTTCTCGTACCCAGGTAAGGAGATCAATGCCGCTTCCCTGGGGCATGTCTATATCTGTAATAAGAATCTGCACAGATTTTTCTCTGATTACTTCTTTGGCCTGGCTTATATTAGAGGCTGTATAAACCTCCTGTAAGCCTAAAGCTTTCCAGTCCATATTTTGAGTTAATGCACCTAATACAAAGCGGTCATCGTCAACAAGTAAAATATTCATAAAGTTCTTCTATATATGTTGAATCCTAGTTCTTCCCCTATCAGGTAGAAAAGGCTTAAAATACAGCATTTTTATATCTGGAAGAGGTGAAAACTTAATCCATCATATATTATCCTCCTTTTTACTTTCTGTATCAAAAGGCAATAATAGTTCAATACAAGCACCCATATCTATATTATTGGAGAAATTCAATTCATATTCTTCACCATATAAAAAGGTGAGTCTTTCTTTGGTATTGCTAATTCCAATTCTGCTGCCATCCTCACCGGTTAGGGACTGACAGCTGTTCAATACATTAAGTGCCTCATTGCTAAACCCGGGACCGGAGTCTTTCAAAAGGATTTTCAGGTAATCTTTTCCCCATCTCCTGCATTTTTGCACCGATAAAGTAATTTTCAAGGTAATGGTTAGAGATACACAGTGCTTTATGGTATTTTCAATAAAGGTCATAAGGATAAGGGGAGGTATGACCGCCTCATCTGCTCCGGGTTCTATATTATACTGATAGGAAAAAGCAGAACCGTATCTTAAGGATTGTATATTTAAATAATCATTGACATGGTTTAATTCATATTCCAGCTTTATAAAATCCTTATTCGTCTGGAACAGGTAACGCAGATATTTGGAGGTAAACAGCGCCATGGACTCAATCTCTTTGTAATTCTTTGTCTGTGCCATACTGTATATGGTAGTCAGGCAGTTTAAATAGAAATGTGGTCTTATCTGCTGTTGTAAGAACCCTATTTGGATGCGTTTCTTCTCAAGTTCCTCTTCGTATAAGGTGATCTTTAACTTGGTTATTTCCCGCATCAGATTCTTAAACTGCATACTGGCCTGTTCCAGCTCAATAATATTGCCGTCCTGTAAGTCTAACAGGTTGGTTCCTTCATTTATCTTAGAGAGATTATAAGAAAAATTCTGTATTGGCTTTATCACCTTTTTCTGCATATAAAACAAAAATACAAATAAAGTGAAGGCAACAATAAATGCCATAAGAATCACAAAAATCTGGATAATAATAATCCGCTCATAGGACCAGTTATCAATATAAATATTTAAAGTAAAAGGCAGATTTGATTCTTCATTGCCAAAATATAAACGGCTTAAAAAAAGAGGATTACCAGTGCTGTGTTCCTTTTTTGAATCGGTGCCAGCAAGGACGGTATTGTTTGCATCCTTCATAAGCATATATCCATTGGCACCAAGGTTTACATCTTCAAGAGGGGTCAAAATATCTCTGGCTGAAATCAGTGAAATGAAAGTTCGGTTATTATAGGTAATAATATAGTAAAAGTAATAATTCTTCCGTATCTTTAAAATCTTCCAGTCGCTGCTGTTTTTTAAGGTTTCTCCGCTTTCAATTTTTTTGAGAAATTCCTTTTTGCAGATTAGATAGTCTGAATAGGAGAGGTTAAGAGCCGAACTGTTAAAGAAAAGGTCCTGCTCCTTCAAATACAAGAAATACTGATACTCCCTTCCTGTAGCATACTGATTATCACTTACTCTTGTACGAAAAGTAGAGATGGCATCCCTGCGGTCTCCAAAATCAGTACTGGTCTCCAGGGTTTCTACCAGCGGCTCATGAATGGCTGTCCAGCGGACAAAATGTTCTACTGCTACTGTTTTTCGAACCGTTTCATTCTGGTATAGAGTTATGGTGTTGGAAATATGAGTTACATTCTGCTGCCTGGTTGTGATAATGGAGAAAAAGCTAACCATAATATTGATTACGATAATTGGAATGGACAAACTGATCAATACTTTTATATAATGCTCCAGTGAATGACTGGATCTGTGACTTTTTTTTCTCATGTAAGCTCCTGTAATGGTAATTCTATGGTTGGATTTATAAAGGTCTATTTACCATTTAGTTTATCACTATTATACAAGAATAGACTCTTAGATACTAGCAAATTTCCCAGGAAGACGAAATAGTGCTAGGGTAAAGTCGGAATTGTTCTATAGACCCTTGTATAAATGTGATAAAATTCCCACTATAGGAGGACGAAAAATGAAAAAAATATCAAATGGTACCAAAGGTGCAAAAGTTTCTTTGGGCAGAGGATTAAAGAGGAGTATTCCACTGTATATACTTTTATTTCCTTCTGCTGTACTTTTGTTCTGCTTTGCGTATATACCGATGTATGGTCTTATAATTGCCTTTAAAGATTATTCACCGGCACTTGGGATTATGGGGAGTCCCTGGGTAGGCTTCAAACATTTTATAAAGTTTTTCAATTCATACCAGTTTGCACTTACACTCAAAAATACATTATCTATCAGTCTTTACGGAATTATAGTCGGGTTTCCTCTGCCTATTGCATTGGCGTTGTTATGCAATCAGATCAGAAACCAGAAATTTAAAAAAGTGTTTCAGGTAACAACCTACCTTCCGCACTTTATTTCCACTATGGTTATGTGTGGCCTGATTCTGATCTTTTTGTCACCCAGCAGCGGAATCATAGCAAACTTTTTCAGGCTGTTTGGTGTGGAGTTACCCAACTTTATGGCAAGTGTATCTGCGTTTAAGCATGTATATGTGTGGAGCGATATCTGGCAGCATTTAGGCTGGGACAGTATTATTTATCTGGCGGCTTTGTCTGCTATAGATCCTACATATTATGAAGCTGCTACCATTGATGGTGCATCTACCATGCAGAAAATTCGGTATATAGATATTCCGCTGATACTATCTACTGCCATGATACTGTTAATCTTAAGAGCAGGCGGTATTTTAAGTGTAGGTTTTGAGAAAGTACTGCTGTTACAAAATACACAGAATTCCATGGGAAGTGAGATTATTTCTACCTATGTCTATAAAGTTGGTATGCAGAGCTTTCAATACAGTCTGTCTACGGCTATCGGTTTGTTCAATACAGTAGTAAATTTGGCGGTACTCTTAGTAGTTAACTGGATTTCTAAGAAAACTACAGATACCGGTTTGATATAAGGAGGGGTTTTCATGAACAAACATAAGGTAAAACCCGTTAAGATGAAAAAGAGCCGTCAGGACAGAATAGTTGATTTCGTTATCCATGCTATTGCGGTATTAATGATATTGGCAGTTATTTATCCTCTTTGGTTTATTATTATAGCATCCTTTAGTAATCCTGCAGATGTTGCCAATGGAAATGTATGGGTCTGGCCGAAGAAGTGGATACTGGATGGATACCGGGAATTGTTTAAACAGACAGCTATCTGGCGCAGTTATGGGAATACGATAATTTATACCTTAACTGGTACGCTGGTTGCATTATTAGTTAATATTACCGCCGGATATGCCATGTCACGAAAAGATATGGTAGGAAGAAAGTGGATTAATTTATTTTATATTATACCAATGTTTATCAGCGGCGGTCTGATTCCTATTTATCTGGTAGTAAAGGACTTTAATTTATTAGATTCCTTCTGGGTTATGATAGTACCTTTTTCGGTATCTACTTATAATATTATTGTGGCAAGGACATTTTTTAATTCAAGCTTACCGGAAGGTTTATGGGAATCTGCTCAGATTGACGGATGCGGTACCATAAGATATTTCTTTCGTTTCGCAATACCCTTATCCAAGGCAATTATTGCCGTAATTGGATTATGGACGGCAGTAGGTATATGGAATTCCTGGTTTAACGCTCTGATTTACTTACAGAGTGCGAACTTACAACCATTACAGCTATTACTGCGTAGAATCCTGATATCTAATCAGTCACTCCTTGGAGCTGCTACAGGGGAAATGGCATCTGAGCTTCGAAGACTGTCTGATATGATGAAATATGCATCAATTGTAATCTCAACTATTCCGATTATGTGCTTATATCCTTTTCTGCAAAAGTACTTTAATCAAGGGGTTATGATAGGTGCCATTAAAGAATAATTGGAGGAGATAGTTATGTTTAAGAAAGCAGTGAGTGTCATCGTTATGGCAGCAATGTTAGCAGTCTCATTAACAGGCTGCGGGGGAAAGGGAGGAGATAATAACACAAATCCAACCTCTCAGGAAAGTCAGGGCAAAGGAAATGAAACAGCAGAACAGAAGGCTTTTAAGGTGGCTACGGTTCGTTGGGCAGACTGGGGCGAAGCTTACCATGAAGGTTTTGTAGATACAGCCGCTGAAACTGCAGGTATTAATATTCAATGGGAAACTATTCTTAACTCTGACTGGGGTGATAAAAAAGCAGTATTAATGGCCGGCGGTGATTTACCGGATGCATTTTTAGGTTCCATCTGTTTTTCAGCAGCTGAAATCGCATCCAACCAGAATTCCTTTATCGCTTTGGATGATTATATTGATGAAAACATGCCTAATTTTAAAGCTATTCTTGAAAAGGATCCGACAATGAAGGCTCTTGCAACTTCTTCTGACGGACATATTTACGGACTTCCAAGTAAAAAACCCTGCAGACCGGTTGTAGCAAACCAGATGTTCATTAATCAGACATGGCTTGATAACTTAGGTCTCTCCATGCCTCAGACTTATGAGGAATACTATAATGTATTAAAAGCGTTCAAAGAACAGGATGCCAACGGAAACGGCGATCCCAATGATGAAATTCCTTATGGACAGGGGTATGCCGATACCACAATGTTCTTCTTACTTCCTTTTGGTATGACCATTGGAGCAGATAATACTTATTTGATGTCTATCAAAGACGGACAGCCGGCTTACCTACCTACTCTTGATTCTTACCGTGAAGGTATTAAGTGGATGAATAAAGCTTATAGTGAAGGTCTGATTGACCCTGAAGTCTATACACAGGATACCTCCATGAGAGACGCAAAACTTATGAATGAAACAGCTTTAGTAGGTTCTGCACCCGGCTGGACAGCTGATGCAACCTTTGGTCCCAATTCCTCACAGTACACAGCTTTGACAGCCTTACAGGGTCCAGACGGAGAGCGTTATATCTCTTCTGATCCGGAGCATTGGAATTACAGCAGAAATGAATTCATGATCACAAATAACTGTCAAGATCCAGGAGCACTTCTTCGCTGGATGGACCAGTTCTATACAGAAGATGCATCTATCCAGACTTTCTACGGTTCCTTTGGCGTAGGTGTTCAAAAAGAAGGAGATACTTACTCCCTGCTGCCTCCTACCAATGGAGATTCCGCAGATACCTTTGCATGGGTCAATTCTCTTCGTGACTTTGGTCCTAAATATATAGCAGATGGTTTCAATGACAAAGTGAAATTACCTACAGACAGTGGTGATGGACTGAAACTTGAACTTGATAAAAATTTAAGCCAATATGCAAAACCTGCATATCCCAATGTAAGTTATACCAATGAGCAATTAAATGATTTATCAACACTTTATATGGATATCAATTCATATGTTACAACCATGCAGGCTAAGTGGGTAACAGAAGGCGGAGTTGAAGAAGAATGGAATACTTACCTTGAGACCTTAAAGCAAATGGGTTATGAGGATTTCATGAAAATTCAGGTAGATGCTTTTGAAACCTATCAGGCTAATGCAAAATAAATTGATAGATATAAAACACTTTACCCGTCTTGTAGCAGCAACTGCAAAGAATTCAGCTACGGTATAAAGGTTCATAAAAAATACAGTATAAAATAAAATTAATGTGCCGGCAAGCCAATATCTGTACCAATAACTTGCCGGCACAAGTAGTTTTTTAGATATATTCCAGGACATTGTTTTACAAATAACTGAACTGAGTATACAGGATAAACATTCAGAGGTGGCATCTAAAAAACACAGGTATAGTGGTGCTACGCCGAGGTTTTTTTATGCCATCTCAGGAGGTTTAACAAGTAATCAGTCTGGTTAATATGAAAATATTGTACTAGATAAAATAAATGTATTACAGCAGTATTACAGCAGTATCACAACAAGAGATTATGCACTATAAGAGGAAGTGGAGTTCAGAATGTTTGGAAAAATAGTAAATTTTGAAACAAAGCAGCAAAACGTAGAGATCGAATTTGAAAATGGCAGGTGTACAATTTCTATTATAAGTGACCTCATAATACATGTGTTTTCAAAATTTTATGACAACGGAAAATCAAAAGCAATTGAGGAGTCTGTATTATGGGATACAGAATTTAGTGCTGCCATGGAAGGGGACTGTCTGGCTATAAAAACGCAGAAAGTAACCGTCAAAATATATGATGATTTTCTGGTGGATATTTATAAAGCAGACGGTAGTGTTTTATGTAAGGATTACCGCGGTGAGCGTAAGCTTCGCCTCGTACTTAGCGAAGAATTAATTGAACTGATGGCGAAAGAAGGACATCAGCTTAAGAATGAAGTGAACAACCACAAGCTTCAGGTGATGAAAGAACTGGAAGGTGATGAATATTTCTACGGGCTTGGAGACAAGACCGGGTTTTTAAATAAAAGAGGTTACGATTATGAAATGTGGAATACGGATGATCCCACGCCTCAGGTAGACAGCTATAAGACTTTATATAAAACCATACCGTTTCTGATTACTGTAAAGACTAATAGTGTATACGGTATATTTTTTGACAACACCAACCGTTCTTACTGGGATATGGGGAAGGAAAGCAGCAATTACTTTTATTTTGCTGCAGACCAGGGAAACCTTGACTATTACTTCTTTACGGGGGAAGGGATAAAGGACATCATAAAAGGCTACACCAGCCTTACCGGCAGGGTCAACAGACCCCAGCTGTGGAGCCTTGGGTATCATCAGTCCAGATGGGGTTATGAAACGGAAAGTGATGTCAGAAAGCTGGCGAAAGAATTAAGAGATAATCACATACCCTGCGATACTATACACTTAGATATCGATTATATGGAAAGATATAAGGTATTTACCTGGAATAAGACTTCCTATGACGATCCTAAGAAAATGATTAAGGATTTGGGAGTAGACGGGTTTAAGATAGTTACGATTATTGATCCCGGAGTGAAAGTGGAAGAAGGTTACAAGGTTTATGACGAAGGGGTGGAAAGGGATTATTTCGTCAAAACACCGGAAGGTGAAATCTATGTGAATCAGGTATGGCCGGGCGATTCTGTTTATCCGGACTTTGGAAAAGAAAAGGTGAGAGTGTGGTGGGCAGATAACCAGAAATTTCTGTTAGACTACGGAGTTCGGGGTGTATGGAATGATATGAACGAACCTGCCAGCTTTCAAGGTGAGATTCCTGAGGATATATTATTTTCAGATGAAGAGAGAAAGGCAACCCATGGTGAAATGCATAACGTGTATGGCCACTTCATGTCCAAGGCAACCTATGAAGGTCTAAAGAAGCATGATAAGAGAAGGCCTTTTGTCATTACCAGAGCCTGCTATAGCGGAAGTCAGAAATATACCACAGCCTGGACAGGAGATAACCACAGCATTTGGGCGCATTTACAAATGGCGGTTCCCCAATTGTGTAATTTAGGCTTAAGCGGTATGAGTTTTGTGGGCACAGATGTTGGTGGTTTTGGCTCTGATACTACAGCGGAACTCTTAACCAGGTGGGTGCAGGTGGGATGCTTTTCACCGCTGTTCAGAAACCATTCCAATAAGGGCAGCTTCTATCAGGAACCCTGGCAGTTTGGTGAGAAGACCCTGGACATTTACCGTAAGTATGTAGAATTAAGATATAAGCTGCTGCCATATTTCTATGATTTATTTGTGGAAGGAGAGCAAAATGGACTTCCTGTCCTAAGACCTCTTGTACTTCATTATGAAGCGGACCCTAGAGTTCGTGAATGCAACGATCAGTTCCTGGTAGGTGAAAAACTCCTGGTTGCACCGGTGGTAATGCAGGGAGCTCTTAACCGTATGGTGTATCTGCCCGAGGGAAAATGGGTGGAATACTGGACAGGAAATGTCGTAGAGGGCGGCAGATATTACATTGCAGATGCACCTCTTGAGGTTTGCCCCTTATACGTAAAGAAAGGTTCTATCATACCCAACTATTGGCCACAGCAATATGTAGGAGAAAAGGAGATCACATCCTTAATTCTTGATATCTACAATGGAGAGGGGGTATATACCCATTACCAGGATGACGGAGAGAGTTTTGATTATAAAGAGGGTGTGTATAACCAATATGAATTCGCTATTACAGAAGAAGGAATTTTTACGGCAGAGCTTTCACACAGCGGGTTTGAGAAGATTTATAGCTCCTTTATCCTTCGGGTAAACGGTGAAGAAAGAGAAATACCTTTTGAAGGAAGAAAACTTGAGATTAATTTAAAGTAATATCACCTGAGGATATAAAGGATAACTCTTTAACAGAGGATTATCTACAGTGGACCGGTAAATAGTGAGTAAGGATACAAATTTATAAGGGGTTTCATAATACGATTGCAGATTAGATTCCTCAACAGGATTGAGCTGGTGTAAGTTCTTCTGACAAGTATGTATTAGGAACCCCTTATTTATTTAATAATCCCCTAAGGAGAAAAATGCTGAAGAAGTTAACTCCAAGATATTACTTGAACAAAAGGCTATGTTAAAAGCTATGTTTTCTAAGGAGAGGAATTATGAAGAAGCTAAATAGGAAAAAATTAATTATCATAACAACTAGTTGTTTGCTATTTCTATCGATAACAGGTATTATCAGCTTTTTTTCTGAAAGATTCATTGATAGGAAGGACTCGGTTTATTTACAGGAGGAAGCCTATGTTTTTGATACTGCCTATACCTATGGAGTGAGTGCACAAAAGGAGGGAGAATATGTCGTAAAAATAAACGGGGATAAATTCAGTGAGGTATCTTTATCCGTTAATGGTATTCTGCAGTCACAAACTCAAAAGGGAAAGGAAACCACCATCCGGTTAAATAAAGGAGTTAACAGCATAACCCTTGAGGACGGAAGTAAAATTAAGAAGCTGACAATTAAAGACGGCGGTAAAAGAAATAAGGTGGGGGCTTTTGTAACCTATGACAGCTACGAGGCTGAAAAGTGTGAAACGAATGGGGAAATCAGCGAAGAGGACCGTACCTACAGAAGCTTTGCAAGTGAAGCTTCTGAAAGAAGTTATGTAACCTTAAGGAATACGGGAGATTATGTTTCACTGCAGTTAAATAAGGCGGCCAATGCCCTGGTACTAAGGTATTGCATTCCTGACAGTAAAGATGGAAAAGGCCTGACAGATAGTATCAGTTTATACATGGGAGAAAAGAAACAGACGGTGGAAGTCACCTCTAAGTACAGTTGGGTTTATGGTAATTTTCCCTGGAATAATGATCCTAAGACTGCAAATGCAGGTGGAGGACATATGTTTTTTGATGATGTCCGAATTAGCCTTGATAAAACCTATCCGGCTGGTACCCAGTTAAAATTAATGAAAGACAAGGATAACACAGCAGAATATTACCTTATCGACTGTATTGAGACAGAAGAAGTTTCAGGATATCTTCCCATGCCGGAAAATGCCTTAAATGTACTGGATTTTGGAGCTATAGCCAATGATGGTATGGATGATGCCAAAGCAATAACAGCCTGTATCAAAGAAGCAGGGATAGAGAAAAAAGAAGTTTATATTCCGGCAGGAGTATTTGAAATTACTGATCCGGTATTTGTTAACGGTATTGTATTAAAGGAGAATGACATTACTATCCGTGGCGCCGGAATGTGGCATACGGTGCTTCATGGTAATGCGGCTGCTTTTACCATACGGGCAGGAAATATATCCTTTTATGATTTTTCTCTATTGGGAGAGGTTACCAGCCGAAGGGATACTCTTGATCCGCCGGCCTTCTCCATGATAACTCCTGTAAAAGGCATGGAAAACGTACGGTTACAGAATATTTGGATGGAACACTGGAAAGTCGGGTTATGGGCAGACGTTACTGACGGAATTAATATTCTGGGATGCCGTATCAGAAATACCTATGCTGATGGTATTAATTTATGTGCCGGAACCTCTAACTGCGTGATTACCCAGAATGATATCCGAAATACCGGTGATGATGGTATTGCCATGTTTAACAGAGGGGTTCTTGAAGTAAATAACAAAGTACTGTATAATACCGTGGCACTTCCCTGGCTTGCTAATAACATTGCTCTTTATGGAGGGAAGGATATTACGATTAAAGGAAACTGGTTAAAGGATACCATATGCTTTGGTGGAGGAGTAAATATCAGCACCAATTTTAAACCTCAGGTGTTTAAAGGTACCATTCTGGTGGAAGACAATAAACTGGAGCGGTGCGGAAGCAGGGAGAATAATATCCATGCGGATTACGGAGCTGTCTGGATCAATACAGTAGAAGGCTTTAACAATCAGGCAGAGTGTATTATAAGAAACAATGAGATTACGGATAGTACATATCAGGGCATCTCCTTTTTTAACAGCGGGCTGCTTGAGAATATGCTAATTGAGAAGAATCAGATAACAGACAGCGGTACCTATGGCATTGAAGTCGGGAAGGAAGCCAAGGGGTATGCAATTATCCGTAATAATCAGATTAGAGAAGCAAAAGAGGGCGAAGTTAAGACCAACCAGAATGAAAATTTTGAGATTCGTAAGAAATAAAAGGAAGTTAACCAGCTCCTTTTCTCATAGTTTTTTGGCTCTTTGGCTGAGGCTTGTACAGCTCAGCCAATTGCCAGTTTAGCTATTATTTAGCTGCACCAACAAAAAGCCGCATACTGTACAGAAGAAGAGTTAATCTTCGTAAGGTTTTATCCTTTGAATTGTTCCGTCCGCATTGTACTTTAACTCCGCGTATTTGACACAGCGCTTATGGTTAACACCACCGGATAAGGAACTGTCATGGTAGAATAGGTACCATTTATCTCCATACTGAACAATAGAATGGTGTGTCGTCCAACCAATGACAGGCTCTAAGATTCTTCCCTGATAGGTAAAAGGACCTTGGGGATCTTTACTAATAGCATAGACAACGTAATGAGTGGTACCCGTAGAGTATGACAGATAATAATACCCTTTGTACTTATGCATCCAAGGGCCTTCAAAATATCGTCGGTCTTCATCCTCTGCCGTTATCCTGTTACCGTGTTCATCGTTAATGATGATTTCCTGAGGTTTATTCTTAAAGGAAAGCAGGTCATCATTTAGCTCAGCGACCATTGGCCCTAAGGCTGGTGAATTACCAGAGGGAGCTATAGCATCTACAAGAAAATCTCCCGTCTGCCATTTTTCTAACTGACCACCCCAAAGACCTCCAAAATACAAGTAGGTCTTTTGATCCTCATCGGTGAAAACGGCGGGATCGATACTAAAGCTTCCCGGTATATAGTTTGTCTCAGCGTTGAAAGGACCATCAGGACTTGTACCGGTTGCAATCCCTATTCGAAAAATGCCGGCTTCATCTTTCGCCGGAAGAAATAAATAATAGATACCGTCTTTGTAAGCTACGTCTGGAGCCCATAATTGCTGGCTGGCCCAGGGAATATCTCTTAGATGGAGTGCTTCACCGTGATCCGTGCAAGGAGAAAACATATCCTCCATGGATAAGACGTGGTAATCCTCCATTTTGTATTGGTCACCATTATCATTATCCGGCTCGTTATGTTCTATGTCGTGAGAGGGATAGATATAGAGTTTATCATCAAAAACGTGTGCGGACGGATCGGCGGTATAAATGTGTGTGACTAAAGGTTGGTTAGGTTTGGGAATATACTTCATTTTTTTGCCCCCCATTATGATTTTACTATAATGATTTTATCAAAATAGTCATTTCATATCTTCCCAAAACTTGCGCTCCATTTATCACTTATTGCGATTTTTAAGTCAGAATTAAAGTGTATAATAGAAAGAACAGATACAGAAAAGCTTATCAGCGATATTTTCTGGGAGAAAGCAGGCGTATAGTAATTTACACAGTAATCAAGCTCTGGTCGTTACAAGTTGCATCGCTGGGATTCACTGTCCAGCGATGCAACTCACTAGGGCTAGCTTTGATTTTGTTGGTAATAATCCTAAAAATCTAGGAACATAAAATACATAAATATTACTTATTCAACCAAGCAGCCATATCTTTTTTGGAGCTCTTAACATTTCCGCCTCGTATAGCCAAGCCCTTATGCACCAAGGCGCCTGGACAGAGGTTCTTAATATCTGCTTCGCTGTTACCCATCCCACTGCCTTCATGAGTACAAAGTGGGAGAATGGTCTTTCCTGAAAAGTCGTACTTCTCAAGAAAAGTCCATAATCTATTTCAGCCTTTCTAATATATAAAATAATAGTTGCACAAGAAACTAATTGATGATATGATAAGATAGTTGCAAAGGAAATTAATCGGAAAGGAGCAAAAATGATGGAGAGTATAGGAAAACTAAATGCTGCCATATATAGAAATCTGCAAAGTATTATGAATGCAAAATTAAAAGATGTATCGATACAAAGCGGACAGCATGATTTTTTCTATGTAATTTCTAAAAATGAAGGTATTAGTCAAAAAGAATTAAGTGAATTCCTGCTTGTTGGCAAATCTACTACAGCAAAGGCAGTAAAACATATGATACAAAATGGCTATATACGCAAGGAGAAAGATGAAAAGGACAGACGTTTTGATAGATTATATCTAACAGAGGCAGGGAGGGAGATTGCGCCCAGCTTACAGAAAACCTTTAATGAATTGGTGAGTATTACAACGAAAAACTTAACTGAGACAGAAGTTGAGCAAGCACTTATACTTTTAAATAAAATACTGAAAAATGTATCAGATGAAAAAATGGACTTAGTCTCTAATACGGACTGATTAGATTAGAGGAGATTATTTGTGAAAGAACAACAAACATTATGGACAAAAGACTTTATTATAATTTCAATTGTAAACCTTCTATTATTTTGTGGATTTCAAATGCTCTTACCCACACTACCCGTATATGCGAAATCCTTAGGAGGAGGGGATGCTTTATTAGGCTGGATTATCGGAGCCTCTACCATAGCATCCTTAATAATTCGTCCGGTAGCAGGAATTATTCTTGATAAAATGGGCAGAAAGGGAATCTTTATAATCGGTATGTGTATCATCATCCTGGTAACCATAGCCTATACCTGGTTTCCTGTGATTGGTATAATTCTGGTATTTCGATTCATACATGGTATTGGATGGGGAATGGCCAGCACCTCCAGCAGTACGATAGCCTCCGATGTCATTCCCAAAAGCCGTTTTGGAGAAGGAATGGGATTTTTTAGTTTATCCAGCAGCCTGGCGATGGCTCTGGCACCTGGAATTGGCTTATCCATACTGGCTCAATATGGGTTCACAAAGATTGCTTTATTATCAGCAGTACTTGGGATTGCAGTATTGATCTTATCTCTCTTCATAAAAAGCAGTAAAAAAGCAGTGGAAAGTACGGTTAAGATAAAGGCCGCAGCCTATGAGAAGGCTTCTGTTTTTCCGTCAGTAGTTATATTTTTTACCTGTGCCACCTATGGCGCTATTACCGGTTTTCTATCCCTGTATGCTTCTGAGAAGGGAATTCAAAACATCGGAATGTTTTTTACCGTATATGCCGTGGTTCTGTTGTTGTCCAGACCTTTCTGCGGGAAATTAACGGATCGTTTGGGCGTGAATATTGTTATCTATCCAGGTTTAATATTACTTATCCTAGCAATGCTCCTTTTATCAAATGCAGGAGCACTTCCTGTATTCTTAATAAGTGCTGCTCTATACGGTCTGGGATTTGGTGCTGTGCTTTCCTGTCTGCAGACACTGGCAGTCATTCGTGCGCCCAAGGAAAGACTAGGCGCCGCTAATGCTACCTTCTTTACAGGGTTCGACGGAGGAATAGGATTTGGATCGGTGGTAGGAGGAGTTATCGCGACGGCTTCCGGTTATAGCCGTATGTACTTGTATTTTACTTCGTTTATAGTTATAGCAGCTGTTTTGTATTTCATTGGAAATAGAAAAAGTAATCAAAGTTACAAACTTAATTAAAGGAGGAGTTACATATGAATTTTTGTTGGGTTACACTGCCGGTTGGCAATTTTGAAGAAGCACTATCCTTTTATAATGGTGTCTTAGGTCTGCCGATTATTAGCCGTCATAGCGGGAATGGGATTGAAATGGCTATGTTAGGTGATGAAAATCAACCTAAAATTGAATTGCTGCAAAATACTGCTAACGAGAAGAAAGTTTTCTGTTCTGATATATCCATAGGCTTAGCAGTTGAATCCTTAGAGAACACGTTAGAATATCTGAAGAGTCAGAACATACCGATACTAAGAGGTCCAATTGCTCCTAATCCATATACAAGATTTATATTTATAAAGGATCCCGAAGGATATGAAGTTCAATTAGTAGAAATGTCAAAGTAAAGGTGTTACAGCTGTTGTATAAGGAATAAATGGTTGAAAGAAGCTGCATGTTTTCCGGTAATCTACTGTCTGAAAGATTTGTTGTTGTTTTTGTGTGAAGATATGTAAACAAAAACGGCAATGTGTCTTTTCGAGAGCGGGTGGAGGGAAACTGTGCAGCTTTTTTTGCAAAGGAGTGTTAAACCAACAGTTTCTTTTAGTATTAAAACCAACAGTTTCTTTTTAGTATACATATGTTGACAGAACATTCCAAGGATAGGATAATATAATTCAAATAGAAAATTGGAATACTGCAAATATGTGTGGGCGTGGTTAACAGAGAATGAAAAATTGAAGCAATGGTTTTTGGAACTTCGCATTGACAGTTTGCAGGAAGGCGGAAAAATACTATTTGATATGTCCAATGGTACCTTTGAAGAAATGGAAACTTAAATTGATTCATGAATCTGACTATAATGCATATAACCTGCATCCTGCTGGCTATTCTTATTTATATTTTATCGGTTGTAAATTTCTATTTTCTTAAGGTTTATTCGATAGAATCGCTGAAAGCTACCATGATAATTATTACCTTAGCATATTTTTATCCTTTTCCTTGATTATTATAATACTTGGTATGCTTCTCTCGGACAAAGAGAAAGTATTTACGGCAAAGGAAAAGAGGAATCTTTTTATAGCGGGAATTCTGGGATGATTGCATTCATAACAGTAATTAAATATAATATGGACAATAAGAACAAACTAAATGATATATTAAAATAAATATCCCTGTATTTGACCAGAGTGACGAGGAGAAATCAGATACTGTGAATACTGTAACTGACCTTACTAGGAATACAGATGCATCAGGTAACTTTACAAAAGAGAAAATTAATCATTTGCTGGAGGAAATAAAAACAGAGCAAAAATTAGATAACATGTATCATAAAGAAGTTTATAACACTGATAAGAAGGATGAATCCGGTTATAAATATCATAAAGTTACGATACTTATTGCTTCTGATGCGAATGAAGATGTATACTGGTATCAGTTTCATAAATATCCTGAGGCTACGGACCGATACAAAGCAGGTGAAATCGTACTCTTAATGGGAATGAAATCGGATTCTTTAACCAAATCAGATATTATAAATTAGTATTTTAGATAATGAGGTTTTTAATGGAATTTAAAAGTTTTAAGGATTTTAGACTAAGTGAAGAAATAAAGAAGGCATTGGGTGGACTTGAATATAATATACCTACCGAAGTGCAGCAGCAGGTAATACCAAAAGCATTAGAAAATAAAGACCTGCTGGTAAAAGCACAGACGGGCAGCGGTAAGACGGCGGCATACGCGGTACCTATATGTGAACAAATAGAGTGGCTTGAAAATAAACCCCAGGCACTTATTCTGACACCGACCAGAGAACTGGCTGTTCAGGTGAAGGAGGACATTACTAACATCGGCAGGTTTAAAAGAATCAAAGCTACAGCAATCTATGGCAGACATTCATTTTCCATAGAGAAGACTGAACTAAAGCAAAAGTCTCATGTTGTTGCCGGTACTCCCGGCCGTGTTCTGGATCATATCAGAAAAGGAACCTTGCCTTTAAATAAGATAAATTATCTGGTTATTGATGAAGCTGATAGAATGCTTGATATGGGATTTTTAGAACAGGTTGAAAGTATCCTAAAAGAGCTCCAGACAGAACGGGTAACAATGATGTTTTCTGCAACGATACCTGAAGAAATTAAGAATATCGCATCAAAGTATATGAGAAATCCTGATTATATTGATATCAGTAAGTCAGATACTCCAGCCAGGGATATAAAACATTCACTTTATTATACGGACAATGAGGATAAATTTGAGCTGCTGAGAGAAGTATCGATCATAGAGAATCCGGATAGCTGTATTATATTTTGCAGAACCAAGGAACAGGTGGATTTGGTATGTTATCACCTGACGGATATGGGATATCCCTGTCACAAGATACATGGAGGGATGGAGCAGGATGAGCGTTTGTCTTCTATGAATCGTTTTAAAAGAGGAGAGTACAGCTATTTGGTTGCAACAGATTTAGCAGCCAGAGGAATTGACGTAGAGAATATATCATTGGTCATAAATTATGACCTGCCATTTGAAAGAGAAGTTTATGTTCACCGCACCGGAAGGACCGGACGAGCTGGCCAGATGGGAAAAGCCATATCCTTTGTAACAAAATCTGAAGGTAGGTATTTAAAGGATATTGAGAACTTTATCGGGTTTGAGATCAACGAAGCTGCAAGGCCAACAAAAGAGGAAGTTTCCCTTTGGAAACCTGCTTTTGATAAGAAACTAAAAGCAGCTCCTGCTATCAAGATAATGAAGAGTGATAATCTGAATAAAGAGATAACGAAGCTTAAGTTCTATGGCGGTAAGAAAAAAAAACTTAGAGCAACGAATTTTGTTGGGGTTATTTCTAATCTAGATGGCGTTACAGCGGAGGATATTGGGATCATTTCTATTCAGGATACGCTTACTTATGTAGAAATACTTAACGGAAAAGGACCGCTGGTCTTGGAGGCAATGCAAAATACCATGATAAGCGGTAAACAATTAAAGGTAATTAAGGTTAAGTAGTTAAGATAGTTATTGGTTTATGTTTTAACGCAGATAGATTAAAAGGAAGTCAATTTAAATGAGAATAGATTAAAACCGAAAAATGAGAATAGATAAAGATTCAATTGATATAAATACAGGCTGTAGACAGAGTCAATTTTGAAGGAACAGCGTTGAATAATATGTTTATAATTATTCAATACTGTTTTTTCCGTGTACCTATGATACAATCAAAAAATTTGAATTTGTAAGTGAATTGAAAAACCATTAGTCATTGGGTAATTTGTTATTAAAGGTGAGGTGATAAAAGGTATGAGATTATTTCATGTCAGTGAAGAAAAAAATATTGTTAAATTTGAACCCAGAATACCTGATAGAGATGACTTGGACAAAAGTATTGGCTTAGTTTGGGCAATAGATGAGGCTCGACTACCAAATTTTTTAACGCCAAGGAATTGCCCTCGTGTTGCATACCATATTGGAGAAACTACGACTGAATCTGATATAAAGAAATTTTTTTCATCTCCGACAATATTTCACGGACTTATAATCGAAAGCAAGTGGTTTGAGATTATGAGAACTACTACGTTGTATGTGTATGAATTCAATATAGATGACTTTAGCCTTCAAGATAACAATGCAGGGTATTATGTTGCAAAGTTAACACAAATACCAAAGGAAAAGTACAAATTTAATGATTTGTTTATGGAGTTGTGTAGACGTAACGTTGAAATCAGAATCGTTGATAATTTGTGGAGTATTGCTGATGAAGTGAAAGCCTCTACATTAAATTGGTCTTTATGCCGGATGGCATTTGCGCAGCAAAGATTTTAAATTTACTATTAAGTATTACAACATCCAATTTGTTAATGAAACAGTTAGACATCAAATATCACACCGTTATCTGGTGTCTTGTATTTTTATACGAAATTTGTATAAAAAATATGAAATATAGTTTGTCTACAGTCTGTGATATAATACAAAGCAATTATTCAGAGAAATTGGGTAATACTAAATAGAAGAAATGATAACACGTCTTAAAAGAAAAATAATTCCTTACTATCAAGTCCAATTATAATCTCCTATTATAGGCTTAAATGCTTGACTATAAGCATTTTCCCCTATAGTAGGAGAGGTTTAATTAATCTTAATGTGAGGAATTTTCTTTCAATGGATTTTATGTCCCCTCTTGCAAAGGTAACATCAGAAGGTTCCCAACACTCATGCATGCTGCAAGCCCATTTATACTACTGCTTATGCTTTTATAGCCCAGCGTAGTTTTGCAGAGCGGGCGCGGCTGTTGGAATTACATTCTTCTGCTGAAGGACGTATGGCATCAGGTGCAATTTCACGGTAAACACCAGCACGGAGTAACTGTTTGAAAGATTTTTTTACCAGACGGTCTTCTCCTGAGTGAAAGGTAAGTATTGCTACACGGCCACCCGGAGCAAGAGCTGCCGGAAGTTTTTCCAAAAAGTCATATAAAACTTCAAATTCATTGTTGACATCAATTCGAAGTGCCTGAAAACATCTTCTGCAGGCTTTCTTAATTTCTTCCTCTTTCGTACTTTCCGGCAAGAACTTAAGGGTATCTTTAATAATCTGTGTAAGTTTTCCGGTAGTTGATATATCATTTCCTTTTTTGATTTCAGTAACAACAGCTTTGGCAATGGCAGCCGCATTCGGTTCATCTGAATTTTCAAAAAGTAGTCCCTCTAATTCACTTTGAGTAATGGTCTTTAGGCGTTCAGCGACAGATATACCATGACTGGGATTAAGACGCAGGTCTAATGGGCCATCGAACTTAAAGGAAAATCCACGGTCAGGATTGTCAATTTGCATGGAGGAGACGCCTAAATCAGCCAAAATAAAATCTAGCGGACCAGAGAGGTTAACAACCTGATCGATACCGGAAAAGTTCATTTGCTTAAGGGTCAAGATCTCAGGGCCATAACCTAACTGTTCCAGGCGTTCTCTGGTGCGGGGGAGCTCTATTGTATCTACATCTGTTGCATAGAGATGTCCTTTGGATTCCAGGCGTTTAAGCATTTCCAAGGTATGACCGCCATAACCTAAGGTAGCATCAAGCCCTGTTTCACCAGGTGTAATTTTTAGAATCTCCAGAATTTCCTCCACACAGATAGAACGATGCATGCCGGCAGGTGTATTACCTTTTTGGATTACTTTTTCTATGGTATCCCCGTAGTTTTCCGGATTTAATTCTTTATATTTTTCACTGAATTTCTTAGGGTGAGTACCTTTATATCGAACACGGCGTTGATGTTTTTGTTCTTGATTATCCATTGAGTTATCCAATTTCTTCTCCATTCTTCTATATAAGTTGAATATTTTGTCATTCCGGTTGGCAGTGCAGCGGTGACTATGCAGACTGACGACAACCCGTAGTGGCAAAATAGGCAGCAGTTTTGGCTGCTTGTAAATGTTTAGCACGCTATCTGCTTGTAAAATTATATAGATTATATAATACCAAATGTACTTCATAAAAGCAAATTATAAACTGGTACAGATTGACCCCCACAGCACTGGTTTATAAACTATCTTACGTTTCCAAAGACGAAAGTGCAAAAGCGGAACGGTAACGATGCGATGAATAAAAAACATTGTTTAGATGCTATTATTGATATTGTGTGATATAATGGTGGTCTGTGTTTAATAATGTTAACTAAAGTAGGAGCGACCATGCAATTTAAAGAATTAAATATAATACCTGATATATTAAAAGCCTTAGAAAAGGAAAATTATGAAATACCGACACCCATCCAGGAGAAAGCTATCCCTATTGTTCTAAATGGCAGCGATCTGCTGGGCTGTGCACAGACCGGAACCGGGAAAACTGCAGCCTTTGCGATACCGACACTGCAATTGCTCTGCCAGGATAAACAATCATTGTCAAAGACAAGAAAAATAAGAGCCCTTGTATTAACACCCACCAGAGAGCTGGCTATTCAAATATATGAAAGCTTTACCACCTATGGAAAATATACAAATCTTAAAACCTGTGTAATCTTTGGAGGAGTCTCCCAAAAACCTCAGGAGGAAGCCTTGAATGCGGGGGTAGATATCCTGGTTGCAACACCCGGAAGACTGATTGACTTAATGAATCAGCAGCAGATAGATATACAGCATATCAAAATGTTCATTCTTGATGAAGCAGATCGTATGTTAGATATGGGCTTCATTAATGATGTAAAGAAGGTCATCGCAAAAACTCCCGCAAATAAACAAACCTTGCTATTTTCCGCTACCATGCCTACTGATATTGCTAATTTATCCCGTTCCTTGCTGAAAAACCCTGTCAAGGTTGAGATAACTCCGGTATCTTCAACAGTGGATACCATAGAACAATATCTTTATTACGTGGATAAGAAAAATAAAAAGGACTTAATAGTACACCTTCTAAAGGATAGTTCCATATCCTCAGTCCTTGTATTTACCCGCACCAAGCATGGGGCTGATTTTATAGTCCGCCAGTTGGCTAAGAAAAAAATCACAGCTCAGGCAATCCACGGTGATAAATCCCAGGGAGCACGTCAGCGCGCATTAAGTGATTTCAAGAATAAACAGCTTCGCGTACTGGTTGCAACGGATATTGCTGCCAGGGGTATAGACATTGATGAACTATCACATGTTATTAATCTTGACCTGCCGGAAGTGCCTGAGACCTATGTGCATCGTATCGGGCGTACAGGTCGGGCAGGGCTTGCAGGAACGGCAATATCTTTTTGTGATTTTGACGAGAAAGAACTGCTGGCACAAATAGAAAAATTGATAAGGAAACATTTAATTGAAGTAAAGGAGCATCCATACCCGTTAATGAATAATTTCCCTTCTGAAAAGAAAACACAGCCCAGAAGAAAAGTAACTTCTCAAACGGATACCAGAGAGAAAAGCGGCAAGGGAACCTATACTTCAAATAAATCACCATTAAGAACAGAAGGAAAGCAAACAGATACAGAACCTAAGAAAAAGTATCGAATGACAGCAGATGGGACTCTGAAAGAGAAAAGATCCTATAATAAATATCCCAAGCCGGGTAAGAAACGAGATAAATAATAAAAAAAATTAAAGGGTATCCTAATAGCAGCTTTTCATAATAAGCTATTAGGATACCCTTATTTTATTTGTTTATATGGTTATCAGGTATAAGAGGCTTTGCCGCTGATAGCAGTATTAAGTATTAAATCCGCTATTTCTCTGGAGGACTTTTTCATACCTTCCTTTAACCACATTTGTATAACTCCGATAGCACCACACGCCAGAAAATGAAAGATATATTCAGCATCTTCTCTGTCTATGGACTCATTTCCTATCATAGGGATGAAATGCTGTTTCCCGATAATATTAATAAATTCCTGCTGAAACCTGATATCCCCGTTAGTATTCAGCAATAGGTCAAAGAGTTCTGCGTTTTCTTTGACATAGTCCAGAATTTTTTCTGTGGTCTCGACCGTAACAAGAGTATCCTCTTTAAAGTTACAGCCGCTTAGAAATTGGTTAATGTTATCAATTACTTCTTCTTCAATTTTCCGGAGCAAATCATATTGATCCAGATAGTGCGCATAAAAAGTAGCCCGGTTAACGTCAGCATTTTCACAGATTTCTTTCACAGAAATCTTAGTTATAGGTTTTTGTTTCAGAAACTTTATAAGGCTGTTCTTAATCACCATCCTGGTATACTTTACCCGTCTGTCGATTTTCTTGGTATCCATTAGCAGCACCCCCAATAAGTAAAATTATTATAAACTTCTAAACACATCCAGGTTTTATGTTGAAAAACTTTCATATATAAAGGTTTTGATTATTGTAATTGTTTCACAATGTCAATATAATGTATCCGAGTCTGATTGTCAACACAGTGTTTACTAAATGGAGGTATAAATGGCACTCATTGAATTTGAAAGCATCAAAAAAGAATATATAATCGGTGATGTGAAGATATCTGCAGTTGCTGATTGTTCTTTTTCTATAGAAAAAGGCGAATTAGTGGTTATACTTGGCCCCTCAGGAGCTGGAAAAACAACCGTACTAAATTTACTGGGAGGAATGGATAGCCCAAGCGGCGGCAGTATTAAGGTAGATGGTAAGGAAATTCATAAATACAGTAAGAAAGAATTGGTTAATTACAGACGCAGAGATATCGGTTTTGTATTCCAGTTCTATAATCTTATGGGAAATCTGACAGCACTTGAAAATGTTGAGCTTGCCTGTCAGATATGTCCGGATTCCCTGGATCCTGGGACAGTACTTAATCAAGTGGGGTTAGGAGAGCGATTGAGTAACTTTCCGTCCCAACTATCCGGCGGAGAACAGCAAAGGGTTGCCATAGCCAGAGCTATCGCTAAAAATCCAAAGCTGCTGTTGTGTGATGAGCCCACAGGAGCCTTAGACAGTGTGACCGGACAGCTTATAATAGAGCTGCTGCAGAAAAACTGCAAAGAAATGGATATGACAACCGTCCTGATTACGCATAATGCTGTAATAGCTGAGGTTGCGGATAAAGTAATAAAAATCAAAAACGGCACTGTTAAAGAAGTGATAGTAAACGAAAATCCGAAAAAAGCGGATGAGATTGTGTGGTGATTGGCTTGCTATATAAAAATTCGCTGGTAAAGATTAAGAAATCATTTGGAAGATATATATCACTGCTTATTATGGTTCTGGTAGGCGTCGGTTTCTTTGCAGGGATACAGGCAAGTGCACCGGATATGTCAGCCGTTGCTGATAAGTATTACAGAGATTATAATTTAATGGATTATAAAATTGTCAGTTCCATGGGACTAACAGAAGAAGATGTCGTGGCATTGAAAGCACTTAATAATGTAGAAGCTGTAATACCTACCTACTCCCTGGATGTTCTGGCACAAGATAAAACCATAAGACTGCATGGGCTGGAATCCGTAAACAAATTGAAATTGGTTGAAGGGAGAATGCCACAAAATGATACGGAATGTATAACTGACAACAAGTCTTATAAGATCGGGGATAAGATAGTAATAACCGATGATGTCAGTGACAAGCTTAAGAACAAAGAGTTTACTGTAGTAGGAACCGCAGAATCGGTGCTCTATCTGGCAGAGGAATATGGAAGCACTACAAATGGAGACGGAAAGTTATCTTCCTTTGTATTTATAAACAGCAGTAATTTTAGCCTGGATATCTATACGGAAATCTATCTGACAGCAGCAGGTGCCACGGATGCCATAGCCTATTCAGAGGCTTATGATGAAGCAGCAGAGAAGCTTCAGGAGCAGCTGGTAAGTATAAAAGCAGAGAGAGAAACTGCCCGTTATGATGAGATTTACAACGAAGCAGATGCTGAAATTAAAGAAAATGAAGACAAATTGAATACAGAAAAGACAAAGGGTGAAGCAAAACTTAAAGACGTTATAACAGAACTTGACGATAACGCAAAGAAACTAGAAGACGGAAAAAATGAGCTTATTGAAAATGAGCAGACGCTAAAGGATAACAAGGAAAAGCAGAATCGTGAATTTGCTGCAGCCAAGGTTCAGATAGCTGACGGCTGGAAATCTATTGACGCAGCACTTACCCAAAGCGGAACAAACCGGAAGGGACTGGATGCAAAAATAGCCGAACTGGAGAATGGGATTACTCAGTTAAAGGGGCAGGCAGCACAGCTCCCGGAAGGTAGTCCTGAAGCAGAACAGCTTAATGCATCCATCCAGCAATATACGGAAGGCTATAACGGTTTGTTAGCTTTAAGAGACTCAATTAAAACATTATCTGCAAATGAGAAGGAGCTAAATAAGGGTGTTGAAACCTTTCAGACAGAGATTCAAAAAGCTGAGAAAGAAATCACCAAAGGAAAAACAGACATAGAAGAGAACGAGAAGAAACTGGCGGATGGCTATGATGAATATAATGAAAATCTTGATAAATTCAACACAGAAATGGCAGATGCAGAAGGTAAGATTAAAGATGCCAGAGATGAACTTTCTAAGCTGGAAAGACCCAAATGGTATATACAGGACAGAGATGCCGCAGTAGGTTACACTAGCTTAAAGACTGATATTGATGTGGTCAACTCAGTTGCCGCAGTATTCCCTTTCTTCTTTATATTACTTGGAATGCTTATGACCTCAAACTCCATGACACGTATGATAGCAGAGGAACGCAGTGAACTGGGTACATTAACTTCACTTGGATACAGTGATAGTAAGATTATTTTTACTTATCTATTGTATATACTCTCAGCTACCGGTCTGGGCTCGATCATAGGATTTTATGCAGGCTGCAGTATTATTCCGCCGCTTATTTATTCCAATTATCAATATACATTGCCCTCACTTATATTAAAATATGATCTGGTGACATTTATTCAGATATTGGGAGTGGCATTCGTGCTGATGACCCTGGTTACGGTTGTTTCCTGTAATAAAGAATTAAAACATAAGCCGGCAGCCCTGCTGCGTCCGGTTCCTCTGGCCAAAGGAAAAACAATTCTGTTAGAGCGAATCACGCCAATCTGGAAACGTCTGTCTTTTACCTGGAAAGTTACCATGCGTAATATTTTCAGATACAAGAAAAGAGCATTTATGACAATTGTAGGCGTAGCCGGTTGTACAGCGTTATTACTTGTCGGATTTGGTTTAAGGGATAGCATGCAGGGAGTGGCACAAAGACAATACGGTGAAATACTGCGCTATGGTAACATGATTATCCTAAAAGATGAGACGAAGAGTATTTCTGGAGAATTGGATGAACTGCTGACGAAAGAACAAGTAAATAATCCGCTGCTGATAAGACAGACAGCGTTTCAAAGCAGTAAAGGAAGAGCGGACAATTCTGACGGCTCCAAAACGAAGGCTAAAGGAAAAGTTTTAGACTCCTATGTTATTGTACCGGAGAATCAGGAAGAATTTTCAGGATACTTTAGTCTAAAAGCTCCAAAAAGTGGAGCAGAAATTACTCTTAATGACAGTGGTGTTGTCATAACTCAAAAATTAGCAGAAGTACTGGGGCTTGGCAAAGGAGATACCTTATCAGTTAAAGATACAGATAATAATGTATATTCCCTGACAGTCAGTGCGGTAGCTGAAAACTATACCTCCCATTATATCTATATGAGTAATGAAATGTATCGTAAGATATTTGGGGAGTCGCCAGCCTATAATACCATTGTTTCTGACTTTACCGGGGATAAAGATAGCTTGTCTGAGCATCTGATAGACAGCGGTCTTGTACTGAATGTGGTTTATACCGGGGATGTATTAGAGAAAGCCATTGAAAGCAATGACAGCCTTGACAGTATCATTCTGCTTATTGTAGTGGTGGCTTCGCTTTTGGCAATTATCGTACTTTATAACCTGACCTCCATTAATATCAGTGAGAGATTACGTGAAATTGCAACTCTTAAGGTACTTGGTTTTACAGATAAGGAGGCAAATGGTTATATCTATAGAGAGGCTATCATGCTCACTATTATCAGTGCCTGTGTTGGTCTGGTGCTGGGAATATACCTCCATGATTTTATTGTAGGAATTGTAGAAAGAGATCAAATGATATTATCAAGAGAAATCAGTTGGATCAGTTATGGCTTATCCTGGCTGATCACCATGGTATTTTCACTTATAATGCAGCTGGTAACTTACTTTAAGCTTAAGACTGTTGAGATGCTGGAATCATTGAAATCTGTGGAATAATGTATCATCTGTAATAATTATTGTATATATGAAATGTTATAAATGGCTGTATACAGACCTGCTATGTGGAGGAAAGTATACAGCCATTTTAATATCACATGCTTTTAGAGTGAAATAAAATATCAGATATTTTTAACTAAACGAGCAGGTTCTTCAAAACCTAATCTGAGAAAAGTGCTTCGTATTCGGATTGACTAACCGATCTGCCTTGAGCTGTCAGTTTAATAACATCCTTCTCAACAACAATATTCCCTTCCTTCATTAACAACCTAACAATTCTATCTGTTAATGCCTCCTCCCAGTGAAAGTGCGCTGACAATGTAAAGATGCCGGCTTCCTGAGACTCATCCTTGCTGCCTTCATGATTGTATAAGTGAAACAGAAGCGTCTTCTTGCTGAATTCCAATCGCTGTCTGCTGCGTCTTTTAAGGGAACTTATAAACCCTCTTTTTGGTGCTGTTACAAATACGATCAGAAATACAATTCCTGTCATAACAGCCATACTGCCTGATATGGATACATCAAAGAGTACCGCCAGGTAAAAGCCCAGAATACCGTTTAGAGCACCGATTCCTCCACTTAAGAGCAGCATATGCTTTAGATTATCTGTTAGGAGATAAGCAGTTACCGGAGGTCCAATCATAAAGGCAACTACTAGTACAGAGCCTACTGCTTCAAATGCTCCCACAGTCGTCATGGATACCACCATCATAAGACCATAATGTATCAGAGTCGGTGAAATTCCAAGTACTGCAGCCAGCATAGGGTCAAAGGTTACCACCTTTAGCTCTTTAAAGAAGGTGATTATGAAAATCAGGTTTATAATTAATAATGTAAGTGTACTGTATATTGCCTTAGCTCCGATATCAAAGCCGAATATAACCATTCGGTTAAAGGGTGCGAAAGCAAGTTCTCCAAGGAGCACAGAGTCTGTGTCCAGATGGACTGAGCCTGCATATCTGGTAATCAGAATAATTGCAATGGAGAAAAGGAAAGGAAATACAATACCAATAGCTGCATCTTCTGATAGAAGCTTCGTTCGATTCAAGGTCTCCGTAAACCATACTGTTGCAAGCCCCACTAAGGCAGCACCAACAATAAGAAGGGGAGAGGATAAATCGTGAGTAAGGAAGAACGCCAGGACGATTCCAAGCAGGATGGTATGGGTAATGGAATCAGACATCATTGCCATTTTCCTGAGTACCAGGAAGACTCCCGGCAGGGAGCAGGCTATGGCTACGATTACTGCGATTAATTGGATTTCAAATTGCGGGGACATCAGAATCACCTCCTCTGTTTATTAGAAACTGCTTTAACTTCTTCTGGTGTAAGAGTTTCTGAACGATTCCCCTTCCCGGAGCAAAGAGAACACTGAATATGACAATGGTACTTACAATAACAACAATTGCAGGACCTGTTGGAAGTTTTGTGGTAAGAGAACTTGCAACCGTACCGGAGATACCGGAGATTGCGCCAAAGAGGGCGGATAATGATACCATGACCCAGAATCTGTTCGTCCATTGTCTGGCTGCAACTGCCGGTGCAATCAACATGGCGCTCATCAGGATAACACCGACGGTCTGCAGACCGATGATAATTGCCATAACGATGAGAAAGGAGAGCAGCAGGTTTAATTTCTGTGCCGGAAAGCCAAGGCTTCTGGCATATTCGCTGTCAAAGATATATAACTTGAATTCTTTCCAGAATAATATAATAACAGCAAGCAGAATTATCCCGCAGATTATCATGAAATAGACATCCCTTTTCAGTAAAGTGGAAGCCTGCCCGAAGATAAATCTCTTAAGTCCGGCTTGGTTGGAATTGGGAATTTTTTGTACATAGGTTAGTAGTACAAGACCAAGACCAAAGAATACAGACATAACCAGAGCCAGGGCACTGTCGAATTTAATTCTTGTATGTTTTACAATGCTGATCATAAATAAGGTAGCCAGGAGTCCGAAGATCAGGGCACCTAAGAGAAGAACCTCCGTATCTTTGGAACCGGTCAATATAAAGGCCAGCACGACCCCGGGAAGTGCTGCATGGGATACACCGTCACCTAAGAGGCTTTGTTTTCTAAGTACAGCAAAGCTTCCTAAAACTCCGCTGATCAGGCCAAGAATTGCAGAACCAAGGGCAACGGTTTGAAAAGTATAGTCTTGCAGCAGATAAATTAGATTTTCCATAACGATACCTCCTTAAACTGCACTTTTTAATAAGTTGCCGGAACTGCGGTAAGCTCTTTTCAGGTTCTGTTCATGAAATACCTCTTCAACTGGCCCGCTGGCAATCACTTTGATATTAATCAGAGTAACCCAGTCAAAATACTCCGGCACGGTCTGCAGGTCATGATGTACTACGACTACGGTCTTACCGGAATCTTTCAGTTCCTTCAGCAGTACCACGATAGCTTTTTCTGTCTGGACATCCACACCTTTAAAGGGTTCATCCATAAAGTAAATATCTGCGGTCTGCATCAAGGCTCTGGCTAGGAAGACTCTTTGCTGCTGTCCGCCGGATAACTGGCTGATCTGCCTTGCGGCATACTCCGCCATACCTACTTTTTGCAGGCACTGCAAGGCATTTTCTTTATCCTTCTTACCCGGGCGTTTGAAAAATCCCAGTCTGCCATAGCATCCCATCAGTACAATGTCTTGAACCGTTGCTGGGAAATCCCAGTCCACACTGCCGCTTTGAGGGACATAGGCAACCTTATTCTTTAACTTGCGAAGACTGTTATCTGTTTCTTCGAAAAATCGAACCGATCCGGATACCGGAACCAAAAGTCCAAGCATGGCCTTTAGCAAAGTTGTTTTTCCAGCGCCGTTAGGGCCAATAACTGCCATTAATTTACCCTGTGGGATATTTAAGTCGATATCCCACAGTACTGGCTTTGCATCATAAGCAACAGTTAAGTCTTCTATTTGAACTGCAATATCAGATTTGTTATATTCCATAATTGTAACCTCCTTACAAAAGAATCTTATTTTAATGCGTCTACAATAGTATCTATATTTGCTTTTACTGTGAGAAGATAGGTGTCGGCACCAGAGTCTTTCCCGCCTAAGGAATCAGAATATAATTCTCCTCCGATGCTTACATCAAAGCCCTTGGCTTTCACAGCTGCCTGCAGTGCTTCAATGGTTTTTGGCGGTACAGAAGATTCAACAAAGATAGCCTTGATCTTACGTTCTGTAATAAAGTCCGCCAGTTTACTTACATCAGCGGTACCTGCTTCTGCGTCGGTACTAATTCCCTGTAAGCCCTTTACTTCAAAACCATATGCCCTGCCAAAATAATTAAAAGCATCATGGGCAGTTACCAGAACTCTTTGTTCCTTAGGAATTTCAGATACTCTATCCTTGATGTATGTATCCAGGTCATCTAATTCCACCAAATACGCCTGTAGGTTATTTGTATAGTCCTCTTTGTGAGTACTATCTGCTTCTGATAACTTATCAGCTACGGTCTTGGCAGCATCCTTCCAAATAGAAACATCAAACCAGATATGAGGGTCATGGATGGAAGTATCACTTTCCCAGGAGAGCAGCTTATCTTCTGAAAGACCATCTTCAATACAGATTACGATGCTGCCCCTGTCAGTCAGGGATTCAAAGATCTCACCCATTTTACCCTCCAGATGCAGACCGTTATATACTACTACATCCGCTTTTTGCATTAGCGTAACATCACCTGCGCTTGCCTGGTAGAGATGAGGGTCGATGCCGGGTCCCATAAGCCCGTTTACTGTAACATGATCACCGCCGATAACTTTTGCCAGATCAGCCAGCATGGTAGTAGTTGCAACAATATTTAAAGTATCTGTATTTTCATTGGTTTCTGCTTTTTGGCATCCCGTCAGGAATAAAGTTATAACGAGACTTAAAACAAGTAAATTTTTGATGTGCTTAATCATATAAATCCTCCATTCTTTAAATTGCTTATACAGCCTTCATTTCGGGCTGATATTTCTTATTGAACAAAATATCAGCTGCTTTTGTTATTTATAATATTTGATATATTTTCTGGTTCTTTTATTAGTAAGTATCTTGCAGGATAACAAAGAGGCTGAGGATGCTGCTGATATTTAAGTTAACGTTGTTATCCTTGTTATTGATGATAATGTTGTTTGTAGTGTTTATTGCTTGAACACTCATTTTTCTTATTAAATATTATGCTTGTATTTATATTTAGGTATTCCTAAATTTATTTTATTATATTCCTAAAATAATAAAAATGCAAGTGATTATTGTTATCAATTACAAAATAGTCAGATATTCTTGATATCATGAGTTTGCAGACGTATAAGTTAGATAACACTAAAAAAGTTTTATGCAACTAATATATTACAATTCGTAAATAATGTTACAAGAAAGTACAAGCGGGTGATAAGTATTTTACTTAAGTATTTTACTTAAGTATTTTACTTAAGTATTTCACTGTTTGTAATCCTTTTTTTAGCAGTGCATATTATATTTTATTGCAGGTTAAACAATTCTATTGATGAAGGAAGTTAAGAATGATAATATATAGAAATGAAAGGATAAAAAAACTTATGAAAAAAATTTTTGATAAATTTCAATACAATTCTCCGGTAACCCTTACCTTTGCCTTTATATCCCTGGCAGTATTGATACTTGGTTATCTGACAGGCGGATTCACTACGAATTTATTATTTTCTGCACACCGTACTTCATTATTAGACCCATTTACTTATTTCAGGTTATTCGGACATGTTCTGGGGCATGCCAACTGGAGCCATTACAGTGGAAACATGGTGCTGTTTCTGGTATTGGGTCCCATGCTGGAAGAGAAATATAAATCAAAGGCCTTTTTAACTATGATTTTAATTACAGCATTTGTATCCGGATTGTTTTATATCGTATTATTTCCTGGCAGTGTATTGCTTGGAGCTAGTGGAGTTGTATTTATGATGATAGTACTCTCCTCAGCTGCCGGTGTAAAAGATGGAAAGATTCCTTTGACCTTGATATTGGTACTTATTGTTTATCTTGGAGGTGAAGTATTAAGCATTGGGTCTAAAGACGGAATTGCACATGCAGCTCACATTCTGGGTGGAATCTGCGGTGCAGGCTTTGGTTTGACCCGCAGAAGATTATAAGGTGAGGCTTAAGTTCATAAGGAATAGGAATATATAAGGAGACATTAAACGGAAAGCTGTAACTATAAATCAATATGAAATGGAATACGGTTTATTAGAACTGCCAGTTTTTCACTATATACTGTTTTAATGGTATTACACAAGAGTGGTTGTGCCAGGAACTAGTTTGTTGAGAAACGCTGTCAGTTCTCATTATTGAAATGTGAACATTGATTATTTCCAAAAACTGACTTATAATAAAGGCAATAGACATAATAAAAATTCATAAGCATTAAGAAGCATAGTACGTACAAAATATATTACGAGAGTTTAGATTTGCAGCAAAATGGCAATCAATAGGTGAGTAATAATGTTCATCAGGAATTATAATGAAACAGATATTGAACAAATAGCAGCTTTATTTTATGATACAGTTCATCACATCAATACGAAAGATTACACTTTGGAACAGGTAAATGCGTGGGCTTCAGGTAATATAGATACAGCAGCATGGAACCAATCCTTTCTGGAGCACTATTCTATAGTAGCTGTAGAGAATGGAATAATATTAGGCTTTGGGGATGTAGATAACACCGGTTATTTAGACCGACTGTTTGTACATAAGGATTACCAGGGGAAGGGTGTTGCTACATTTATATGTAATGAATTGGAAAAGCATAGCAGGGAACTGGGTGTGATGAATATGGTTACACATGCTTCAATTACAGCCAGACCTTTCTTTAAAAGTTCTGGATTTATCGTGGTAAAGGAGCAGCAGGTTGAGAGGAAAGGAATTCTCTTAACTAATTTTATTATGGAAAAGCAGTTAACAGAATAAACGAAAATAAATAAAGCGAAAATGAGAATAGATTAAGTGGTGGCAGGAGGTTGCAGTGTGGTTAAGCATGTGATAGATTTAGGAGATATTATATCTAAAGGTCGTGTTGAATGTGGGAAGGTGGAGGACATGCTCCATGTAAGTACGAAACATGCACTTCCCACTCAGCGTTTTGATGCAGAGCATTTGTCTGTTAATTCTTATATTGCATTACCTGGAACTTATAAGCTGCCCTTGCGAATTGATATAACTGCCCAAATAGATGAACCCGGTCTTTATCTTCTGGTAGGAAAGGGGCGTATCAACTTTGGTACATTGTGTTCGGACAACCGAAGGATGGATGATATCGTAAAACCCACAAGAAAAGTTCTCTTTTACCATAATCAAATGCCTATGGAGGAATTTACTGATATATCTGTAACATACGATTTAAAAGAAATGCAGATTCTCATTCAAGGTGAAGAACGATATTATTCCCAAAAAGAAAAGTATATGAAGGCGGCAGAATTTCGTGAAATGAACGAAGCAGGTTTCACTATAAAGATAGCCTGTGATAAATTTGTAAACCTTTTGATAAAGTCCGTAACTGTCACTGAGTATGAAGATGATTGTGAGATAACCCGACAAGGAGAGGAAATACCTTCTGCCATTACTACGAATCAATGGGGAGTTCCAGGTGAAAAGCTTACTTTTGAAGCATGTATAGCCAGGCTTCCGGAAGAAATACAGAAGAGTATCATAAGTATCGAGAGCTATTTAAAATCAATTAAAAGTCTTAAATTTAAAAGGCTTATTGAAAAAAACGGTAATAAAATAACGTATGTTGCTTCAGACTACGGATTTTCCTATTCAATTTATCTGGGGAATGAGTTGTTTAAACATTCCTTGCAGTGGTATCTGATTACCAATGGGAAGCCAGAGACCTGGCATAGAAAAGCAGATCTTATGGAGGAAACCTTACGCAGTCTGCAGGTAGGAAACCAGGAATTTGCCCAGCGGATGTTTAATGACTTAGAGGAGTGTGTAGGATGCTACAGTAATTGCCTTGCCAAAACACGTTACAGTTTCGGCGACAGTCAAAAATATGTATGTCACGGTAAATTATTTTTTCAGATGAATAAGGCTGGTTTTGATGATGTCTGTGTATTTGTTGATGAAATTAGCCAAGTTGTGCAGAAGGAAGAAGTAGCATCAAAGAATAGTTAACGAAAGCTATCGTTTATAAAATCCAAATCCATGAATTAAGGAAAAGACCTATTACCAGTCTTTGCTGTAATTCATGGATTATTTTATATGAGGAAATATAGTTGAAATACATTTTTATAAGAATTGAAGAGAATAAAGGCAGAAGAGTTCCAAGAAATAATGAATTATGAAAATGATAATATTTCTCAATTATTCAGTGCGAACTTAATTTGCTAATATTTTAGGGTATAGGTAGAAGGGCTTATTTACTGCAATTTTCAAAGCTAAGGTATAATCACTTTTGCTAAAATATATATTTGAGAATGGTTTCTACAATTTCTGGCTACTTGACAAATACGGATTCCTTTGATAATCTAACAAAGTTAGAAAAGACTAACATGATTAAGATGGTACATAAATGAAATGAAAGAGGAGTTTAGAATATGAAATTAAAAAAACTGAGTTCTATTATAGCTATAGCGCTGGTTATGACACTAACAGCCTGCTCCGGTAAATCTAATAATACATCCGGAAACAATAGTGAAGCTGAGACAACTAATACCCCCACAGCTGAAGCAACAGAGGCTGCAGAACCTACAGACGCAGCTAGTGAGACTACGGTTGAATATCCTATTACAATAAAGCACGCATTCGGCGAGACTGTAATTGAGAGTAAGCCTGAACGTATTGCAACAATTTCCTGGGGAAATCAAGATGTTCCATTAGCTTTAGGAGTTGTTCCGGTTGGTGTCTCAGAAGCTAATTACGGAGTGACAGATGGCAGCAAGTTATTACCCTGGACAAGTGAGGGCTTTAAGAATCTTGGTGAAGAAAATCCCGTTCTTTTTAATGATACAGATGGTCTGAATTATGAAGCGATCAGCGATGTACAGCCTGACGTAATTCTTGCTGCATATTCAGGACTTACAGAAGAAGAATATAATTTATTAAGTGAAATAGCACCTGTTGTTGCTTATCCTACACTTGCATGGCAGACACTGTGGCGTGACCAGATAACCATGGATGCGACAGGAATGGGCATGAAAGCAGAAGGTGAGAAGTTAGTGGCTGATCTTGATCAGTTAATAGCTGATAAGACAGCAGCATACCCTCAGATAGCAGGAAAGACAGCAGCTTTCTTCTACTTCAGCCCTACAGATCTTGGTAAATTCTATATTTACACATCTACAGACCCCCGTGCTGCTTACCTTAATGATTTTGGTTTAGTAGAGCCTGAAAGTGTTAAGAAACTGGCAGAAGGACAGGCAACTTTTGCACTTGAAATCAGTGCTGAAAATGCAGATGTTCTTTCAGATGTAGATATTATCGTTGCCTATGGTGATGATGCATTATTAAAAGCTATGCAGGCAGATTCCCTTCTTGGAACTGTTCCTGCAATACAGAGAGGTTCTGTGGTATTAATCCAGGATGGTACTCCACTGGCTGCTTCTGGTACACCCAGCGCCCTTTCCATTCCTGCAACTATTGATGAGTACTTAAAGTTAATCGGAGAGGCAGCTGATAAAGTGCAATGAAACGTGAGAGAATAATTATACTGATATGTGCCGGTGTTGCAGGACTTGTGCTTTCTGTTTTCGCTTCCCTGGCACTAGGTTCAAGAAATATAGGGCTTCCTGATGTAATCGGAGCTCTCCTTCATCCAGACGGCGGATCTTTTGAAGCACTGGTAATCCGTGAACGTATTCCTAGAACTGTATTCAGTATTATCGCCGGAGCTTCCCTTGGGGTCTCCGGCGCTCTGATGCAGGCGATTACCCGTAATCCTATTGCGGATCCCAGTATCTTAGGTGTAAATACCGGAGCATCCCTGTTTGTAGTAAGTGGTATTGCTTTTTTTCATATCAGTTCAGCAAATCAATATATCTGGTTTGCACTGGCAGGAGCAGCTGTAACCGCTGTTTTTGTTTATAGAATAGGTTCTATGGGTTCAGGAGGTGCAACTCCTATTAAGCTTGCGCTGGCAGGTGCAGCAACCAGTGCTGCTTTGTCTTCTTTAGTCAGTGCGGTAATTCTGCCAAGGACTGATGTTATGAATGCTTACCGTTTCTGGCAGGTGGGCAGTGTAAGCGGAGCTACCTGGAAAGGAATCCTGTCAGTATCTCCTTTTCTTGTTATTGGATTAGCCATAGGAGTTCTGTCAGCATCTGCCTTGAATGCTCTTGCCTTAGGTGATGATGTGGCAACCGGATTAGGTGTAAAAACAGGATTGATTAGAATAGTAGGAGCCTTAGCCGGCGTGCTCTTATGTGGTGCCACGACCGCTCTTGCAGGTCCTATAGGATTTGTGGGGCTTATGATTCCTCATATCATGAGAATGCTTTGCGGCCCTGATATGAAGTTTGTTGTACCTATGTCAGCCTTAGGCGGAGCAATACTTTTAACTGTTTCTGATATTATAGGAAGACTCATAGGACAGCCCGGAGAATTGGAAGCCGGAATTGTTACTGCATTTTTCGGAGCACCTATACTGATTCTGATTGCTATGAGAGCGAAGGTGCGTTCATTATGACAAATAATAATCTTAATATCGTAAAATTGGGTTTTCATAAAAGAAGAGTCCGTTTTATCACTGTTACAGTGATATTAACTGTAATAACAGCAATCCTATGCAGCGTAATGCTTTATCTGGGCAATACGAAGTATTCACCGGAAATAATCCTTCGGGTTCTGTTAGGAGAAGAGATTAAAGGTGCTACCTTTGCCATTGAAACCATAAGGCTACCCCGTATGCTGGCGGGACTTTTAGCCGGTATGGCATTTGGAATGGCAGGAAATACTTTTCAGACCATGTTAAGAAACCCTCTGGCAAGTCCTGATATCATCGGTGTAACCTCCGGTTCCAGTGTTGCAGCAGTTTTCTGTATTCTGGTTCTTAATGTCAGCGGAAGTATTGTTTCTATTTCTGCGGTGGTATCCGGATTGACGGTTGCCTTCTTAATCTATATGCTGTCCAGAGGTGGAAGCTTTTCCGGCGGAAGACTGATACTTATCGGTATCGGAATACAGGCTATGTTAAATGCGGCGATTTCTTATCTGCTCTTAAGAGCCAATCAGTATGATGTGCCCGCGGCTATCAGATGGCTCAACGGAAGCTTGAACGGAATGCAGATGAAGAATATACCCGGCTTATTTATTGTAGTATTAATATTTGGCTGCTTACTGGTGCTTCTTAGTAAAATGCTTAAGATTCTGGAGCTGGGAGAGCAGTCAGCCATAACCCTGGGCTTAAGAACTGACATCAGCAGACTGCTGCTGGTTTTAGGGGCTGTATTCTTAATTGCTTATGCAACAGCTGTTACTGGTCCCATTGCTTTTGTGGCATTTCTTTCAGGGCCTATCGCAAGCAAACTGGCAGGGTCATCTAATACCATTACCGCCGGATTAACCGGAGCAGTTCTTGTACTTCTGGCAGATATTATAGGGCAGTATGCTTTTGATATCCGCTTTCCTGTAGGAATTATAACGGGAATTCTTGGTGCACCCTATCTAATTTATCTACTGATACGTATGAATCGAACCGGAGGAGCAGCATGAAACAAACACCTAAATTTTCGGCAAATAAAATTGTTGCCGGATATGACAAAAAAATTATTATCAATGACATAGATGTAGTTATACCGAATAACAAAATCAGCGTGATCATTGGTGCCAATGCCTGCGGTAAATCCACACTATTGAAAACCCTGGCAAGGCTTATTAAACCCGTATCCGGCGAGGTCGTACTGGACGGAAAGCAGATCAGTGAGATACCGCCTAAACAACTGGCAAGAGTTCTTGGACTGCTTCCTCAATCACCAGTGGTACCGGAAGGCATCACTGTATCAGATCTTGTATCCAGAGGTCGGTATCCTTACCAGAATTTCTTAAAAGGCCTTGGGAAAAAGGATTATGAAGCAGTAGAAGAAGCATTAGAAATCATGGGAATTACAGAACTTGCAAATCGCAGTGTAGATGAATTATCCGGAGGACAACGCCAGAGAGTATGGATTGCTATGGCTCTTGCACAACAGACAGACATTCTTCTGCTGGATGAACCTACAACCTTCCTGGACATTACCTACCAGGTCGAAATATTGGATCTTTTAACAGATTTAAACCGTAAACGCGGTACAACAATCGTTATGGTATTACATGATATCAATCTGTCTGCTCGTTATGCAGATTATATCTTCGCGGTACAAAAAGGAAATCTTATTGCGCAGGGAGAACCTTCAGAGGTTATTTCAGAGGAATTAATGAAGCAGGTATTCGGATTAGATTGTGCAGTTATCAAAGACCCTGTATCAGACTCACCTTTTATCGTCCCCAAAGGAAGATATCATGTGGTAAATTCATAGGTGGATAAAACTTTAAGCACCAAACCTAGAGTATAACCAAGGTTTATTACACTTGGGTTTGATGAAAATATTATTCTGATTATAAAGGCTAAATACATTATGTATTTATGCCTTTTTTTAATAGGAAATTGCGTCCAATTAAATTAAAGGTGTTGGGAACATAGCAGCCATCGCTTTAGTACTACTAAGTAAAAATTAACTGGGAAAATATATAAATAATCTTTGAATTTCAATCCAATAAATTTTATAATACAAGTATAGATACAGGATAAAGACAAGAGGTATTTGTATGAATGTAAAACTTAACTGCATTTTACCATTGAAAGATATACATTTCTCTTAGTCAATGATATGAAAGAAATCTCTGAAATCAAGCTGCCAGAGGGAGATTGCCCAGTTGAAAGGAAACTTGGCACCAATAACACCTGAAATGGTTCAGAAGAATATGGCGCAGCCGGAGTACCTTGAAGGCGGCCATATGCTTATGCTTAAGGACGATAAACCAGTAGGGATTATCAGAGGAGAGAATGACGAATACGAAGGTGTCCCTGCTATGTATATCGGTCCCATTGCTGTTCTTTCTGCTTATCAGGGGAAAGGACTTGGAAGGCAGCTTCTTAGAGCTGCGCTTCATTTTGCAGATAATCTAGAATACAAAAAGGCAGTACTCTGTGTTAATGCTGATAATGAAAAGGCAAAAGAACTTTATTTGCAAGAAGGATTTAAACAGACAGAAGGAGTAACAGCTTATGAACTCTGTCTTTAAGGACAGAACATTATGTATTACTGTGATTCTTTGGCAATAACTTGCTTACTTGTAAAAATGGTAATTAACATTACTCCTAATAATATCAATCCGCTTCCTACCCACTGAATTCCTGTAATCGCTTCACCTAATATGATAAAAGATAAGAGCATGGAGGTTAGGGGCATAATGCAGGAATATGCAGCAGCAGTATAAGTATTGCACCTCTTTATACCTGCATACCACAGAATATAAGACAGCAGAGTAACTACAAAACCATACCAGATAATAGATAACCAACCTCTAATATCCAGTATGGATAAGCTTTTAAAAGGATGTTCCCTAAAGGCAGGTAGCAAACACAGAATAAGCGCAACAAAGGATACCAGCATCGTCTGAAGAAGGGGATCAAATAGTTTATTTCCTTGGGATTTACTCCGGCTATAAATTCGCGATAAGGTATTAAATACTGATTCACTGGCAGCTGCGCATAAAACTAGCAGATTGCCAAGTAAATGGGAGGTATTGAGTCTGGTATTTATACCTTGCAGCAATAAAATTCCGATAAAAGCCAAACTAACACCGAGAAAAGTTTTAGCGTTGGCTTTTTCTTTTAAGAAGAAGTGTGCTAAGGTACTGGTTATTACCGGTGAACAGCTTATTAAGATACCGGCTTCCAGGGAACTTGTAATCTTAAGACCCGATAATAAAAATGCACGGAATAGAAAGATACCAAAGACAGCCTGAAAGCAGATCATTATCCAATCATTACAGTTTAAAGATTTAAGATAGTTTATAATCCGAACGTGACAGAAAGGCGTTAAGATAAGCAGTATCAGAAACAGGCATACGGAAGTAATAGTGAAGGTACCTAATGCGGTAAGAAATTTAGCTGTAATAATAGAAGTACCGGCCATGGTAAATGACATAATTAAATAGAGGTGTCCTTTATAGTTTCTCATGATGTATCTCTCCTTTACCGAGTTGATGTATAGTGGTATAATACTAGCATTGAAACTGGAGTACTTCAATATCCACTATAGCAGAAAAAAATCAGACCAGTTGGAGGGAGTATGTGGGACATAGAGTTGATGAAACAAAGTGAGCTGTCATTATCTAGGCAGCTTTTTCACCATATCAGGAATCTGATAATGGATAATAGGCTGACTGCAGGGGAAGCCCTGCCTTCCAGCCGTTATCTTGCGAAGGATTTAGCAGTTTCCAGAAGTACTGTCACTGAAGCTTATGATATGCTGATTGCTGAAGGGTATGTAGTAAGCAGACAAGGGGCTCCAACCAGGGTCAAAGAAGGTCTATGCTTAAATAAAGTGAGCCATAAGATTATAGTCAATGAAATACATGAATCGGTAGAAAGCTTTCCTATTGACTTTAAGACAGGGCAACCTGACATAAGTACATTTCCTTATTATGTTTGGAAACAAATGCTTGATAAGTCACAGAATAAACTGCTTGAAAGAGATTTTGGATATTTTAATACAGCAGGTTATACACCTTTACGAGAGGAAATCAGCCAGTGGTTGTTTCGAATGAGAGGGATTACTGTAGATGCAGATAATGTATTTATTACCACTGGTACGACTCAGGCTATAAATATTCTTGTACATATGCTGTACAGGGAGGGGATGCCTTTTGCAGTGGAAGATCCCTGCCATAGAGCAATTATTGAGTTACTCAAACTAAGAGGAGCTGCTTATACGGGCTTTCCAGCTGACACCAATGGAATTATAACTGATCTGCTGGACAGACGCAGCTATTCGGCTATCTATGTTACGCCCTCCCATCAGTTTCCCTTAGGCGGAATACTGCCGGCCAAACGGAGAGTAGAATTGATACGTTATGCCAGAGAACAGGGAACTTATATCATTGAAGATGATTACGACAGTGAATTCCGTTATACTGGAGCACCAATATCACCTCTTTACTCTATGGATTCAGAACGGGTGATATATTCGGGTACCTTTAGTAAGATTATGTATCCGGCGATTCGAATAGGTTTTGTCCTGCTACCACCAAGTTTAAAGAAACAATGGCTTCATACAAGAAAATATTTTGATGTGCAGAATCCAATTACTGAACAGGCAGCTTTAGCGGAATTTCTCTATCAGAGAAAGCTTGATAAGTATGTTCAGAAGCTCAGTCACTTATACAACGAGAAAAGAAATACACTCTCAGACAGCCTGGCACAGAACTTTAAAGGGAAAGAGCGGTTATTGGGAGATAGGGCAGGACTGCATCTGATTCTACAAATAGAAGGAAAGAGCTTTGAAGAGGATTTCATTCATAAAAGCCAGTCTTTAGGGATAAGAGCATATCCAGTAGAAGAATATTGTCTTAAGAAAGGGCTGCATTCAGATAAACTAATGTTGGGATATGGACATTTAAGCATAAAAGATATACCTAAGAAGGTAAGGGTTTTAAGTGACTTTATTAAAAGTTATGGCCCTTCTGGCTGTGATCACTGGGATAAAAGCCGTGGGAATAGGTTATAGTAAATAAGATGGAAGCAGCCTGATTCTATACAAAAGATTTACTTGAAAAATGATAAAACAAACTATATAATACATTAACTAACAAAAGTATAATTCGACAAGAAAGGACTTACACAATATGCTTTGGAAAGATAAGTACGAGCTGGGAGTGGATGTGGTAGATGCACAACACATAGAATTATTCCGTCGTGTACAGGTATTTATGCAGACATTGCGATCTGCCGCTTCCTGGGAAGAGAAAGTACAGCAGGTCAATGAAACTCTTGCGTTTATGAATGGTTATGTAGTAGAACACTTCAGAGATGAGGAAGAATATCAGTTAAGAATCGGATATCCGGGTTATGAAGCTCATAAGCAGATACATGCAGATATGGTGAATTATGTAGTGAAGTTTACAAAGGACTACGAAGAGAGCGGATATAATGAGCAACTGATGCAGCAATTTGCCGGAAAACTCTTAGCCTGGCTGATTAATCATGTTGCCGCTGAAGATCAGCGAATCGCTACATATGCATTAGAAAAGGGGGTCTAACTATAATGAATGATAATCTCTACAGTCCTTTTTTAGAAGCAACACGCAATGTATTTCAGCTGATGCTAGATCTATCGGATATATCTGACCGCCCGGCCGAGAGTTTCCTTAGCGATAATGAACTTGATATTTCAATCGGAGTTATCGGTGAATTAATAGGGGAAGTAATTTACCGCTTTCCCCATACAACTTCTCTTGGAATGGTAAATATTATGAGCGGTATGGAGATGGATTCTGTTGATGATTTTGTAACCTCTGCTATATCTGAGATAGCTAATATTATAAGCGGAAATGTCCTTACTATGCTGGCAGAAAAGAATCTGAATTGTGATATACTTCCCCCGGTACTGGGAAAACCGGATGATAGCAAGGAGTACACTCTTCGTACCGCCTGCTGCATATCCACTTCTGTAGGCGATGTATACCTTGATATAAGGCTGAATCCAGCAGCGTAAGGTGTCAGTCAATTCAATAATAAATGTTAAAAGGGGCTTGCATAAGCCCCTTTATTGCAGCAATAATGTAGTTGCAGCAACTTCCATGCCGTTAATTAACAGGGCAATATTGTGTAATCCAGAATAATGCTTTCTGGTGGTAAGGTTGGCAAAGCTGTGGTTATGTGAGCCTGATAGATGGGAATTGCCGGGTACCGTTTTATCAGACAATAGAAAGATTTTTCTTGAGGTTTTACCTTTGGATTTTACAAAGTCTATTCCATACTCCAAACGGATGTGAGCAGGGCTATCTCTGTTCATATCTAGGGAATAATTAAACTGGCAGGTATCACCGATAGAGAGCTGATCCGGGGTTACATTCAACGTAGCATTTAAAATCAGGGGTTCAGATTCAGAGGTGTCTGCATAACCGAATAAAGCCAGTACTTCCGGTACGGCTTTTCGTATAAGGGTACGGCAGCCATGCCTAAGAATCCAATCGGTTTCTGGATTCTTGCCAATCCATTTCCTTGCAACCGCTAACACTACGTCCGGATGATCCTTAGCAATATCATTAAGATTGTTGGCAACACTTTTGCGAACATAGAGGGAAGAATCTGCTTTCAGATTCTCTAGTACATTAAGCACCATAGTTGGATCTTTCTTAAATACTGGGAGATCCATACTCCAGGGAAGACGAGGCCTGCAGCCTTCACTGGATAGACGTCTGACATGTTCATTGGAACTTGTTGACCATTTAAGCATATACCCCATGGTCCGTTCTGCATCTTTAAGGATAAAAGGCCTGATAGCGAATTCCGAGGAGGAATGCTTTGTAAAGCACTCTAAAGCACTCATGGATATATCCCAATATTCCTCTTTTAATCCGAAAGCCGCTACAAAGTCCGGAAAGAACAGATAAGGAAAACCTTCGCAGTGATTGACAAGTTTGTATAAAATCCCTAGTGCATCTTCATAATCAGGTGGTAATAATCTGCCAAGTATATCAACAATCCGCAACATCCTGCCTCGCAGGGCCAAATCTTCCCAGGAATCAGCAAGTACAGCGGCTACAAACTCTTCTCCTTGAAAATTCTCATACACGGAATTTATTTTATCACTAAAATCCCTCAGAAACTGTTCCGTATAAATATCCTTAAAAGCCTCAGCCATAATGTACCTCCGATAAAACACAATATATTAATGAATTTATTCATACATTTTACTATAGTATAACCATTCAAATATGACAACAGTAAGTCAGGTTTAAAACTTTATTGCATGTATACATTTTTTCATTCGATCACGTTATGTCATAGAAAATGGTGTTTGCAGTAAGTTCAGGTCATGCCGCACTTAGGAGGTGTATGAAAACTCTGATAAGATAAATACTTAAAAATAATAAATAGTTGACTTAGTCAGATAATATATTTATAATAAGCATAAAATTAAAAATACAGGAGGTATTCCATGGAATCAGTTCATACTCCATTTATCCATACCATACGAAAATTCAACCGTTTCTACACCAATATTCTGGGGCTGCTGGATCAGCATATGCTAAACAGTGACTTTTCACTGTCCGAAGCCCGTGTTCTGTATGACATAGCCCATAACAAGGATTGTACAGCTAAACAATTAATTCAGGAACTTAGTATTGATTCCGGATATCTCAGCCGAATTATAAAGCGATTTGAAAAGCAAGGTCTTACTTACAGGGTACAGTCAAAAGAAGATGGGAGACTGTTCTATCTGTATCTGACGGAACTTGGGAAAGAAACTCTGGACAAGCTGAATGGATTATCAGATAAGCATATTACCAGCATGGTTTCTGAATTGCAGGAAGCGGAACAGGAAAGATTAGTTAAGAGCATGGAGAACATACAAGAAATTCTATCCGGCGACCAAAATGCCATAGTAGAAGAAGACATTAACCTGCGTTGTGAGTTAAGGCCGGGAGATGTCGGGAGGCTCATTGAACTGCATGGGTGGTTATATGAAAAGGAATGCGGGTACAATCATATATTTGAAGGGTATGTCTGTAAGACTTTTTATGATTTTCTCCTAAGCTATAATCCAGAGAAAGACAGAATCTGGCTGGCAGAAGCACAGGGGAAAATTGTAGGTGCTATTGCGATTGTTGGACATTCAGAAGAATTAGCACAGCTTAGATGGTTTATCATACATCCCTCTTACAGAAGTATTGGATTAGGCAGGCGGTTGTTGACACAGGCCTTACAGTTCTGTAGGGATAAAAACTACAAGAGGGTATTTCTTGATACTACCAGAGAACAAAAGACGGCAGTTAGTATGTATAAAAAAGCAGGTTTTCAACTAGTGAAAGAATTTGAAAATAACTTCTGGGGGAAAACCTTAATTGAACAGAACTATGAGTTAAAGCTGTAACTCTACGGAGCGTTTATTGTGGCTTCATTCAAAGTTATTTATAATAGTAAATTGGAGGTAAGGTAATTGGACAGTCAGAAAGTGGGAGGTCTCTTACTCCGTCTTCGTAAAGAAAAAGGTATGACCCAAAAGCAGATTGCAGACAGGTTAAATCTCAGTGACAAGACAATATCTAAATGGGAGAGAGGCTTGGGATGCCCGGATATATCCCTACTTGGAGAACTATCAGATTTATTTCAGATAGATATTGAAAAAATTTTAGAAGGTGACTTGGCATCCAATGCCATTGATACGGGTAATTTTAAACGTTCCAGCTTCTATGTTTGTCCGGTATGCAACAATATTATCAGCAATACCGGAGATGCCGGTATTTCCTGCTGTGGAAGAAGACTGACAGCGCTTATAGCAAAACCGGCTGATGAAAGGCATCAACCTGAGATAGAAGAAACAGAAGACGAGTATTATATAACCTTTTCCCACGATATGAAGAAAGACCATTATCTTTCCTTTGTGGCATATGTAATGTCAGACAGAATTCTGTTGGTCAAACTTTATCCGGAGCAGCAAGCCAGCGTAAGACTGCCCAAATTAAGCGGCGGAAAGTTACAGCATAGGGACAATGCAAGGCTGTATTATTACTGCAGCCGACACGGATTATGGTTTATATAGAACGGAAAGGAAGCAAAACAATGGATAAGACGAAAAGAAAAGAATTAATAGAGCAATATAAGAGTAAGAAAGCAGTAGGAGGTATCTATTGTATCAAATGCAACGTAAATAATCGAACCTGGATAAAAACAACAAGGGATATGGAAGGACAGAAAAATAGATATGAATTCTTCTTCTCTACAAATTCCTGTCCGGAACCTTCCATGCTTACGGAATGGAATCAATATGGAGCTAAGACATTTTCTTTCGAGATATTAGAAGAATTGAAACAAGGTGAGACACAGACAGATAAGGAATTTGCAGAAGATATGGAAGTATTACTTAAGATTTGGATGGAGAAACAGCAGGCTTAAAAAATGCATGTTCATTTTTCGTAGGACAACTTCTCATAAATGATTATAATAAAGCTTATCAGAAATTGTACTTTTGTTCTGATAAAAGGCAGCGATTTCTTCTGCCGAGCATCCAATTATAGGAACATGCTCTTTGTTTTTATAATATACCTTAACAGAAATTGCATTTTAAATCTTCAAAGGTATTAAGTTAACCAGAAAGTGAGGTTTTATTATGGTTATAGATGAGACTGTCAAAAGAAAATATTATACAGCGCTGGTAGAGAGAAATTCAGAGTATGACGGAATATTCTTTGCAGGAATTAAAACGACAGGCGTATTCTGCCATGCCACCTGCCCTGCAAGAAAACCCAAATATGAAAATTGTATTTTCTATGAATCCGCCAGTGAAGCATTGCATGCAGGTTTTCGCCCTTGTAAGAAATGTCATCCTCTTTCTTATCCCAAGGAAATTTCTCCCCTGATTCAAAATATGGTAGAACAGGTAGAAGAGAATCCGGAAAAACGTTGGAAAGATTCCGATTTTGCTGAGCTGGGTATCCATGGAGCTACTGCCAGAAGACAGTTTAAGAAAATTTATGGTATGACCTTTGTTCAGTATGCAAGAGCCAGAAGAATGGGACTGGCTATGAAATCCATACGAAGTGGGGAAAAGATCATTAATACACAGCTTGACACAGGGTATGATTCTTCCAGCGGTTTTCATGATGCCTTTTCAAAGATTATGGGGATACCGCCAAAGAAAGCAGGTGAAATCAAAGTACTTCATGCCTGCTGGACAGATACACCCTTAGGACCAATGCTTAGCATTGCAGATGATGAATACCTGTATTTATTGGAATTCGTAGACCGCAGGGGATTGGAGAGGGAGATAGAAAGACTTAGAATTAAATTAAATGCTCGTATTATTCCGGGCAAGACAGAAATATCGAAGCAGATAGAAGATGAATTAGGTCTCTATTTTTCTGGGAAACTAAAAGAGTTTAAAACCCCGGTTATAGTATTTGGTTCAGAATTTCAAAAGAAGGTCTGGGATATGCTTAGGAAAATAGAGATTGGAGAAGTTATCTCTTATAAAGATATAGCACAAGCTCTTGGTAATCCCAAAGCAGTACGAGCTGTAGGTAATGCAAATGGTGCTAACCAGTTGGCTATCATTATACCCTGTCACAGAGTCATACAGACAGGTGGCGACTTAGGCGGATATGGCGGTGGTCTGGAGCGAAAAAGGTGGATGATACATCATGAGCAGCATTACAATTCATAAAAGAAGCGTAAATACCGGAACTTCTGGTATTTACGCTTCTTTTATTATGAGATTATTATAATGGAGTTTTAATCATTGAATTTATTGAATTTAATTAGCCTTTATTTAAGAAGGATTAATATATATCTTTACTAAAGTACCGGTCACCTCTGTCGGGTAGAATAACCACCACGTTACTTCCCGCCCGCAAATGATCCGCAGCCCTTCTAACGGCTGTTAATGCAGCACCGGAGGAGAAACCAGCTAATATACCTTCATGTGCCGCCAAAAGACGTACTTCTTGAACAGCTTCTTCATCTCTTACCTTAATTACTTCATCAATTAAGGTCATATCCATGGTTTCCGGCATAAAAGTATTTCCAATACCTTCAATAGAATAGCAGCCTGCTTCGCCTCCTCCCATGGTTGAACCCAAAGGATCTGCCAGAATACATTTAAGAGAGGGGAGCTGTTCTTTCAGATATTTGGCTACCCCACTTAAAGTTCCACCGCTTCCGGCACCACCTATAAGATAATCGATATTGCCATCCAGATCCTTATAAATTTCAGGGCCGGTTGTATTATAGTGAGCTTTGGGATTCTCAGGATTAGCAAACTGATTCAAAAGTACTGGATTTTCTATTTCTCTTTTTAATTCCTCTACCTTCTCAAAAGCACCCTGCATTCCCTTTTCCAGAGGGGTATGAATTATCTCTGCACCGTAAGCCCGCATAATGGCCTGTTTTTCCAAAGAGAATTTCTCAGGGACGGCAAAGATTACCCGGTAACCTTTATTAAGGGCAGCAAGTGCCAGACCTATTCCGGCATTTCCTGCCGTGGCTTCTATAATAACAGAACCGGGTTTTAGGATGCCACGCAGTTCCGCGTCCTTAATAAGAGCCATGCCCATCCGGTCTTTTACACTTCCGCCGGGATTTAATAACTCCAGCTTGGCAAAGACACGGAGATTGTTTGGAAAATTCATGTTATTTAATAGAAAAAGAGGTGTGTTGCCAATCAGTTGACGAATGTCATTATAATATTTCATTTATATAACAACTGTACCAATTGAATTTGAGTTAATGAACTGGTTGGTGATAAGTAATGAAAAACTCAATTTATACAGTTCCCCACAACAATAAATGAGGTGGAATCTCCTTTCTTCAATTATATAAAGCTATTAGCAAGGTAGTTGCCTAGCAAAGTAGTTGCCATTAGTGAAGAAGTTGCCATTAGTAAAGAAGTTGCCATTAGCAAAGAAGTTGCTATAAACAAAGTAGTTGCTATTAGTAAAGAAGTTGCTATAAGCAAAGTAGTTTCTATAAGCAAAGTAGTTGCCATAAACAAAGTAATTTCAATTAGTAAAGAAGTTGCTATAAGCTGACAATTGCTAAAGGTTAAGTGCTTATATAAACTCTGCCTACTGTGCTGCTTGTGTAAGGGCTTTTTCAAGGTCTTTCACTAAATCTCTCTTATCTTCTATACCAATAGAGAGTCTAACCAGATTATCAGTTATCCCTAATTGCCGGCGCAGGGTCTCAGGGATTGAAGCGTGAGTCATGGAAGCCGGGTGGCAGGCCAGGGATTCTACTCCGCCAAGACTCTCACCTAAGATAATTAAGTCAAGGTTTTTGTAGAATTTTCGGATGTCATAATCCTTTGCCAAGGTAAAGGATATTATTGCCCCGGCCCCGGAGGACTGTTTTTTGTGAACCTCATATCCTGCAAAATCAGTGAACCCAGGATAGAACACTTTCTCGACGGCCTTATGATTCCTAAGATATTCGGCAATATAGGAGGCATTATCCAAATGTCTGTCAAGCCGGACGGAGAGAGTCTTGATACCCCGGATAAGCAGCCAGGAATCGAAGGGTTCTAAGATTCCGCCTGCAGCATTTTGTAAAAAAGCAATGCGTTTTGCCAGTTCCTCACTGCCTGTTACAGCAAGGCCTGCAACCAGATCACTGTGGCCGCCCAGATACTTGGTGGCACTGTGTACCACAATATCGGCGCCTAAGGTAAGAGGTTTTTGCAGGTATGGAGTCATGAAGGTATTGTCTACGATGGTAAGTGCATCCTTTTTACGGGTGAGCTCTGAAACAGCTGCAATATCTGTGATGCTAAGAAGAGGGTTGGCAGGACTTTCAATAAATACCGCCTTTACCTCCTCTGTCAGTTCTTTCTTAAGGAGCAGGGTATCAGAAGTATCAACTATTTTATATTGAAGACCAAATTGTTGAAAAACTTTATCCAGAACACGGAAGGTACCGCCGTAAACATTGCTTGAAATCAGAATCTTATCACCGCTTTTGAATAACAATAGGATAGTAGTAATAGCCGCCATACCGGAGGCAAAGGCAAAACCGGAAGTTCCTCCCTCCAGTTCCGCAATCAGCTTTTCCAAGGCTTCTCTGGTAGGATTACCGGTTCTTGAGTATTCATAAGGGGCATCTCCACCTAATTCTTTCTGACGGTAAGTTGCCGTCTGATAGATGGGGACACTGACAGCCCCTGTCTGTTTATCACCATCTACTCCGCCATGTATGAGCTTTGTATTAATAAAATGTTCAGCCATATTTCTATATTCCTTTCTTTCATTATGTATTCGAATCACTGCAATACCCTAAAGGTAGTATTAATTCATATTATAAATATATGAATATAAGTAATTCTGTGTTACATTTTATTACCGGGATCTTAAGATAATGTCAATCAATATAGGAATAATTTTAGTTATTTAAAAAATTTCATACTTACCTTTGAAATTTACGAAAAATGGTTTATAATGGAATAAAAATTTGGAAAATGTCATTTCTTTTGAGGTGTTATCGTGAAAGACAAAAAAATGCCTAAGACCATACCAGGTATCATTAAGATTATCAATGAATCCAATGATATGGATACCATTGAGCGAATGGAAAATTACATTGGTTGTTATTATGGAATCCCCGTATTAATAGTAGGTTCTGTGGTTAATTTTATACTGCACTATCCCCTTAAAAGTGCTATCGCAGATAGTGCATTTATGTTATTCTTGTGTTTTTGTTTTATTCTGTCACAATATGTAAAAGTCAAGACAAGGATTATAACTCATTGGATATCCATTTTATTTTCAGTGGTGCTTATATTTGTTGTCGTAAGAGCTTACGCTTATGTTGGGCCTGCGATTTGGACTATCGCTTTTATTAATATTATTATTTCTTCGGTCAGACTAACCAGGGTTATGTTAAATTATGTTACTGCGTCTATTTTCCTTATAGGAATGTATTATTCACTGCTGCTGTCTGATACACCCTTTGAGTTTGGGACAAGCTATTTTATTCTGCAGCTGATCCTGTTTGCGCTGGTTGTAGTTATAGCTCCCGTTGCCCATCTCATTAATCAGGCACATTATAGCCGCATAAATGGTATGTATATGACAGAACTAAAGCAAAGAGAAGAACTTGAAAAAATGTATGAGAGAATAGCGATAACCCATACTGAGCTTAGCTGTAAATACAATGAATTAAATGAAAAGAATCTAGAATTACAGGATAATGAAGATAAATTATTCCACCTTGCTCATTTTGATATGGTAACCGAACTGCCTAATCGAATGGCAATTATAGAAAAAATTCAGGAACTTATTAAGAGGTCGAAATCAGAAGAGGTAAGTTTCTATATTGCTTTCATAGACATTGATTCCTTTAAGAAAATAAATGATACCATGGGACATCATATCGGAGATTTATTTTTAGAAAAAGCAGCTGAAAGGTTTAAAGCCAGCTTACATAAAGATGATATGATCGGAAGAATCGGTGGGGATGAATTTGCACTGATAATCTCACGTGATGTTAACTGGGAAGACGCATATTATTACATTGATAATATTCGGCAGGAATTTCTTAAGCCTTTTTTTGTGTGTAACAACGAGATTAGGACCAGTGCAAGTTTTGGTATAGCGGCCTATCCTGAGGATGGAATCGGTGTTATAGAGCTCATGCGTAATGCGGACACAGCTATGTATAAGGCAAAAGAATACGGGAAGAACAACATACAGTTCTTTGAAGGGGTAATGAAAAAGGAAATAATAGATAAAGTAAATTTTGAAACTGAACTGAAAACAGCTCTTCAGAATGAAGAATTCTTTCTAGTCTATCAACCAATTTATAATCTGAAAGAAAAGACTATCCGCGGATTTGAAGTATTAACCAGATGGAATTCACCCAATCTTGGTTTTGTAAGTCCGGATAGATTTATAAGAGTTGCAGAAGAACTTGGGCTGATTATTCCTTTAGGAGAATGGATTATACGTACTGCCTGTAAAACCTTTCGGGATTTACAAGAGAAACATAAGCTTGAAGGTCTGCTCTCAATCAACCTGTCAGTGAAACAGCTGGAAGACCCGAATATTATTGATGTAATAGATAATGCTCTGAAAGAAGCTGATCTGGAAGCTAAATATCTGGAGATAGAAATAACAGAATCCATATTGATCAGTTCTGTCGAAAGTATCATGGCAACCTTAGAGATTCTAAGATGCAGAGACATCCACATATCCCTGGATGATTTCGGCACCGGTTATTCGTCTCTAAGTTACTTAAGAAAACTCCCTATAGACATCTTAAAAATTGATAAGTCTTTTATAGATGACTTGTTAATTGAAAATAAGAACCTGGAGATCATAGGATCCATAATCAACCTTGCTCATAACTTAGATATTTCAGTGGTTGCTGAAGGAATAGAAGAAGAGAATCAGATTCACCTGCTGGAAAAGCTTAAATGTGACTACATACAGGGATATTATATCGGCAGACCAATGAAAATAGAAGATTTGGACGATTACATAAATAAATTCAACGGCTAATCATATGATGCTATAAACAACCCCAAAAGGTTAAGGAAGAAACAGGTCACAGGAAAGAAAGAGGTTATGGTATGGATATTGTATATGAAGAGGGACGTATAACAATCAGAGCTTTGGAAATTGCAGATGCAATTATGTTTACAGAGTGGTGGAACAATGGAGCCCTGATGAAAGATGTAGGTTTTAAGAAGGGAATGGGTGTCAGTGTATCAGAAATGGAAGAAGCCTTTGCTATAGAAATCAAGGATACGAATCCATACCGTGATAAAAGAAGGTACGTAGTAGAAGACAGGGAAAGTCATAAACCTATAGGGGAATTAACCTATGGTAACCTGGATATGAACAGGAAAAGCTGTGGTATCGGTATCAAGATATGCGATATTAGTCTTCAGGGAAAAGGACTTGGGCAGGAGACCCTAATCGCTTTTATGAAATATCTATGTGAGAAATTTCAATTGGATATCATAGAAATCGATACATTAAAAGATAATGAACGGGCATATAAGCTATATAAAAAACTTGGCTTTCAGGAAGTTAAGACGATGGAGAATTTCTGGACTGACCCAGAAGGTGAAAGTCATGATCTGGTCTTTATGGAACTTAAGAAAGAGGAATTCTATAAAGGGCTCAATATAGAATAAGAGATTATCGATACCCTGCAGCTTTAAAGAAAAAGCTTGCAGGGTATCGATGCATAAACATTATTAGCTGGTTATTTCAATCTGATTGTTTTCTCCGTCCAAAACACAGCTTTCATAATAACCATCACCGGTAGTACGGGGACCGCTGATAACCTGGTAACCAGAATTTCTAAGTTTTTCAGTAAGCTCATCAACTTTCTCTTTGCTTCCTACACTGAAAGCAAGATGAGCATATCCGGTTCGTACTGGCATTTTTTCATTGGAAACCATATCCGGGCGGTTCATAAGTTCCAGTCGTGCACCATCTTCAAAGGTAAGAAAATAAGTACGAAGCCCAGTTTTGGGGTTATGGTATCCATCATTGGATATACCTCCGAAGAATTGCTGGAAGAAGTTTCTGCTGTTTTCTAAATCCTTTACATAAAGGGCAATGTGTTCTATCTTCAAAGAACCCCCCTATAGAGAAAAGTTATTATTAATTGATATGTGTTATAGCTATGAAATAAATTATAATGAATCATATTTCAGGTGTGAAATTTTTTTTAAAAGATAGTATTTATAACATAAAATAAAGGAATAAAACAAAAACATTAGCTTTAAATTTATTTTATTATATCATAATACCTCCATGATTTGTAAAGAAGGATTAGTCTTAAGAATTTGCTTTGAGTTTAAGCAGTACTTTTGTTATTATGGATAAATAGAGCAATTGCCCAGCAATTGATACCCATGTAACATGTAATGCAACCTGAGTGTAACATAAAGAAACTCAAAGTTGGTAGAGACATTACTGCGAATGGCTTAGGATAAAGAGGTATAAAATAATGGAGGTACCAAGATGGGATTAGGAATCAAAATAGCAGATGCCAGAAAATCAAAAAATATGACGCAGGAGCAATTGGCAGAATTAATGTCTGTAACCAGACAGTCTATATCAAGATGGGAATCGGATCAATCTTATCCTGAAATGGATAAAATTGTTTATCTGGCTGAAATTTTAGGTGTAAGCTGCGATTATCTGTTAAAAGACAATTGTGAAAAGACAGAAACAAAAAATGAAAGCGGCAGTGCCATTACCAGGTTATTGTATGGACTGAAAGGGAAAAAGGTACGTCTTACATTTTACAGCGAGGCTGCTGATTATGAGCTGGTAAATTCAAATTGTGTGATTGTAGACTTTGACGGGCAATGGATTAACGTAGAGTATACGAAAGGTAAGCAAACAGAAAATAAGCTGCTGCCAGTATCTTCAATACTTTCTATTAAGTATGTGAAGGAGGGAAAATAACGATGGAATACTTAGGATATATATTTGGTTTGATAGCTTTTGTCTGGTGCTGCAATCTGAATACGCAGGTTGAGAAACTCAAACGTACCTTGAAAGAGAATAATATTGTTAATAATGAAAAAATATCTTTGAAAGAAATACTTGAAAAGAATATAGGTAAACATGGAAAGATTACATTAGAGAGTGATGCTGCAGATTACGAAATCACATCGAAACATTGCATCATTCAGGATATCGACGAGGATTGGGTGCAATTAGAGGTTGAGAAATCAGGGATTCAGAAACTGATAAGAATAGAATCCATAAAAAGTATACAATTTAAATAGCACAGTATGACGATAGCAGACAGGAGAACAATATGGGACAGGAAATCGAATTTACGAAGGACAACTATTATGTTACATCAGACAGGAACAAACTGGATATACAGGCAGTATGTCATTTACTGAAACAGACCTATTGGGCAGAGAAGCGGCCCAGTGAGATTATTGTAAAATCCTTGGAGAATTCACTTTGTTTTTCTTTATTTGAGAATAATAAGCAGATAGGACTGGTAAGAGTTGTTACGGACTATGCAACCTTTGCTTATCTATGTGATGTGATAATAGATGAAAATTACAGAAATAAAGGGCTGGGAGAATGGTTTTTAAAGTGTGTGTTTAAGCATCCGGAGCTACAGCACCTAAGACGCTGGTGCCTGGCTACAAAAGATGCCCAGACCTTCTATGAAAAATTCGGTTTTCGCCCATTATCTCAGCCAGACCATTTCATGGAGATATTTAACGGCTGATAATTGACACCGTGCATAAAATATTGAATGGCTTTGGCAAAAACAAATACATAAGCAAGTAATATTTATCATCCGCATAATGTTGTAAAGAATGGAAAAAGCTTCAGTATTTAAATGGTTTGAGGAGAAATAATAAGAGTTTTAATCAAAAATAGCAAGGAATCTCACACAGGTTCCTTGCTATTTTTGCAGATATAAAAATATTTAATCATAATCCCAAAATATTTTTGACGAAAAACAAAAGAATTTGACGTAAATACTTATGGATGGTACAATCAAAGGTATTGTAACAGGGCAAAGATACTGGATTCTGCACATTTTATCCATTTTGTGCAAGATTTAAATTTATACGAACTAGAGCGGGTCAAAAAGTTTCATAGTATGATCGTGAGTTATTAATAGTTTAATAGTATACTCCCTCATTTATAAAACAGGTAAACAAAAAACCTAATTCTATAAATGAAGGAGCATTTGGTATTTGTATATCTATTTGTTGTCTAATGATTTATTAATGCCTATAAATGTTCATTCAGCTCTTCCGTTGTGATAACCTGAGCAAAAACTCCGCTTAAGGATGCCATAATTGTATTGTGTACTGTAGAGGCAGGAATTATATTCTCCTTCCAGACAAGATCCTTTGTGGTGCAGGCATCATCAAGAACACTAACATGAAAACCATGATCTTTCGCACTTCTAACGGTGGTATCAATACACATATGACTCATCATTCCGCATATAACCAGGTGTGTAATACCAAGCTTATGAATTTCTTCAGCCAAACGGGTGTTAAAAAAGGCATTAGGAGCGTGTTTTATTATTACTGTCTCCTCTTTAAGAGGGGCTACACTTGAATGGATCTGGACGCCATAGCTATCCGGCAGAAAAAAGGTTGCATCTTCTTGAATATTAACATGTTGAATGTGAAAGAGAGGTCTTTTTAGTTCTCTGAAAAGTGATAGAGCTTTGGCAGCATTAGCGGCCGCAGTTTTTGGCTGGAACAATTCGTTTCTGCCGTTTTCAAAATAATCATTCTGTATATCAATAAGAATAAGTGCTGAAGTCATTTTCTTACCTCCGGTTTTTACTGTATTATAGGCTGGAAACCTGAGGTTGTAAATTACCCACTTATTTGTGGGTATCAGGTAAGTGTTCTGTATATGAGATACTTTTTTGATCAAGTACATCTGTCATACCGTGCTCAACCATATATTCAATTCCAATTTCCTGCATGATATCAATAGCCTGTAATATCTTTCTGCCCTTATCCGGAGTAAGAAAATATTCCACGCGCAGAGGATAACCCTCAAAGCTTTGTTTTCCAACCAACCCGAATTCCTGTAATTCTTTTAACTGCTGTAAAAGCATTTTCTGATTGATTCCTACTATGTCATGCTCTAATTTAGTCAAAGTGGTATTGCCATACTTTAGCTGAAATAGAATAATGGTCTTCCACTTTCCCTTTATAATGTCATGAACGATTTCCAGAGGACAGGTATAACTAGTTCTGATTTCCATGGGGACTCCTTTATGATTGCAAATATCGCTTACACTTTAAATATCCTTGACATCAGTAGTATATATCTTATACTGTCAAGTAAGAAGAAGTTTGTCAAGTAATACTTATGAGTCTATTTTATTTTTTCCACTAACAGGTAAAAAAAGCCTCAAGATATGACTATAATAATATAGATTTTAAATTTGAAAAGGAGAGCAGTTATGTTAAAAGAAATAGAAAACAGAAGAAGTATTCGTAAATACATAGAGAAAGAAGTAGAACCGGAGAAGCTAACGCAGATTCTGGAAAGTGCAAGACTCGCACCCTCCGGCAGCAATACACAGCCCTGGAATTTTATTCTTGTCAGAGAAAGCGGATTAAAAGAAGCGCTTACAGCAGCTGATCATAATCAAAAGTGGATGTTGAAGGCGCCTGTTTTTATCGTTTGTGTTGCTGACATAACATGTCGTCTGGAGGATACAAAGGATTTATACCTGGATGAAAATAGCCCTGAACCTGAATTGAAGCAAATTATCAGGGATACAGCTGCTGCAATTGAACATATCTTACTGGAAGCAGAGCATGTAGGTTTGTCGGCTTGCTGGACTGCCTGGTTTAATCAAGCAGATATAAGGCCAATTCTTAATATTCCCAATGATAAATATGTCTGCGGAATCATTCCCCTTGGCTATGGTGATGAAGCACCGGCTGGAAGACCAAGAAGAAAATTAGAGGATATGGTGAGATATGAAAGATGGTAAGTATAACATGTAATTATGATTTGGAGGAATTACTATAACTACGGTATTTTCCTGGTGTAACACCATATTTTTTCGTAAATAGTCTGGAAAAGGACACTTTGTCTCCAAAACCGCTGCGATGGCTCACTTCTGTTAACGGGAGTTTCGTATATTTTAATAATCGGGAAGCCAGTATCAGCCGGCATTTTATAACATAGTCAATGGGTGAGACACCGTATACATCATGGAAAATACGAGTAAATTGCCGTTCAGAAAGGCAGGCCATGGCTGCCAGATTACCCAGAGTTATCTTTTCGGTCAGATTCTCATGAATGTAGTTAACCGTATGAATAATCTGCGGTATTTTCGCAGAGGCTCCGGTAAGGCTTGGAGAATAATCTGGACAGGAAAGTGATAAGAGTAAGAAGGTAGGATTTAATGGAAAGCTTATAGCCTGCCTTTTTCTCCGTCCATTCATTTAAGATGAGTTCGCTTAATATATGAACCACAGAGAGCTTCTCTTCCTCTAAGGTCATAAAACTTGTATAGTCGTGCTGGTATTTATCAAAGGGCTGCAGGATAAAAAGCGCCTGAAAGCCGGACAGCTGTTCTAAATCTTCTTCTAACAATATCAATTTATCCAGGTCGAATTTATAATTGTATATCTCAAGGTTATCTACATTCTGTATTTCATGGACGTAGGAAGGCATTATAACAAGAACATCCCCTCTTTTAATATGATAGGTTCTGCCCTCAACGATATGGTCCGCACTTCCGCTTAAGATAATCTCCAGCTCTATAAAATTGTGGGTATGGGGAGAATATGGCTTTGTATGAACCCCTTTATCAACCCAAAAAGGAAAATCAATTCTTGCAAATTCCAGTATGTTATATTCCTTCATAATGTCTGGATTGTATACTAAATTGTCTTAATTGTCAACTGATTTGGATAGCTATATTTGATATAATGAGAGCAGCAACAGCAAATACCAGGAGTGATAAGAGCAGAGATTTTTCAATCGCCTTGGGGTGGAAAGCGAGGTATATATGGATAGGAAAAAATACAGAGAAGAAATAGAAAGAGTTATAAAGACAGGACGATTTCAGGATAACTGGGATTCCTTATCCGGTTATGAGCTTCCTGAATGGTATAGGAAAGCTAAATTCGGTATTTTTATTCATTGGGGAATTTACAGTGTGCCGGCTTTTGGAAGTGAGTGGTATTCCAGAAACATGTACATACAGGGTTCCAAAGAATTTGAACATCATGTAAAGACTTATGGTGAGCATAAGGATTTCGGCTATAAAGATTTTATTCCAATGTTTAAAGCAGAAAAGTTTGATGCCGGTGAATGGGCGGACCTTTTTAAAGCTTCCGGTGCAAAGTATGTTGTACCGGTAGCAGAACATCATGACGGTTTCCAGATGTATAAAAGTGAAATATCCCATTATAATGCTTCTGAAATGGGACCTGAAAAGGATGTATTAGGGGAACTCAAAACTGCCCTGGAAAAAGAAGAGATTGTATTAGGGGCTTCCTCCCACCGAATTGAGCACTGGTTCTTTATGAGCCATGGTAAGGAATTTGACAGTGATATCAAGGAGCCGTTAATATGCGGAGACTTCTATTGGCCTTCCATGCCGGAACCGGACCATCATGATCTTTTTAGTGCTTCACCTACAGAAGAGTTTCTTGAAGACTGGCTTCTTCGTACCTGCGAGATCGTTGATAAGTATAAACCCAAAGTAATATATTTTGACTGGTGGATACAGCACAGTGCTGCCAAGCCTTATTTAAAGAAATTTGCAGCCTATTACTATAACAGAGCTATTGAATGGGGCGAGCAGGTAGTAATTAATTATAAACACGATGCTTTTATGTTTGGCTGTGCCGTAGTGGATATAGAAAGAGGGCAGTTCGCAGAGCAAAAACCTTATTTCTGGCAGACAGATACAGCGGTTGCTAAGAACTCCTGGGGATATACAGAGAATAACAGCTATAAAAAGGCTAAAGACATCATTTGTGATCTCATTGATATCGTCAGTAAAAACGGCTGTTTATTATTAAATATTGGTCCCAGAGCAGATGGCTCCATTCCGGAAGAAGATAAGGCAATCCTTACAGAAATCGGTGACTGGTTAAAAATAAACGGAGAAGGTATTTATGACAGTAAGTTGTGGAGAATATCAGGGGAAGGACCAACCCCGATTGAAGAAGGACAGTTTACTGACTCAAAGGAAAAGGTCTTTACCAAAGAAGATATAAGGTTTACCGTTAGGGGCAGTTATCTCTATGCATATATATTAAACTATCCGAAGGATGGTAAAGTGGCCATTCATGCTCTTGGTGAGAAGAATGCTGCCAAACTACCTAATTTTCATGGTGTTATTAAAGATATATCCATACTTGGATATGATGAGAAACCAGAGTGGTCAAGAGAAGAAGAGGTTCTCTACATCAATACCCAGAATGTTGAAGGCGATAAACCAGTAGCCTTTAAGATATTAATAGACTGATATTGCAATCTTTTATCTCTGGTTTTATAATGTAGCAATAGAATGCCAAGAGATAAAACAAAAGGTGTTCATACCGGACTTATTTAAGATTTCTTTTGTGATGACGTAAAAGCGCATCAAGGTAGAAAGAGTGAAAAGAAAATTTATAATAGAAATCTCATAATAGAAAAAACTCATAATAGAAAGGCTGCCACAAACATAATTTTCAATTTTGTTAAATGTGACAGTATCGCAGCAGGTCTGGGATAGACAATAGGTGTAAAGATGAAAATTGAAAAGAAACCGTATCAGATAAACGGCCTGAAATATTACATCCGTTCTGCAAAGGTAGAAGATACAGAGGAACTTTCTTTAATCAGGCTTCAGATCGATGGTGAGACTGAGAACCTGGACCGGGAACCGGGAGAAGGATATCTTAGTAAAGAAGACTTCAAAGAGATTATAGAAAATGACTCAAAGGCAGCGAATCACCTGTTCCTTGTAGCCGAAACCGAAGAAGGCAAGCTTGCCGGGTTCTGCAGATGTGAAGGCAGTACTTTAAAACGTCTTTCTCACAAGGTGGAATTTGGAATCTGTATCCTGAAGGAATATTGGGGATATAGTATTGGCAAAAGTCTATTGCAGGAGACTATTGTCTGGGCAGACAATAATAATATTAGAAAGATTACTCTGAATGTATTGGAGACCAATGAAAAGGCTATACATTTATACCAGAAGTTTGGTTTTTTAGTGGAAGGTATCTTGCGGAATGACAAGTTCCTTTCTGACGGAAATTATTACAGTACTGTAGTGATGGGAAGATTAAAGGAAGAATAAAACACACCCCCTTTGCTTGGAGAAATGATCTGAACCAAAAAAGTTGGACAAAAATCTCCAATTGAAGGGGTTTTCTATAATACGGAAAGTTTTTGATATTAAGGTATATCTGAAAACTCATTGAACAATTCTGAACACTTCACTTTACGGTATTCTGCGCTGTAATTTTTGGAACGTTAACCACTATGTAGCAGTGCCAAATCTGCAAGCAGATGCAGTCTGCAATGGGAGCTGGTAACTAAATAAAAATACAGTGAACTTTACGGGTTAAGGTTAATGGAACTAATCTTTCTCAATCTTCATATTTGATTGGGAAATCAAGGGTGGAAAAATAGTCCTTTGCGGTTTCAGCCTTACGAATGAGCTTCAGGGTGTTATCTTTACTTATCAGAAGCTCCGCCGGACGCAGCCTTCCGTTGAAGTTATTTCCATGGGAATAAGTATAAGCACCGGCATCGTGAAATATAAGAAAATCTCCTTTATCAACAGGAGGGAGTAGTCTGTCTGTAGCAAAACGGTCTCTGTTCTCACATAATGCGCCGGTAATAACATAAGAGCAGTCAGGCTTCTCAAGTTCCTTTCCTGCTACCGTAATATAGTGGTAATTGGTATATCTGGAAGGACTCATAAAACTATTCGTAGAGGCATCCAGTCCCAGGAAGGTTTTGGAAGCCTTTTTTATATGCAGGACAGAGGATACGAAATAACCACAGGGTCCGGTCATAAATATCCCTAACTCAAGATATAAGGGTATAGGTGTCAGCCCGGCAGTACCCAGTATCTCATCATAAGCTTTTCGTATGGAAGCGCTTACTGCATAGATATCAGTCTCAGGCGCTGTCTCATCATAGGGAATACCAACCCCACCGGCAAGATTAATAAATTCAAATTCAATCTCAGCATTTTTAGAAATAGTAACTACCTTCTCAAATAGATTTCTGGTATTTTCTTCGAAATAATCTGCTTCGTTTCGATGGCTGCCGAATTGGCAATGAAGCCCGAAGCGTTTCACCCCCTTCTCCTTTAAATACTTCACACCGCTTATAAATTGCTCTACAGTAAAGCCGAATTTGTGATCTTCAAAATCAACAATCAGCTTATCCTTATAGTAAATCTGTCCGCCGGGATTTAAGCGAAGACAGATAAGTTCCGGCAGACTGACATATTCCATCAAATAGTCAATGTGTGAAAAGTCGTCCAGATTAATTATGGATTGAAGCTTTGCAGCTTTCTTAAATTCACCGGCAGAGGTGACATTGGAGGTAAACATAATATCCTCACCGTAAAAGGAGCAGGAATCCGCAAGCATTAACTCTGTTTCAGAAGCACAGTCCACTCCGCAGCCTTCCGACTTAAAGAGTTCTAAAATATATGGATTTGGTGTGGATTTTACAGCAAAGTATTCACGAAAGCCCTTATTCCAGGAGAAGGCAGCTTTAAGCTTTCTGATATTATTTACAATGGCAGCTTCTTCATAGATATAAAAAGGTGTAGGATACTCTTTTATAACCTGTTGTAATTCTTGTAAGTTAAACGGAAAAGTTTTCATAACTATATTCTCTCCTTTGCAGTTTTATGATATAGTCATCTTATTGGAAAGATACTTAGATTACAAGGTGAAAAACACTAAATTGTACCGGTACAGATTGGAAGAAAAGCAGGTGAATAGAGAGTATGTATAAATATCAGAAATTAGCAGAATCCATACGCGAGAATATTTTAAAAGGTATATTAAAGCCAGGAGAGAAGCTTCCCTCTATCCACTCAGTAGCTGTAGAAAAAGGCTGCAACACAGATACGGTAATAAAAGCCTACAGGCTATTAGAGGAAGAGCATTTGATATATTCCGCTGCAAGAAGCGGTTATTACGTGGTCAAAGTAATAAACAAGTTGCAGGATACCGATGCAATAACAGACCTTAGCACGGTAAGACCTCCGGACAGTATTAATCCCTACAAAGACTTCTACCATTGTATGGAGAAATCAATCACCATCTATAAGAATAAACTACTGGAATATGCACCTGCACAGGGGATGGAGGAATTAAGAGCGGTACTGGCGAAACATTTAATGAATTTTCATATCTTTACAAAGCCACAGGATATCTTTATCACCAACGGTGCACAGCAGGCTTTGTACATTTTGGCTTCCATTAACTTTCCATGCAGAGGGAAGAAGGTTTTAGTAGAGCAGCCCACCTATTCTGTTATGCTGCAGGCCATGTACTGTAATAATGTACCGATTGTGGGGATTAAACGAACCGATGAAGGGCTTGATCTGGCAGAGCTTGAGGAGCACTTTCGGACAGGTGATATCAAATTCTTCTATACCATGCCACGGTTTATGAATCCCACTGGTTTTAGTTACAAAAGGGAAGAGAAACTTAAGATTTTAAAGCTGGCGTCCCGTTATGGCGTTTACCTGGTAGAGGATGATTATCTGGCAGATCTGGAAACAGATGAGAAAGAAGATTCCCTTTATGCCATGGGTGACAAAGATAAAATTATCTATATCCGCAGCTTTTCTAAGACCCTTCTTCCGGGTCTGCGTCTTGGAATGGCAATTGTACCGGAGGAGTTAAAGGAAGAATTTCTGCGTTATAAGCAATGTATGGATCTTAACACACCAATTCTGACACAGGGGGCTTTAGAAATCTATTTAAAGAGCAGCATGTACAAATCACATGTAACAAGAACCAAGAAATTCTACCAGAAGAAAATGCAGGTACTAAAAGAAATCTGCTATAGAACTTTTGATGCAGAAGTAAATTATCATATTCCTGCATCCGGTATTTATGCCTTTATTGGAACAGAAAGAAATACATCTGATGTAGTGGTAAACAGATTAAGAAAACAGGGTATTCTGGTAAACAGTGTTAAGAACAGTTATTTGCCTGACTTTCCAACGACAGAAGGAATACGGCTATGTGTGTGTAACTGTGAGGATAAGGAATTAATAAGAGCCGTCGAGTTGTTAAAGGATGAAATGAACAGCTGTAAGAGAAAAAAGGAATTATCGCAACTAACAGCTGTAAGAGAAAAAAGGAATTATCACAACTAACAGCTGTAAGAGAAAAAAGGAATTATCACAACTAACAGCTGTAAGAGAAAAGGAATTATCACAAATAACAGCTGTAGGAAAAAAAGACATTATCCCAACTGACAGCTGTAGGAAAAAAAGACATTATCTCAACTGACAGCTGTAGGAAAAAAAGACATTATTACAACTAACAGCTGAAAAAATAATACACTGCGTTATATATTCCTACCAGCTCTAAGTAAGATACTTCCTTCTAAACACTATTAGGTATTAAAGAGTTAGAAAAGTGTGATTTACCTTAATTTATCATAAGGGATATAAGAAACTTAACATTGCTATTGTATAGTTACCTCAGATGAATAAATAATTTCAAGGAAAGACGATTAGTCTGAGGAGGTGTTTTCTTATGCCGTCAACTTATGCTCATTACAGACTAGGTAAAGAAGTGGCACTTTCTTTACCGGAGAGATTAC
>JAQSXJ010000008.1 GCA_029256725.1 Anaerocolumna sp. | reverse complement strand
CAGATGCTGAGAAATTGACAGAGAATACAGCGGAACGGCTTAGCTATGTCAGTGAAAGGTTAAAAAGAGGGCCGGAAGTACGTATTGTTGAATTACCGAAATGCAGAATGGCTACTTCCGGATATGATACATTTGATAAGACCTTGGGTGATTTTGATAAGTGGTGGCCGGATTATGATAAGAAACGAAAAGGAATATCTTTTTCCCCTCTTGATTTTCTGTGGTTTGAGGATGGGTATGGAGTGTGGTGGATGGCAGTTGAAAATGATGCTGTCAGTGAGGATACCGGCGGTTATGATATTATAGATTTTGAAGGCGGTATTTATGCAGCAGCTATCTCTGTAGACGGAGATGATGACATTAATGGCAGAGTTTATGAAGGAATCAAAAGGTGGGTAGAGACCAGCGGTTTTGAACTGGATGAGAGAAATGGACACAGGACTATGTGCCATATGATCATAACAGAAAATATCAAAAAGGGGCTTGGGTATGACCAGCTGGATATCTATGTGCCTATCAGATTAAAGGCAGACTAACCGGAAAGGATGAGTTATGAAATACTGGATTAGCCATTGGGCAGCCATCAGACAGTTAGAACTAATCAGATTTCCTGAGGGATTTACAGTACATCCTGACTTTCTAAAGACAATGGAAATAAAAGAGTTACAGACTGCTTTTGGGGAGATCTGGAATATGTTCTGCGGTATTTATGAGGACATTAAGAATTTCCCTGAAGTCTATAACCTTCCTTTATATGAGATAGAGAAGTACCGCTTTTATGACAGTCACGAAAGAAGAGCCAGGGAAGAAATCTATATCCCCTTGCAATTTCTCTATCATCTTATAGCAGCCGGCAAGCTGAACAAAGATACACTGGAAGTTAAAAGTAAGGATTTACCTGCTCTAAATACAGGGAAAAGATATAGGGTAATTTTTGAGAAACTTAAAGAGTTTGGTTTTGTGATAGAAAATGAGCCTATGCTAACAGACGCACAGATGACAATATCATACCCGGACAACGCTAATTGCTTAATTGTACTGAAAATGATGGCAGATAAAGTTGTATTAGCAGATAAACTTGAAAAGGCAGATAGAAAGCGTAGAAGACCTAATATATATGATTTCTTACAATGCCATTACAGACTTCTGGAAGAAGCTATGGATACCATTAGTTTTGGCAGAGGAATTGAAACTGTTGCAGATACTTTTCATTCAGAAACAGAAAGACAATTCGTAGCAGAGTTTCATAAAGCATTAAAACAATCCGGGTATGAAGAAAAGCTATGCGGAGGTTGGGAAGGACCTGCTATGGATTATGGGGAGAAGAAGGGCAACAGCCTCTTTCGTATATCCTCACATGAAACCAAGCTGATCCTATATCTCCGTATAAGAAATGCTAATCCCTGCTTTACTTACCTGGAGCAATGTCCGGACAAGGTGAAAGAGATATTTAAACATAACGATAAAGGTTGTTCGAACCGGACAAATGGTACCTGTAATAAAGCGGTGGTGTATGAATTCGAAGGAGAAGAATACTGGCGTTGTGGTTGTTGTAATCCGGCATTTTATTTTGAAAAGCCGGATATCAGGGATATCCATCATTATTTGAAACTGGTGGAATTGGGTGGAATCAAAAACTAGACTATAATGCAAACTGTATCTATACCAAAGACTGCACCAAATGCACAACTGGATATACAACTCTTTTTTAAAATGAAATAAGGAATGACAAAAGTATTATTCAATAAAAGCTAAGTATTCTCAAAAAATACGGATTAAGGCTATGATCTTTTGGGATAACACAGTGTATGTAAATAAACAGGAGGAAAGCATAGTATGGACAAGGCAGTGTTATTGGTAGTTGATATTCAAACGGTTATTATGGAAGAACATCCTTATAATGAAGAAAATTTTCTTGAAGGTGTAAAGAAAATGATTGCTTACGCCAGAGCAAAAGAGATGGAAGTAATCTATGTCAGACACAACGACGGTCCTGGAAGTGATATGGAGTATGGTAGCAGAGAATGGCAGATATATAGTGAAGTTGAACCTTTAGAGTCTGACAGAATCTTTGACAAACGGTTTAACAGCGCTTTCCGGCAAACCGGTTTGAAGGAATATCTTGATAGTAAAGATATTAACAAAATCTACCTTGTGGGACTCCAAACCGAGTACTGTATCGATGCTACCTGTAAGTCTGCTTTTGAACAGGAATACGAAGTTGTTATACCAGAGGGTACGAATTCAACCGTTGATAATCAATTTATGACCGGAAAGCAAGTGTATGAATATTTCAATTTCGCCCTATGGAATAACAGGTTTGCTAAAGTAATACCATTAGAGGAAATAATAAATCAATAAGTACTAAGCACCAACTATGTCAAATAGCTCTTCTAAATTTGTAATGCTATAGGTGCTTTTGATATCTGTTGAAAGAGCAGTTGAGTTTCTGTTGATCCAGCAGGTATCTATACCGGCCAGATTGCCTCCTTTTATATCGCTGCTTAAGGAATCGCCAATCATTAGAGTGTTTTTAGCATCAAAGTCTTTGACATGGGATTTAACATAATCAAAGAATTCAGCCGCCGGCTTCTGGTATCCGATTCCTTGAGAAGTAAATATATCTTCAAAATAAGTGTATAAACCGGAGAGTTTTAAGCGCTTTATCTGAGTTTCTGTTACTCCGTTTGTTACGATAAACATACGGAAGGAACCTGATAAGCGCTTTAATAACCTATCCGCCCCGTCAATCATCTCATGACCGTTTCCTAACAGTTCTCTGTATTTCAGTTCCCATAGCATGCCGTCAGCTTGTTTGCCAAGAGCGAGTAATGCTTTTGAAAATCTGGTATTTAATACTTCATCCAATAGAATCTCACCCTTCTCATAAGCTGCCCAAAGCCCTTTGTTAACAAGGGAATAGGTATCAAAGACTTCCATTGTAAAGGCAATACCGTTATCCTCAAAGAGATGCTTTAAGGCAGACTGTTCATTGGCAGTGAAATCCAATAGCGTATCATCTAGATCAAAGAGTAAAATCTTATAGTTCATAGTAAGCTCCTTATATATCTGTTGACAGTTCTAATTTTTTATTCTTGATTACAATTCCGGAATTTATGAAGTTGAATAAACCAAAGGTGACCTTTCATAAAATTCTGCAGTTGATATATCCAAATACATTTATAAGGTAATTTATCATATTCCATACAATTATTTAAACCACATATAACTATAATAGCATTTCAAGTGTTTGTCAACGAAGGTGTTACCAGGCATCGACTTTATATCAGATATTTGTTACAATACTGTTAAATAAATAAGAGAACGGGAAGATAGAGGTGAAATTATCATGCGGCCAAAACAGATTCTTGTATTTGATGACGACGAAGATTTGTCTTATATAATCTGCGATATGCTTGAGAATTACGGATATAGTGTAAGTAGCGCAAAGGACAGTGCAGTATTAGGGGGGATTATATGCCTTTTATTCAATGATGCGATGTTGAGTGTATTATTAAAGGCAGTCGGAATCTCTAATTTTGAAACAGAATACACCCCAATTACCCTGTTATTACCGATTACCGTTATTTGTACCTGTTTCTTTGTGTTTTCCTATCTATCTTCCGGAAAGGTCAAAAGGGTAGAAGTGAGAGAACTGATAACAGAATAATGATAAAAGGTAAAGTGTGCATAAATAGTGCAATTAAAGGTTGTAATTAGTGCAAATATAAGAAAGATTGACAAATGTTCTCACATTCAATACAATGAAAGTGAGAACATTTTCTATTTGAATCACATTAATGAATATGAAAGCTATCTTAGATTATATATTCTAAATATGTAACTGAAAAAACAGTCTTTAGTTTTTGGGGTTTAACACTTATGTATACCCTGAGCTTGCTTGGGAAATATCCATACTAAGAAATAGGAAGGTTCTTATTAGATGAATAACTTGTTATAGAAACCATTTAAATGATTAATAGAACAGGAGAATACAATATGACAGTAAGATTTGGTATTATCGGACTTGGTGGTATTGCTAACAGATTTGCAGGAGTTTTGAAAAATGCAGAAGGTACAAGCCTTACGGCAGTTGCATCAAGAGATATGGTAAGGTCAGAAGCATTTGCGAAAGAATACAATGCTGCAAAAGCATATGACAATTATGATGCATTATTACAAGACGATGAGGTCGATATCGTTTATGTGGCGTTAACCCATAATTTTCATTTTGATATTATAAAAAAATGTATTTTACAGGGAAAGGCTGTACTTTGTGAAAAACCTTTTGTTACTACTCAAAAAGATGCAGACGAATTAATTGAGCTGGCGAAAGAGAAAAATGTACTCTTGATGGAAGCTATGTGGAGCAGATGTATTCCTAGCTTTAGAAAAGCAAAAGAATGGGTTGCTGGGGGACTTATTGGTAAGCCGCAGCTTGTACAGGCAGCTTTCTGTTTTCATATTCCTTTTGATGCGGACCACAGATTATTTAACCCTGAGCTTGCAGGGGGAAGTCTCTATGACGCAGGTGTATATCCCATTGAGTTTGCTACTGGTATATTAGGAGAGAATCCGGTAGAAGTAAGCGGAATTGCTCATAAATGCGCTACAGGAGTTGATGATTTTACAGTTATTAATCTTGGTTTTGAAAGCGGTGCATTAGCCTCCTTATCCTGTGGTTTAAATGCCAGAGTATCTCAGGATGCAATTGTTTATGGTACAGAAGGAAAAGTGGTAGTATACAACTTCCTGGGTGCTCACAAAGTAGAGAGATACAATGAGAACGGCGAATTGCTGGAGAGCTTCGAAGAAGAATTTGAAGACGGTTTTATATATGAAATCCAACATATCTGCGATCTGTTCCGCAATAAGAAAATAGAGAGCGAATATATTCCTTTAAAAGATACCAGTGCATGCGCAGGTATATTTGACAAACTTATGGAGAAATGGCGATAGGCGAGGTAGTAATGGAAAGAGAAGTGTTTCTTATTGGTAAAGGGAATACAGCGGAGATATATCAGTGGGAAGAGAATAAAATCTTAAAACTGTACTATGAGTATATGCCAAAAGAGGCTGCCAATTGGGAATATGAAATAACAAAACAGTTATCAGACAGGTTTACCTTTCTTCCGAAAGCTTATGAAAAAATTCAGAGAGAAGACAGGTATGGAGCTATCTATGAAAAGATAACAGGTAAGGCCATGCTGGGAGAGCTTTTTGGCAATCTGAAGGAATATAAGTTTTATTGCCGTATGCTGGCAGGAATTCATAAAGATATTCAAAAGCATATTGATTTTGAGTTTATCTCAGTGAAAGATAAGCTGCGAGGTGATATTGCCAGAGCAGAACATCTGACAGAGGCAGAAAAGGCCGAAGTTAATAAATATATGGACAGGCTACCGGAAGGAAACAGATTGTGTCATTTTGATTTTCATCCGGATAATGTAATTCTTACAGACAAAAGGCCGATAACCATTGACTGGATGACTGCCTGTAAAGGTGAGCCTGTCGCAGATGCTACAAGAACTGTTGTTATGCTAAAGTACAGTGATATTCCTGAACCTAATCCTTTTAAGAAGAAACTTATCAGCTTTTTGCAAGGAAGGATGGCTGCCAGTTATTTAAAGGAATATTTAAAGATTACTGGATATCATTTGGAAGATATAAAGAAATGGGAACTTCCTGTAGCAGCAGCCAGATTATCTGAGAGAAGACCTGAAGGTGAAGCAAAGATACTTGTCAAACTTATTCGCAGAAGGTTGAAAGATATAGAATGATTTTATATATTTATCATCAGTGTAAGCAAAACAAACAAACCCTAAAACGAAAAATGTAAGAATAAAAAAAACTGAAATAAAATACAAATTAGTATTTGACTTAAGTAAGTTGCAAATACAGAAAAGAGTGAGAGAACATTATCTGTAGGAAAACCTAATAATGATACTTTCACTCTTTTTTATAAAATATTATTACGGATATATGGAGTAATCTGAGTTCGTTATAAGGTTAATGAAATTCTAGAAAGTATCCAGATAATATCTGGTCTTCCCCTGGGTCTTATTCTTATATTCAATGGCAGTGACAGGACAGCCACAGATACATGCCATACAATGGGTGCATTTATTATTCCAACTAGGTTTGCTATCTGATATTTCAATATTATTTAAGGGACATAGCTTTACGCATTTATTGCAACTTATACATTTATCCGTTGCATGAAATCCTTTGGATTTTACTACAAGTCCATAAAATGCAGTGTTTACAAAGCCACTTTTTACTTTGACTTTTGGTGTAAAGGGGTCAAAGACTCTGTCGTTTTGAATATTTTCTGCAAGCTTAAGGATTATCGGTGTACTTTTTTCAATAATTTCCTTAGCAGCAGCTTTCTCAGGAGCAGAATACATTGTAATATAGTTTTCCGGCATGATAACCTCTGCAAACCCTTGTAATTCAAAGCCTTTGAACTTACATAATTCTTTGATATAACCTATGGCATTGGCAGTGTCATCTCCACAAGTCATAAGAAAATATACTTTTTTACTGCCAGTAAAAGTGGCAGAGCGGATGAATTCTTCAACTACACGGGGAATTCTCCAGGCATAAGTGGGACAGACAAAAACGAAAGGTTTGTCAGGGGAGATCAGTTCTTCCGTACTACCTTTTTTCATCAGTTCATTCATAGAAGTCAGATCATCTTTTGATTTCTCCGCAATAATCTTAGCCACATAACGGCTGTTCCCAGTACCGCTAAAATATAAAACCATGTCCAGTTACCAATTTTTTTACCATTTCGTGCTAGTGTCATTTCATGAAATTCGTCAAAGCCATTCTTCTTATAGAAAAGTCGATTCTGTTCTGTGTTGGTGATTAGAGTCAGTAAACCACCGCCTCTTTTTTCAATATAAGGTTTGATACCTTCCTCTAGAATCTTACTTCCTAATCCCTGCCCCTGGCAAGAAGCTGATACTGCAAGGGTTTCAAGATACCATACTCGCCCTGGCAGACCGTGGCATGCAGACCCAGCTTCCTGAGCCAGTTTAAGAAACCCAAAAGTGTTAAAAAGCCCACCGATAAGTAATGCCATGATTCCGCCGGCAGATACATAATCCATTAATCCAAGTTCCTGTTTATCAGGTGTTTTTAATAAAGCAACAGACAAAATCTTATTATCCTTAACACCTACTATAATGACATGCTTTTTATAATAAGCTTTGACAGCGGTGCTTAATATGCTGTGCAGGAATTTAAATTGTCTCTCTCTGTTTTTTATATACATCTTGAAGAACCCATAATCTTGAAAAGATACCGTTAATAGAACTGCAATTTCTCCAAGTTCAGCTTTTCTTGCTTTTCTGTATTCCATCATTCCATGTCCTCCATATACAGTTATTGATAAATGTACATGTGTATATTATACTTAAATCGAACAATAGTCTCAATGTGCAATGAATATTAAAGTGTTCATAGATAAACACTTTGTGCTAAATTGTACAGGAAAGGGAGCAATATGGAAGACAGACGGGCAATTAAAACAAAACGTGCAATACGAAATGCATTTTTAGAATTATTAAAGCAAAAAAGCATCAATAGAATCAGTGTTGTGGAGATATCAAAGCTTGCTGATTTGGGACGGGGGACATTTTATCTGCATTATAGGGATGTCTATGATCTGATGGAGCAGCTTGAAAATGAACTGATCTATAATATTGAACTGTTCTATGATGAGTCCTATCCCTGTGATAACTCTAAGAAAATACTTAATTTTACGGATAAATTAACCGAATATATGGAAACGAACCGTGAAGTATTTCTGGTGCTTGCCCGAATTGAAAATGGAGGCAGAACATTGGAAAAGATAAAGAATTTTTTCAACCATAAACTACAGACAGATAGTTCCTGTTCTGTCACAGAAGCAGATAAGGTGGAAGTAATCTTTATTGTTGCAGGAGTATTTGGAGTTCTGGATACCTGGTTAAGCGACGAGATGAAAATGCCTGGTAAAGCAGTTTCTGAGCTGCTTCATAAACTGCTGTTAAAATTCGAATCGTGATATGGATTCAACTCTTTGTCTTCTCTATAAAAACCAGTAATCAAGGTCAGACCAAATATAAGCTGAAATAAGCTGACGTAACCTCCGCCACTGCTTTGATACAGATAAACTAAGGGTGCGCCTATCGTATTATTTAGAAAATCTATATAACTGAATATTATCAGATTTGCTAAAGATAGATAAAAAGCTGGTAAACCGATTAATAGAAGCTTCGGCAGATTAATATGCCATTTGCCGTGTTTTTTTAATTGCTTATAAAAGTGTTCCATCCCCAGAACGAAGCCGATACAGGTGAAAATTACGAAACTAAGTATAAAGTACAGATAGTTAGGACGCAATTCAATGCTGAAATAACGGGCTGATAATTTTCCAACAATTATAGAGAGGACAACCAAAATGATTAACAGCACAAAATATATGAAATGCCTGATCCAATTTTTCATAAATACTACTCCTTCTGATTAATTATAATAATTGATTATATACAGCCTATCATAAAGTAAAGTGAATTACCAGTTATGGGAATAAAATATAATTTCACTATGCAATGTGCTTATAGCACAAAGACTTACCATACCATGATTCCAATCACCTTGTTTGTAGGATTTACTTATAAATACATAGATGGTGAAATCCTCCGGTAAATTATAATATCCGGCATAAGAGAACATACCTTGCGATATTTCATATATATTTGCAGTAGGCACTAAAGTTTTCCCGCTCTTAAGAATTTCTTTTTCATAAGCCGCAAGGTCTGCAGCATCTCCCTCAAATCGAAGCGAAAAAATCTCACCGCCCTGTAAGAAAGCAGGATTATAGTGAAATAATATATTTTTGGCACCATCAGGAATAGTAGCAGGAAAATGCTCAAGGTTGTCATTTTTGGGATAACCGTTAACTTTTAGTATCCTTTCATAGAGGGTGGGATTATTATACTCAGATGTGGAAGCATGTATAGAAAGTATAAGAAATAAGAACAGCATAAGAATACTCAGAACTAGAGCCATGATAAAAGAAATCGCATGGGAAGTGTTTTTCTCAATTAGCTTTCTGACTTCAAGTTTATAGATAATACCGTAGCAAATGAAAGGCAGTAAGAACCCCAAACCTGGGAAATAATAAGGTTCCACTGCTTTTGCTGTTACAAGATAAAAGAAGAACAGAAAGAAGAGTACTGATAGTGATGTAAATACTGCTGGTACAGGGGCTTGTTGAAAGAAGGCTTTAATTCGAAGGTGCATTCTCCTCCCCCCTCCACTCTAAGATATCGCCCGGTTGACAATCCAGGGCTTTACAGATTTTGTCCAGGGTATCAATTTTTATTGCTTTTGCTTTTCCGTTCTTTAATATAGATATATTGGCCATAGTGATACCGACTCTTTCCGAAAGTTCGGTAACACTCATTTTTCGCTTGGCCAGCATAACATCAATGTTTATTATAATCATATAAACAACCATGCCTTTCTCACAGACTTAAAACTTTGGGCTGTAGGCTCCTTTAAATGGTGTACTCATTTTCTTCCTGTAACTTAGCTGCTTTATAAACCAGATGCGACAGAGCAGCGGCAGCCACCGTGATCGCAATGCCTATAAACACCACGATTAAGGCTAATAAGATAATGCCCGGATGACTCATATTAAGAAAAAAGAATACCAGATTTCCCATAAAGAAGTAAACGGTGTCGGCAGCAGCAAGAAGAGATATAAGCCGTAACTGTTTGGCATTTTTATTGCAGAATGAGTTTTCTTTGCCTATTTCAGAGGCTATGCGATAACAGCAGATTAAAGTTAAATAACAGGGAACAGCAGATATCCATAAAAATATCATCCAGGGCCAATAAGCAAAAGAGTACTCAGGATTACTGACAGAAATGCTTCGTCCCCATTCTGGAAATAAGAAAAGGTATAAAAAAATACCGCAGATACCTGTACCGAAAACGATAACCTTTAACCAGTTGGCAAATTTTTGACTATTCATTTTTAATAACCATGCCTTTCTCTTAACCTGCAAGCTTTGGTCTGCAGGCACAAATTTACGCGTGAATTGTCTTTAACTACACGCCATAACCTATAAAACTAATTCATTTTAAAATCTTGTATGTACACTTTCTAAGTGTTTGTATATATGTGTAGTTGTTCTGTTGATGTTAAAGTGCTAATACATAATCTTCTTCATTACTGAACAATTCGTAAAATAATTAACAAGAAAATGTAAAAAAGTAGCTTATCTGGTTATATTTAAGTACTGTAAGTAGTACTGTTAACCTTGTTGTTATTATAATACCCACTGAAAAACAAGTCAATAAAAATTTATTGTAAAACGATAAGAGTTGAGATGCAGGAAAATAGTGTAAGATTACATGTGCTTACATGTTACTTAATTGTATATTAAGATGCCACCTTGTAAGCCGAGATGCAATATTACTAATCAAGAGGATATCTATGTAAACGATAACTGTAAGTAGAGTGTAAAGAAATATATAATGGCACAGCAAATCTTATATCAGGTTTTAAAATGGGAAGCGACAAATTTGCACTAAAAGTTGAAGCCAGTGGTAGAAAAGCAGGTATTAACCTGAAAACAGAAGTATTTCTTAGCGGTAGGATAGAAGCAGATATGACTGCTAAAGCAGCGGCAGCTGTTACCAAAGAATTATATTCATCAGTTTACCCCCATGGGGTATATCACATTAATGAGATCTTTAATATCGATATCTTACCAAAGCAAGTAAGGGACAAAATAATAATTAAGTCTTGAAACAGTGAATAATGTAAGAATGATTATTTGTATGAAGTGAGCAGCAGCTGATATAGTGAATAATAACCATATGATTCCCCCCTCTAATTGAATATACTATTTTTATTCAAGGTTTAATTTGAGTATTTTCATAAGGAATTTTACGCGTAGCAGTAATAGTTAACAGAGTTTCTTTGACTAATTCTGGAAAGTGCTATATAATAAGTGGGACAAGTTATTCGTAGTAACTCTAAGTTTTTATAACATTACACAGAAAAGTGAATGTGAGAAGGAGCGTATAAATGGAAGCTAATAAGTTGGAATTCAATGAAATACTAACGAAATTTGCGGAGTCAGGGTGGGACGTTATTGATGAACCCTCCAAAGCCTGGCTTGAAGGCAAGGGTGGCAAAGAAGAACTTGTTGCGGCCATAACCCAGGCTGACAGTGAATGCGGCAGCTGTGGCTGTGAGTTCGATCCGCTATATAAGAGAGCTTTGGTACTGGCACAGGAAATCGACTGATATAATGGAGTTAAACAAATGAGAAAGAATAAAATAGGAATTTTTATGTTGTTAGGAATACTTATGGGGGTATTCCTGATAATAGAAAGTACTTGTGAAAATATAAAAGTATCTGCTGCCGAGACAGAAAAGACTTATACCGTCTCTTTAGATCCCCAGGGTGGTACTGTAAATGGTGAATCACTGCCTGTAACCATTGGAAGTACTTACGGTACTTTACCTGTTCCGACAAAAACGAATTATGTATTTAAGGGCTGGTATACTTTTCCTTCTGCCGGAACCCTGATCAATGCTAACAAAAAGGTTACAATGGCAAAAGATCATACCCTCTATGCCCATTGGAGCGGTAAGGAGTTCGAAATCATTCTGGACTTAAATGGTGGTGGAGACAGCAAAAAGGCAATTGTTCGGTACGGCTCCAAATATCTAAACCAATTGCCAGCTCCGGTTAGGAAAGAATATGAATTCACCGGCTGGTATACCAGCAAAAGTGGTGGTGATCAAATCAAAGCTGGTTCTGTTTATCAGGACAATAAACTTAAGAAGCTTTATGCTCAGTGGAAATTAAAAGTTTTAACGGTTACTTTTGTAGGATTCAATGGAGAATCCTATGAGCTGGATGTTACCTGTACGAAAACTTTTGGAACCTTACCAGTACCTAAAAGAGAGGGCTATACCTTCATGGGATGGTATACCTGGGCTGATTATACTGATTCTAGTGCAACTCCTATTAAAAGTACTACCAAGGTCTCAGAAAAGACGCCGTTGAAACTTTTTGCACGTTGGTACTAGTACAGCGGACTGTAAATTTATATGTATATTTCCGGTTTGATTTCCTAAATCAATAGTAGCCAAGGCTCAGTGTAGTACCACTACGCCTGGGTTTATCTGGCATTGCCTAAGAAAATTATCCTCAAAACTAGACATAGGTATTTAATTAACACAGTACCAGGGTGTGTCTGAAAACTCATTGTACCGTTCTGAATGCCCCACTTTGCGGTATTCTGCGTTGCAATTTCGGGAACGTAACACCACTACGTCCCCGAAAATCGCGTCTTGCTGTTTTTCGCAAATTGCCTCCCACAAAGTGGAACCTCCAGTTCGGCACAAGCAGTTTTCAGACACACCCTAGTTGAATTTTAAGAATAGTTAATATGACATACAGATGTCAGGTATAGTGTGTTAAGCTGGTGAAAAAAAGGAGAAACACATGAACCTGCAATGTATTGTAAAAGAAGCTTTTGAAGTCATTGGAAAAGAGGGTACAGGAGATTCCTCACAAGGATATCTATGGGTACCGCCTTTGTGGAAAGAAGCTAATGATAAATTTGCTGAAATCTCAGGTATGGTAAAATTGGAAGCAGACGGACGTATAGCTGGTGTTTGGGGTGCTATGAGCGATATCAATTACGAATTTAAGCCTTGGGATTTAAAGGGAAAATATCTGGCAGGGTGTGAAGTCACAGAAGGGTCTGCTGCACCGGCAGGCTGGATCAAATGGAGAGTACCTGCTTTTCGATATGTGACAGCAGAATGTAATAGTGAGGAGTATGGTAAAGTCTTTCAATATGTGCTTAAGGATTATTTTAAAGAAAAAGGATTGACTCTTATAGGTGCAGTTCATGAATATTATCCAGAACCAGGAAATACTGAAAAATTATGTTTATACTTCCCTATAGAAAAACTTTAAGGATAACAGATGCAGATCAGCAGATTATTTGAAATCGTATATATACTTCTGGATAAAAAGTGCATTACAGCAGGGGAATTGGCAGAACGGTTCGAAGTATCGGTTCGCACGATTTACCGTGATATTGAAAGCTTGTCCGTGGCAGGTATCCCAATCTATGCAGAACGGGGGAAAAACGGCGGAATCAGGCTGATGGATAACTATATACTGAACAAGTCCGTACTTTCTGAACAGGAGAAGAAAGAAATACTGGCAGCTTTAAATGGGCTGGTACAGACAAGAGCAGCAGATTATTCGGCACTAAATAAACTGACTTCCTTCTTTGGTACACAAAGTGCTGATGAAAGTAACTGGGTTTCCATTGATTTCTCTGATTGGAGCGGCAAGAAGCAGGGGTTTCTGGAACTCTTAAAGACAAGTATCCTAAATTGTCAGGTACTTACTTTTTCCTACTTTAATTCTTCTGGAGTTCAATCCGATCGAACCGTTTATCCGATTCAGCTCTGGTTTAAGGCCAGAACCTGGTATCTTAAAGCCTTCTGTATGGAGAAAAAAGCATTTCGAACCTTTCGCTTAACCCGTATCAGGAATGCAAGGGCAACCGGTGAGACTTTTAAAAGAGAAGATCTTTCAGTTGGAGGTCATTTAACGGCAACTCAGAACAACCCAAAAGATACTAATGATGCAGCTGTTGTCGGTTATTCAGAAATGGTGCAAGGGGTTCCTGTCGAGTTCAAACTCTGGGTTCAAAGAGAGATGGCTTTCAGGGTTTATGATGAATTTGAGGAAGAGGAGATTACCGAACTGGAAAGCGGAGATTTTGTGATTCATGGAAATTATCCAATGGACAGCTGGGTGTATGGTATGATATTGTCCTTTGGTGACAAGGCAAAGGTTATTAGTCCTAATTCTCTAAGGGAAGAGATTTCAGTTATAGGAAGACGAATTATGGAGCGAAACCTTGAGAGCGATACAGAGGATGAGAACTAAGAAACCAGTGTAGTAATCTTAAGAAAGGTTTAAGGTTAAAGATTTGATTTTCGCCTCTTTGAGTGTTACAATTCAGGCTGTATTTCACGAATACAGTAAAGATTGACGTATAGAGGATGAACAAATGAAAATCAAGAATAACTCAAGGGTGAGTATTACAGAGGGTGTTATATGGAAGCAGTTGCTGGCATATTTCTTCCCTCTATTATTTGGAACTTTTTTCAGCAGCTTTATAGGGTGATCTGGCTTTTGACAGCAGCTCCGGCATTTCAGGATGTTAGAGCAGTTATCTTTTGCTATCCCCTGACCTGGACCTTTACCTCGGTTTTATATATTATCTATTTTATGTATTATAAGAAAAAACACGGTTTCATAAATAGCAACATATAAGCAACTAAAAGTATGCATAAATGTTAACTGTAGATGGTGGTTCAGAAAGTTTTACTATGATATCCTTTTACTGTATCAGAATTAAAAGGATCGGAGAGTTAAGAAAACCATGAATTTTCAGGAAAAACTTATATTACTTAGAAAGAAATTTAAAATGTCCCAGGAAGACCTTGCTGAAATGGTGGGACTGTCAAGGCAGGCAATTGCAAAATGGGAGACAGGAAAATCCCTGCCGGATATCAATAAATTAATAGCTTTAAGCAGAATTTTCGGAATATCAATAGATAGTCTGGTAAAATGCGAAGAAGGTGACTGTACCATTCTCTTTGACAGAAAGGATACCATTGAAAGTAATAAAATGATTGATTTTCTGTTACGAGCGAAAAAAGCCGCCTATGCCGGTTATGGACCGGAAAGTTCACCTTCAAGATATTCTTCTCATGATATCATTTATGAAGAAGGTGAGTATTATTATTATGATACTTATCTTGGGGGAGAAAAATTCGCGGGAGAAGAAGGGGTATGGATTAATAAGAACCCTGTATGGGCAATGAATTATACGGGAAGGGTTCTAAGTCAGGAATTCTCAGGTGATTTTTTGAAGAAAGCATTATCACACACTGCAAAGGAGCTGCCGTACAGAGGACCCTTGCTGTTTACAGAGGAGGAGTATACTTATCATTCTGCAATTATAGGTGATATTAACTGGTTTCAGGGAACGGAAGAAATCTTTTATAATGGAATTAAGGTGTATGAGTGTGTTTTTCATGGTGGCGACATACGCTAGCTTAGAGGGAATAGTAGCTTATGATCAAAGGCTGTATCTGAGTTGGAACACTTGATGAATTAAGATTTCATAGTAATAATAGAATATAGTGAGTTTTTGTAATAGGAATAAAACTTTCGAAGAACCCCCTTGGTTTTCGTAATGCACTGTCTTATAGACATGTTGCTGACAATTTATGCAGAAAGAGTACAAGTTAGTGTACGATTATTGCGCACATTGTCAGCTAGTGTCTTGAAGCTGGTGTAAGGACTCCGTGGGGTTACTTTTTGTTTTGGTGTAGGAGGTAATTTTAGAGGAATTCACGGTTTTCTTAACGAACAATTTGGGGTATAATATTCATCTGAATACCGATGTTAAAGGGGTAGTGATTGATGAATCAGGAAATAGAAGGTTCACTTAGCATTAAATATAAATTAAATGAGGAAACAGCAGTAATTCTTTCCTGTACCGGTACGGAAAGGTATGTAAGAATTCCTGAGAACATAAATGGTAAACCGGTTGTTAGTATTGGTCCATACAGTTTTTCTTCACCGGAAGACAATATCAGGAAATTGAATAACGAAGAAATTTTAGAGTATGAAATTGATGGTATAGATACTCCTCTAAGTGTGGAAGAAATTATTAAAGGAAAGAAGCTGCAGGCAATCTATCTGCCTAAGCAATTAGAACGGATAGATGAATATGCTTTCTATAATTGTACAGAACTTGAACATATAAACCTGGGAGAAGGGGTTATTGATTTTGGTAACGGTGCTTTTATGAACTGCGATAGTCTAAAGGAACTGACCTTTCGAACAAAATGCGATGCCCCAACAGGGCTGGCTGGATTTTTAAGGGAGATACAGAGTGAACTGACCGTTACCTTTGAGGGAAAAGAAGAAAAAGCGGTATTTCTTTTTCCGGAATACTATGAGGAATCTGTAGAGAACACGCCCGCCAGAGTCTTTCATTATCAGATTCATGGTGCCGGCTATCGTTACAGGCAGTGCCTGGAGAACGGAATTCTGAATATATCCCATTATGACATGTTATTTCAGGCACCGGAAATACAAACCGAAAGCAGAACCGCACTATCTATTGCATTGTACCGCTTAAATTATCCGGCAGGTTTGTCAGAACACTATAAACAGCAGTATATTAAATACTTGAGAATACATAAGGAAGATACTATTATCAGGTATTTAGAGGAAAATAATACAAAAGGTCTTTATTATCTGAAACAGGAAGATATTCTAACCAAGGATTTGATGGATTTTGCCTTAAAAGTCTCTATCCGTTTAAAACAGCCGGAATGTACTGCTGTTTTATTGAGTTTAGGTGAAGAAAGCAGAAAAGCAGCTGAGAATAAATTTGATTTTTAAAGGAGGGCAACTATGGGCATAGAGGAAAAGAAAGAGACTTCCGGTGTTCAGATTTTATCTTCTGCCAGAACAGAATTAACAGTATATATGAGGTATTTGGATCTTGCTCTAAGTGCGCTTAAATTTGAGGCAAAAGAGGATATCCGTCTTGTGGCTACGGATGGTATATCGTTGTATTACGAACCCTCAATTTTACAGGAGGTATACCAAAAAGGACGAATATGGGTTAACCGCATTTATCTCCATCAGATACTGCACTGTATCTACAAACATCCCTTTAGACCTTATGGCAGCAATAAGAGACTATGGGATATCAGCTGTGATATAGCAATGGAATATATGATAGACAGCTTTCGTTATTATTGTGTAAGAATGGCAGGAAGCAGATACCGCAGACAATTCTATGAGAATCTAAAAGCAAAGTTAAAGCTGCCTACCGCACAGGCAATATACAATCTTTTGGAAAAGACTGAAATGTCAGATAGAGAGTATCAACAGCTGGAATACGAATTTCGAATAGATGACCATTCCTTCTGGCAGGAAAAAGAAGAAACCAAGGTACCAATGCCCGGCTCGCCAGAAAAGAAATGGGAAGATATCAATGAGAAGTTACAAACGAATCTCGAAACCCAGGCACAGGATATGGCGGAAGACGTGGAAGGTTTTCTGGAGCAGCTGCAGGTTGAGAATCGTAAAAAATATGATTATAAGAATTTTCTGCGTAAATTCTCTGTGATGAAAGAAGAATCGATAGTAGATACGGATTCCTTTGATTTAAGCTTTTATACTTATGGATTAAGCTTATATGGTAATCTGCCTTTGATTGAATATCAGGAAACCAGAGAAAGTAAGAGAATTGAGGAATTCGTTATTGCGGTGGATACCTCAATGTCCTGTTCGGGAGAATTGGTGCAGGAGTTCCTAATGCAGACATATAAGGTGTTAAAGGAAACCGAGAGTTTCTTTCGTAAGACCAACATACATATATTGCAATGTGATGAGACCATACAATCGGATGTGTTAATCAATAACCAGGAACAGTTAATCGGTTATATGGAACAGCTGGAATTAAAAGGCGGTGGCGGGACAGACTTTAGACCGGTATTTGCCTATGTTGAGAAGTTGATTACAGAAAAAGCCTTTAAACGTCTAAAAGGGCTGTTGTATTTTACTGACGGTAAAGGAATATACCCTAGAAAAAAACCACCCTATGAAACAGCTTTCGTATTCTTATCAGAGAATTATGAGGATACAGAAGTACCCTCCTGGGCAATGAAACTGATTTTAGAGCCGGAAGACCTGAAAAGGGAGCCAGAAATATAAGTGTGCCAAGGCACACAGATTGGAGTTGGGTCGAAAAAACAAACTACGTTTTTCAACTACATATAAAGGAATATCCAATCTCTGATTGGATATTCAGGAAAGAGGTTATATGAATATCAAACGCGCTAAAGAAGAGATTGTAAATACAGTTAAAGCCTATTTAAGCTGTGATGAAAATGGTAATTATAAAATAGCAGCTATGAGACAACGGCCCCTTTTACTTATGGGACCTCCCGGTATTGGAAAAACACAGATTATGGAGCAGGTGGCAAGAGAATGCAATATTGCACTGGTTGCTTATACCATAACCCATCATACCAGGCAGAGTGCAGTAGGACTGCCCTTTATAGAAAAGAAGGAATATGCCGGTAAGAATTATACGGTTACCGATTATTCCATGAGTGAGATCATAGCCTCCGTATATGATAAACAGGAGAAAACCGGACTGACCCAGGGAATATTATTTATTGATGAAATCAACTGCGTATCTGAAACACTGGCACCAACCATGCTGCAATTTCTTCAATATAAAACCTTTGGTAATCAGAAGGTACCGGAGGGATGGATAATCATAGCAGCCGGTAATCCTCCAGAGTATAACAAATCCGTAAGGGAATTTGACTCTGTAACCTTAGACAGAGTACGCAAGATAGAGATTGATCCGGATTTTGAGGTGTGGAAAGAATATGCCTATAAACAGGCTATTCATCCGGCTGTCATCAATTATCTGGATATACGCAGAGAGAATTTCTATCGATTCGAAACCACTCCTGACGGTGTATTCTTTTCTACTGCCAGAGGCTGGGAAGATCTAGCGGAAATGTTAGTGGTTCTTGAGGAACTTTCAATCCCCGTTGACGGTGAATTTATTTATGAGTATATTCAGCACGATAGAATTGCGAAAGATTTCGCCAATTATTATGAGTTATATAATAAATACCGTAAGGATTATAAGATTGAAGAAATCGTACAAGGAAAATATTCCGATAATCTTCTTCGTGCACTGAAAATCGCACCCTTTGATGAAAGATTGAATATCGTTGGGTTACTGCTTGGCAGACTTGGGCGTTCCTTCTTAGAGGCTGTCAGAACAGAGAGTTATATGGAAACACTATTTGATACTTTAAAGGAGTACTTGGAAGTATTAACTTTAGGCAGTCAGAATCCCATATTGCAGCTTAAGACACTCATTGAAAGGGAAGAGGAAAACTTACGCCATAGTAAAGAAGAAGGTCTCATAAACCGTAATGATGAGATTATAACAAGAAGAAAGCTTCATAGGCTTAAACAATACCTTGAAGAACTAAGAGGCAAGGATATCAATTCACAAATAGCTGGGGATGTGGTTAAAGGACTCTTTGCAACAGATAAGGACAATAGAAATTCGGGTATTAACAAGACCGGCAGTGAGCTTGAGAATACTTTTGTCTTCCTTGAAAAGGCTTTTGGTGAAGGACAGGAATTGGCTATTTTTGTTACAGAGCTTTCAGTCAATTATTATAGTGCCAGGTTTTTAGCGGAGCAGGGTTCGGATAAATACTACACTTATAATAAGAATCTACTATTTGAAGAAAGACAGGAAGAAATAACAAGAAATATTGGGAAATAAGCAAATGCGACATTTCTTCTAGGATATATTTACTAATTTGTCGATGTATGGTATTATGAGAAAAATCAACATCAGATAAAGGCAGTAATAGTTATCTGGTATCGGCATTAGGATAATAGGAGGAAAGCCTATGGACGTATCAGTGAAATATAACCGAACAATTCTAGAAAATATGATAAGTGGTTATGCGCTTCACAGTATCATTACTGATAAAGACGGTAACCCGGTAGATTATAAATACATAGACATTAATAAATCTTTCGAAGATTATACTGGACTTAGCAGATCTCAAGTAATCGGGCGAACGATTCGGGAAATAGAACCCAATATAACAAAGGATACGATAAATTGGATTAATTTCTTTGGCAAGGTAGCTCTTACCGGAGAACCATATAGTGTAGAGGATTATTCCAAGGCTTTTAACCGATGGTACAGAGTAAATGCCTACTGTCCTGAAATTGGTTACTTTGCAGTAGTTTTTATCGACATAACAGAATTAAAGATGCAGTCCGAAGCCCTTAAAGCAAAAAATGAAATCTTAACATTGCTTGGTGTGGAGATTAAGACCAATGAGAGGAGACTTAATAAAGCCCAGAAGATAGCGGGAGTCGGCAATTGGGAATTGGATCTGAAAGACTATACCTTGTGGGCGTCAGAAGAGGCATTTAGGATGTATGGTCTTGACAGGACTACTCCCTATATTCCTTTTCAGGCTGCGAAAGAAGTTCCTCTTTCTGAATACCGGGCAAGCCTTGATGATGCTTTGAAAAAGCTATTAGAGACGGATACCCCTTATGATGTCATCTATGAGATAGAAACAAAAGAGAAGGAGAGAAGATTCATCCATTCTCTTGCGGAAACAGAAAAGGATTCAGAAGGCAGACCCATTAAACTTCTGGGGGTTTTGCAGGATGTCACAAAGGATATTCTACGTGAGAAAGAGCTGAACAAAAAGAACGAAGAGTTATCTTCCCTTTATGAAGAAATACTGGCTTCAGAAGAGGAATTGAAGCAGCAGAATGAAGTACTGTTTCTTAAAAACGAGGAGATTACAGCCCTCTATGAAGAAGTGACAGCCCAGGAGGAAGAATTAAAGAACAATTACGACCAGCTGATTGAGAGCATGGAGAAACTTAAGAAGAGTGAAGCAATCAACAGCCTGGTACTTGAAGCTTCTGCAGAAGGTGTATGGCACCTTGATATAGCAAAGGATGAATATATTATATCACACAGATTTTTAGGAGCATTAGGATATACATCCAAAGATATCAAAAGTATTAGGGATCTTCTGGATTTGATTCATCCTGAAGATAAAGACCGGATAGTTAAGGTTTCTGAAGAACATTACAAAGGGATAATAGATAAATTTGAGTCAGACTACCGGATTCAGTGCAAGGATGGTACTTATAAATGGGTAAGATCAACCGGTAAAATACTTGTTGACTGTAATGGAGAACCTTATTTGATGGCAGGTTCTTTTCAGGATCTGACGAAATTGAAAGAGCAGCAGCTGGAACTGGAGCATTTAGCCTATCACGATATATTAACGGACCTTCCCAACAGAAGCCTTTTTTTGCAGGAACTTGAAAAAGCCCTGGCTGAGGCTATGCAGAAGGATAAAATGCTTGCAGTAATTTTTATTGACTTGGATAATTTTAAGGATGTAAATGATACATTTGGGCATAATACGGGAGATAATCTGTTGCAATCTCTTGCATATCGGTTAAAGGATTACATCAGGAAGCAGGATATCTTAACAAGGCTTGGTGGTGATGAATTTGCCCTGATGATTACTGATATTAACAGTGAGGCAGAAGTATTTGATTTCTGCCAGCGTATAAAAGATAAAATACTGGAACCTTTTTTATTCAACGGATATCGCTTTAATATCAGTCCCAGTATGGGAATAGCCATGTATCGCGGTAATGAGACCAATGGAGAACAACTGCTTAAAAATGCGGATACTGCCATGTATCGGTCTAAAAACATTGGTAAGAATACCATACAGATGTTTCAGGATTATATGAGAACGGATATGCTCCACAGGATAACTGTTGAGAGTCATCTGCGCTCAGCATTAAAGGATAATAAATTCACCCTTCATTATCAGCCACAGGTAAGTTTGCAGACTGGTCGGATAAGAGCATTTGAAGCTTTGATACGTTGGACGGATGAAGAGCTAGGAACAATCTCACCGATGGAATTTATACCGGTTGCAGAAAGTGCAGGGCTAATAGTTCCCTTAGGTCAGTGGATTCTGGCAGAAGCCTGTAAAGAAGCTCAGAAGATTAATAGTGAGGGAGAGAATATCCTCATTTCTGTTAATATCTCAGCGGTACAATTGAGGCAGCTGGATTTTGTAGAGTTTGTAAAAAGAATACTGCTTGAAACCGGATTAAGAGCAGAACTTTTGGAATTGGAAGTTACAGAAACTACCTTGATCAGTTCTTTTGAAACAACGATAGAAATGTTTGAAGAACTTAGGAAAATGGGTGTTAAGATATCCCTGGATGATTTCGGTACAGGATATTCCTCTTTAAGTTACCTGAAAAAACTCCCCATTGATACCTTAAAAATTGACCAAAGCTTTATTAAGGATCTGGACAAGGAATGCATAGAAAAGGAAATAACGGAGTCCATCGTATCCTTGGTACATAAATTAAATATTGAGGTTATAGCTGAAGGTGTGGAAACCGGTAAGCAATTGGCATATCTGATGCAATGCAAATGTGACAATATACAGGGCTATCTAATTAGTAAACCAGTACCCGCTCAGTATGCCAAAGATATCGTAGGCAGGAATTATAAAGCATATATGGGAGTTCAGGTATAGGGTATACAGTTACTAAAATAATAATAGCGAGTTAATAGGAAGTTAATTTTTGACGGTACTGATGTTTCAAATTCCATTAAATAAATACTCATATAATAAAAGGCAAAAGTAAGGTTAAAGAACCATTACATTTGCCTTTTTGGTATAGCGTTTATATTGAAAAGCCCATTTCTTATCAGCAAGACGCCATTCTTTGCCAGTTTTTTTATTGTTACCTTTTGAATATCTGATAAGCCAGAAACCAAGGCAGCCTGCTGTTGCAGAATATACTTTAGCAAGATGGAACCAATCAGTGTAGGTCGTATCCTTTAATACTCTGAACCACAGTATGGAAAGCAGGCAGAACGGTAAAAGTGAATAAACCAACATACTTAAAACTTCTGGTGACCTCATTTAAGGCAAACAGAAGTACAAAACCAGCAGCCATACTCCCCAGGTACTTAGGAAAATGGCACCGCTGTCATAATTAAATTGAAACATGAAATAATCCTCCCACATTTTTAATAATGTTACACCATGATTATACCTACCGTTTTCAGGGAATAGCAATAGACAGATACTCTGATTTGTACAAATTTCTGTATAAAGTTACAGATAATTATAAAATATCCAATATTCCGTTGACTAATTCTGCTATTATTAGTATTGTAGTTTTATGCTAATGGAAAAAAGGAAGTGTGAGTTTGAAGCAGAACAGCATTGGGCGGTTTATACATATATTACGTACGAGAAACAATATCTCGCAAGGCAGGCTGAGCAAAGGTTTATGCTCCATTGCGACATTATCCAGAATAGAATTGGGAGAGAGAATACCTGATAAATTTCTGTTGGATGCACTGTTTCAGAGATTGGGGAAATCTCCGGACAAATTTGAGGTGTTATTAGCAGAAAAAGACTATTTTCTTTACGAGCAGAGAAAGGAAATTGAGAAAGCGTTGTTTTATAAAGACTATGTCCGTGCCGAAGCATTACTTTTGGAATATCAGGATAAGAAGGAATGCAAAGGAAATCAGCATGAGCAGTTTGTGTTAAAAGTAAACGGGATACTGGACTACGAGCATAGAAATGACATTGATCAGGCTCTGGAGAAGTTTTTGTCAGCGCTAAAATGTACCCTGCCAAATTGGAAATACGGGGAGTTGAGAGGACAACTGTTAAGTCTTGAAGAAATTGATTTATTTTTGCTGATTTCCATGTCCTATGCCAAAAAGAACAAGACCTACGATGTTATTGTCCGATTAAAGGAGCTGATTGAATATATAGACAATGGTTATACTGACGAAGAAGAAAAGGTTAAAGTGTATCCTAAAGCTGCATATCTTCTGGTAAAGTTCTACCTCAAGAGAGGAAATTATCTTTCGGCAGAGGATTTATGCGAAAAAGCAATTGATATCTTAACTTCAAATGGCGTAATCGTTGGCTTGGCGGACTTACTTCTATTATACGTAGAAATTCTGAATAAGAACGGTAAGGAAGTAAAGGAAAAGAAAATACGCTGGCAGTTAGCATCATTATTAAAGGTATATGAGGAATACGATATAAAATTGTTATTCCTGTCCGATACTGCAATTATTGTTAAGAATATTCAAAATGATATCTATCTCATGGGAGAGTTAATAAAAGCAAACCGAGTAAAGGTTAAAATCAGCCAGGAGAATTTAAGCAGTGACATATGTGCAGCAGAATCATTATCAAGAATAGAATCCGGCAAGAGGGCACCAAGGAATAAGAATTATGAAGCGATTGCAGATCGGCTTGGTATTGCAAAGGATATTTATAACAGTACCATTGATGCTGAAACCTATGACATCCTGGAGACGAAAAGGGATATTGACAGACTGCTGTTCGGTCATCAGGTTGAAAATGCATGGACCTCTTATATGAGACTTAAGAAGTTGCTGCCGGAAAATACCAATGAAAATAAACAATATCTTTCTTACTTGGAAGCGATTCTTCATTATCAGGCGAAGAAGATAGGTGCCAAGACAGCTCTTAAAAAAATGGAGAAAGCGCTAGGATATACTCTAACGAATTATAAAGATAAATCCGTATACAGTTGTATACTTTCCAGGCAAGAAGCATTTATAATAAATCAGATTGCAATCCTTACATTTGATACCGGTCAGAAGAAGCAGGCAATCGACATATTGTTGTCGGTTTCACAAAGTTATGAAAATAGTAAAATTGATTTGAAATATCATTCTGTTCAGTATCTTTTGATTTTACAGAATTTATCCATGTATCTGGAAGAAGACGATCAGTTAGATGAGGCAATCAAAATATGCGACAAAGCAATAAAACTGGCATTAAAATGTGCAAAAGGAAATTTTCTATCTAGGTTTATAACAAATAAATCCTTCACTTTGGAGAGGATAGACATGGAGAACCAGACAGAGTTGCATGAAGAAACCTGCCGATTATATTATCAGCAGGCTTATTCATTGAGTGAGCTAATGAAAGACTCCTCGACCCATAGCATTGTAGGAGAATACTATAAGCTAAAGTATAATGAACCGGCAGATTCCTGTTTTGAAACTACCGATTACTAACATGGTTTAATAATCAAAGTTGTTGATTGTCTCTAGGAATAATTGTTTTATTAATATTTCTTAAGAAATTTTATAAGTTAATGTTACAGGAATAAGAGATAAGATAACATGACGTTATCGGAGAATTATCTGTAAATTTCTGTTTCATTTCGAAATATTACAGTATTTTCAACATTATTTTGGAAAATATAATCCAGATAGATAAAATATATAAGCTTAATTTTGCTGCATGATCGCTATCAGGTGTAAAAATGCCTTATAATCCAGCCTTTTTACACCAGAAAAAGGAAAAACTCAAAATCAACTTATTTTGCCAGAATTGTATGTAATTCTTGCTATATTTAAAGAATGGAAGAAATGGTATTAATTAAATACTTATTATGACTTGAACATGAAGTAAAAATAGAATAAAAATGCTTACTTTATTAGAATGTTTATTAAAGCAGTACCCCAGACAAGCCTGGGATATATGAGTCACCCTGTTTTGTGCAATGCCACATCTGCAAGGAGATGTGGCATGCAATAGGAGCGAGTTTGAAATATTAATTGCCTCTTACAATAAAGGGCATTTTTGCAATTATTAATTGAGAAGTATCGCAAGAGAGCTTACGGTATGATGCGTGTTAGTGTGAATTTACACCCTGATTTGTGGCAGTACCGCAAGTAGACTTGTGTTAGGAACGTGTGTTATTTGCATGATGCTTACCATTTTAAGATTTTCATTTAAGCAGTAACCCCAAGCATTTTACAATGTATATAGGATTAGATTGCTAACTCTGTTACTCACTAAGCAACTGTTTAATATCCGCTTCAATTTCTTCCGGAGAAACAGCAGGTGAATAACGATTGAATACCATACCCTCTTTATCAATAAGGAATTTTCCAAAATTCCATCTAATATCTGCAGCTTTTAAGTCAGGTGTATACTTGCTTACTCTTTCTTCAAAAGCTTTAGAGGTATCGTTACCTTTATCTGTTGGAGCCTCATTCTTTAGCCAGGAATACAGAGGGTGAGTATTATCACCGTTTACGTCAATCTTAGAGAAACGTGGGAAAGTTGTTCCAAAATTCAACTGGCAAAAGGAATCGATTTCCTCATCTGTGCCAGGAGCCTGTTCTTTAAACTGATTACTGGGAAAATCCAAAATTTCAAAACCATCATTATGATATTTTTCATAGACAGCTTCAAGGGCTGTATATTGAGGTGTCAACCCGCACTGGGTAGCAGTATTAACTACCAGTAATACTTTTCCTTTATATTGGTCTAAGTTAATAGTGTTGCCTTTCTTGTCTGTTACATTAAAATCATAAAATTCCATAATTTAATCATCCTTTCGCATTGGTTTAAATCAATTATATTGTATGCAATATATTATACCGTTAAGATATACTTGCTGTCAATAGATTACTGTAATATAATATTATATGTTGAATTGCATAAGATAACTACGGAATAAAGTATCATAAATAGAGTATTTCAGAAAGGAAACCGGAAATTTGTTCAGGTAGCTGACCGGTAAAGAAGAACGATGCACGAAGCGGTTAAACACTGCAGATTGTTTGCAGGAATTGATGAAAATGAATTAAACGAACTTTTGGTAAGCTGTAAAGCAAAAATATGCAGTTACCAGAAAAATGATTATATATTTTATCAGAAAGATAAACCGGAATATATTCATCTGTTGTTAGAAGGAGAAGTGTCCGTATGTCAGGATTCACCCTCCGGCAGAAGGAGTTTGGTAGCCGCATTTAGTGAACCGGGAGATTTATTTGGTGAGGTTTATGCATTTTTGGACAAACAGGAATATGATTACTATTCTCTGGCAGCAACACCAGCAAAAGTATTATGGATGCCGAAAACCTTTCTCTATAAGAATGGCAGCAGCCATAATGGTTTTCATACCAATCTTACCCATAATATGCTGACTATACTTGCTCAGAAGGCATATTTTCTTAATCAGAAGCTTCAGTTTCTCTCAGGGGAAACCTTGCGCCATAAAATAGCTGCTTTTCTAATGAAGCAAAACAATGGGGACAACAAAATAAGATTGTCCATGAACAGAGAAGAAATGGCAGACTTTTTAGGTGTTACCAGACCTTCCTTGTCAAGAGAATTCATGAAGATGAAGCAAGAGGGGCTTATAGATATAAAGGGAGATATGGTTACAATATTACAAGAGGAAGAACTTGAAAATCTCTTTGGATAACTCATAATTATTAAATAAACATAAAATCAATAAAAAACCTATAAAAAATTTATAGTTTACCTCTGGAAATTTAATATGGTTGTGATATACTATTCTACATTTGAAACTTACATAAAGGAAGAATAAACATATGCAGCTACCATTATTTACAGATTTAAAACATGAGTTTGAAGGCTACAATTTTTCAAAGTTCAGTAAAGACCTTATGGCTGGACTTACAGTAACAGCAGTGGCATTACCTCTTGCGCTAGCTTTTGGTGTCTCCAGTGGTGCCGATGCAGCATCAGGACTGATTACAGCTATTGTGGCAGGTTTGATCATTAGCTTTTTTTCAGGTGGGTTTTATCAGATATCCGGACCTACCGGAGCAATGGCAGCAATATTAATGTCAATAATAGCTGAATATAAAATGCAGGGTGTATTCGTAGCAACTTTAATTGCAGGTATTCTTTTACTAATTGCAGGAATATTACACTTAGGAAGAATTACTTCGTTTATTCCTGCTCCGGTTATAACCGGATTTACCTCGGGAATCGCTATCATTATTGCTATGGGACAGATTGATAATTTCTTTGGTATACATTCTCAGGGATCAACGGCTCTTGGTAAAGTTTTTAGTTATACCAAACTTGGATTTACACCTGATGCTGCGACTTTATGTGTAGGACTTTTGGTAATCCTCTTAATGGTCTTTTACCCAAAGAAGTGGAATAACATTGTTCCAGGTTCTCTCTTAGGCATTATTCTTGCAACTGGCGGAAGTCTTCTCCTGAACCTGGATGTTAAAACAGTAGGAGAGATACCTCAGACCCTTTTACCTGCCGAAAGATTATATTTTGCAGGAATAACCTGGGAGCATATTGAAGGGGTATTTTCACCGGCGGTCAGTATAGCTATGTTATGTATGATTGAAAGTCTTCTTTGCGGCGCATCAGCCGGCAGAATGGCTGGTAAATCCCTGAACAGTGACCAGGAGCTTATTGCACAGGGTATCGGTAATATAATTCTTCCCTTTTTCGGAGGGATACCTGCAACAGCAGCGATTGCCAGGACAAGCGTTGCGATAAAATCAGGTGCTCAGACAAGACTTACCGGTATCATCCATGCGATTGGTCTGCTTATAGCCATGTTTGTATTAAGCCCGGTAATGTCTAAAATTCCACTGGCAGCTTTGGCAGGAGTTCTGATTGTTACAGCCTTTAGGATGAATGAATGGTCTGCAATTAAATATATGTTTAAACATAAAATGAAAGGACCAATTCTAAAATACCTTATTACCATGGTAGCAACAGTTGCGCTGGATCTGACTACAGCAATCCTCATTGGTGTTTTATTAGGTCTATTTCTGTTTGTTGTAAGAAGTGCAGCGATTCAGATAGCCGTAGAGGAAGTTGATCCCCTTAGAATCGGTAAAGAGGGAACCAACGTTAAAAGCTGGTGTGTGGTGTACATCACCGGTCCTATGTTCTTTATGACAGCTGATTCCATTAAGAAGAAGCTGGAAGGTTTAAATGACCGGGAAGTTGTTATACTTTCATTAAGAGGTGTGCCAATGGCTGATATTACATCCGTGGGTATTATAATGGATTTTTGTAAAGAGGCGAAAGAAAATGGGAAGTCGGTATTGTTTTCATCTGTTCAGCCCTCTGTTATGAAAATTTTTGAGCAGGCTGGTCTTGTGGAAGCAGCAGGAGGAGAAGCGTTCTATTTTAGCGTTGACAAGGTATTGTTAGAGTTGCTCTAAAAACTCCAAGGTAACTCATTTAGGAAAAGAGTTTCCATGTACGATGGGTGAAAATCAACAAATTGATTTACAAATGGTACAGACTATGTTATAATGATATGCGTACGTTTAAAACCGGTACCAGGATTTGGGACACTCCGACCTATATCTTAGTGCCAGGCGTTGAAAAATATGAAGGAGGATTTATCCATGATTAACAAAGATAAGAAACAGGAAATTATTACAGCTTACGGTAGAACACCTGAGGATACAGGTTCACCTGAAGTTCAGATCGCACTTTTAACAGCAAGAATCAGTGAGTTAACAGAGCATTTAAAAGTGAACCAGAAAGATCATCATTCAAGAAGAGGTCTTCTGAAAATGGTTGGTCAGAGAAGGGGTCTTCTTGCATACTTAAAGAAGACAGATATCGAAGGCTATCGTAAATTAATCGAACGTTTAGGTTTAAGAAAATAATAAAAAGAGCGGCTTAGCCGCTCTTTTTATTTGTCGAAATTTATTAAGAAGAAATAAGGCTATTCAGAATCATTCCAATAATAATTAACAGAATTCCTGCAAAGCCTATAAGGTTAGGAGCGGGGTCTCCTAACAGGAGTATTCCACCAAAAAGGGTGAAAAGAACTTCACCGGACTGTGTAGATTCAACTACAGCAAGCTGTTTCTGATTATATTTAACACTATCCGTGGCTTTAAAGAATAGAATGGTTGCAAGGATTCCGGAAAATAGAGCCACTAAAAAGCTCTGTAGTAGTTGATTTTTTGTCGGAAGTCCGACGTCTAAGGCTCCTATTAGAGACAGTAAGCACCAGAAAGGGAGGCTGCACAGAATCATGCCGTATACCCGTTCTATGGTTGAGATTCTAGCTTTGCACAGCTCCATCATCTTGCGATTACCCAGAGGATATGCAGTGGCAGCCACCAGAATAGGAAGTAAAGTTAAGGCAAGATTACTCGTAGAAGCGCCAGCAGCATTCTGGAGCTGCAATAAGAAAACACCTGCCAGTATTATTCCGGCAGCAATCAGATTCTTATAAGGGATTCTTTTGCCAAAAAGGGGAGCGATTATGATTCCCATGACAATAGTTATTTGCCAGGAAGCAGCAATGAGCCAGGACTCACCGTTATCACCGGCAAAGGTAAGAGGGGTATAAAAGAGCCCGAAACCTATAATGCTCCATAATAGCCATTGTTTCTTGTGATTACGTATTTCTTTATGTATATTCTGAAAGCCGTATTTTTGACGAATAACCAGAGCAATTATTGGAAAGGCAAACAGGTAGCGCAAGCTGGCGCTCCAGATCCAATTGCCGCCGGACAGGTTCATACTTCTGTTAAGGATAAAGGTAAAAGCGAAGAAGAAAGAGCTTGCAATACCAAGTAATAGTGCTTTTTTCATTGATACCTCCTACTTTAGTTCATGTTTTGCAACGGAAATAGCTGGCGGATAATAAATAATATTAATAATCGTACACAGTTTTTCAGAAGTATTACTATAGCTGTGAGCGACGTCAGCACGGAACCGAAATGCCTGCTTCTCATAGACTGGAACAGTTTCCTGGCCTAAGGAGAGCAAAAGGCTGCCAGATAATACAAATACATATTCCTCCACACCATTCATATGCTTTTCCGAATGATGAATACAATCTGGTTCGAATTCAATATAAAGCATCTCGATATTTTGAGCAGGATTGTAGGGAAAAAGCTGATGGAGGCGCATTTTGCGATTATCCGCAAATACAGGTTCGGAACCCATAAAATCTGTTAAGGTATAATTGTTTTTCTCTTCCTCCATAAAATAGGTTATAGGAACTTTATAACCGGTGGAGATTTTCCATAAGGTAGTGATAGTAGGTATGGACTGTCCCCGCTCAATCTGGCTGAGCATGGCCTTGCTGGTTTCTGTTATTTCGGCTGCCTGATCCAGACTTAAATTCTTACTTTGCCGTATAGATTTCATTCTTTCTGCAATGATCTGTTTTATTTCATTCATGTTAACCTCCCACAGGTGTTGTAATTATTGATAAAATATGTTATAACATACGTTATGATATTATGTATGTTATAACATATTTTATCTGTCGAATCAACAATATTTTTACCATAATATTAATTATTATCGGACACTTAATTTTTATGGTATTTCATAACTAATAATTCGTGTTGTAATGAATATCCATACAGAATAGAATGGATAACATGGGTGCCGGTTATGGAAATGACCTGATAAAACAAAGGAAGGTGGCATAATAAATGAAATTATGGTATAAACAGCCAGCAACAGTGTTTGAAGAAGCCCTGCCAATCGGCAATGGAAGGCTTGGTGGAATGGTATACGGAGGTATCAAGAAAGAGAGGATTTCTTTAAATGATGATACCTTATGGTCGGGATACCCAATAGATAAATCTGATGAGAAGGCATATCCTTATCTGGACCAGGTAAGAGATGCTATTGATAAGAATGAGAAGAATAAAGCCCAGGAATTATTGTGGAAGCATATGTTGTCAACCTGGACGGAAAGTTATCAGCCCGTGGGAAATTTCATACTAACTATGCAGCATGATGAAAAGGCTGAAAATTACAGAAGAGAACTGGATATAGAGAATGCAGTAGCAACTACTTCCTATACAGCAGATGGAACAGAATATGAAAGAACTGCTTTTTGCTCCTATCCGGATAATCTTATGGTTTTACATATCAGAGGAGATAGAAAGGGACAGGTATCTCTGGAGGCTTATCTGGAAAGTCTTCATCCCTGCAATATAAGTACAGCACAGCTAGAAAAGGGAGAGTTACTGCTGTTAGAAGGAAAGGCTCCTGTATATGCGGCCCCCAGTTACCATGGAACCCCTGAACCCTTGTTATATGAGCTTGAGGGACAGACTGGTCTGTCTTTTGGTACAGGCGTGCTGCCTATTGTTTCAGGAGGAGAATGCCGATACGAAGAAGGCAGGATAATAATACAAAAGGCAGATTCCGTGACATTTATCATAAATACTGCCACTAATTACGACGGTATGGGGACTGTACCAAAGGACAGCAGAATTGATTGCAGACAACTGCTTCTATCAAGATTTGAGAAGCTTGCATCTTTAGATATGTTAGTGCTTTATGAAACACATGTGAAAGATTATCACAGTTTATATAATCGCGTCAGCCTTAAAATAGCGGGAGATAACAAAGAACATCTTCCTCTTGATGAAAGGCTTAAGGCTTATGAATGGGATAAAGATGATTATGGTCTTATATCTTTGATATTTCAGTATGGAAGATATCTGTTGATATCCAGTTCAAGAACCGGCTCCCAGCCAGCCAATCTTCAGGGTATCTGGAACGAACATCTTAGAGCTCCCTGGAGCTCTAATTACACTCTTAATATTAATGCAGAGATGAATTATTGGTCTGCGGAGAATACAAACTTAAGCGAATGCCACGAGCCATTGCTCGTCTATATAAAAGGGTTAGCTAAAAATGGAGCAAGGACAGCAAAAAAGAATTACAACAGCCGAGGATGGTGTGCGCATCATAATTCGGATCTTTGGGGACAGACAGAAGCAGTCGGTAAGCTTTCCTTAGATACCGATTGTGTCTGCTATGCTTTTTGGCCCCATGGCGGAAGCTGGCTTACAAGACATATCTGGGAGCACTATGAATATACAAAAGACAGAGAATTTTTAAGAGAGTATAGAGAGATTATTTACGGTGCTGCCGAGTTTCTTCTGGATTACGCTGTTGAACGTGATGGCAGAATCCTTCTGTATCCTACTACATCACCTGAAAATACTTATATTGAAAATGGGGAGAAGATAGCTGTATGTGCCGATAGTGCAATGGACATTGGCATGTATAAGGATGTTCTTGGAATGTGTGCTGTTGTAACCGATATTTTTATTGAAAAAGAAGAACTGAAAAACCGCTGTCTCTCTATGCTTGGCAAACTTCCGGAATACAAGGTGGGAAGCAAGGGACAGCTTCTTGAATGGGATAAAGAATATGAAGAAGCAGAGTCTCTTCACAGGCATCTTTCTCTTTTATACGGTTTCTATCCTGCTAATAGTATTAATCATCAGGAGACAAAGGAGTTAATTCCTGCTGTTATAAATACCATGAATTTAAGGGGAGATGAAGCCACAGGCTGGGGTATTGCCTGGAAGATATGCGTTTGGGCAAGGCTAAGAGACGGGGAGCATACCAAGAAAGTCCTTGATAATGCCATTCGTTTTGTAGATATCCATGATAAGAGTCATACAGCCGGAGGTGGTGTATACTTAAATCTACTTGGAGCGCACCCGCCGTTCCAGATAGACAGCAATTTCGGGATTACTGCCGGAATTACTGAAATGCTTGTTCAGAGTCATGAAGGTGATATTGAGTTATTACCGGCATTGCCGTTAGAATGGGGAACAGGTGAAGTAACTGGTTTGTGTGCAAGAGGAGGGCTTGAGATCTCAATAAGCTGGGAAGAGGGAAGTCTAAAAGAAGCACTTCTAAAAGCCAAGACTGAGTTTACCGGAAACGTATCCTGGGAAGAAAAGTGTATCAATATCAATCTTAAACAGGGTGAGATATATAAGATAGTTGGCGCTTAATCAAAATATTAGTACAGACGAATGCTCGGAGTATAATCCGAGCATTCTTGCTCAAACCGGTGTCAAATGAGGATTATTTTTTATAAAATTAATTAATTTCTTTATGTAAGGCTGCTCCTGGCTGTTCTTATTGGTAGCCAACCCGATCTGCCGGTAAGAGGGAGGCCCAGTTGAACCATTTCCTGAAAGTAAGGTTTCACTCTAATGAATTCTGCTGTCGGGCGGATGCCATAATGACCCCTCTCTAATAGTTTCACATCCATTTCTTTCTCAATGGCATTCATCATGTGAACCAAACCGGAAGGAGTATAGCCGTATTGTTCACTGGTCTTTAATAAGCTGCCGGTTTCCAGGGCATTTAGTAGAATCTCAACTTTTTTTGTGTCCATAACGTTCCTCTGTATTTCTATTTTGGTTGTTTATAATAGTTTCCTGCCTATTTGTGAATAAGTTTATGTGAATGAATGTAACAAGATATTGTGAAAAAAAATAATAGATATATTATAAAGTGTCGCTTTACCTGTGTCAAATACGTAAATATAATTGGTATAACCGGAGAATAGAAAAATGAAGTAATCAGTAAAGGAGATCTGGTATGAAACTATTACATATAGGTAAAAAAGGCAATCTGGAACGCTTTTCGGAGAAGGAACATCAGCTTCCTGAGTTTGAACTGGTGGATTTACCGGTGGGGTTACCGGAGGAAGAGTATCTGATGGAAGCAGGGGACGCGGATATCATCATTGCCGATGCCATGGCAAGAATAAGCGGGGACCTCCTATGCAGAATGCCGAAGCTTAAAATGCTTCATTCGGAAGGTGTTGGTTATCAGTATTTTGATCTGGAGGCTGCCAGTAAGCAGCAGATTTATGTCTGTAATTGCAAGGGAATGAATGCACTGGCAGTTGCTGAACAAACTCTGCTATTAATGCTTGGAATGCTTCGGGATGTGAAGAACAGTGACGAAGCCGTACGAAGGGGTAAGCAGCTTGAGAAAAAAGAAGGGTATATGAAGGCCGGGAATCTTCTGGAACTATCAGACTGCAAGGTGGGGCTGGTAGGTTTTGGAGATATCGGTAAATGTGTGGCTGAGATTCTGAAAGTATTTCATGCGGAAGTATTCTATACTTCAAAATCCGGCAGAGACATCGAAGCAGAGAAGCGTTATCAGGTGACATATCTGGAGTTTTCAGACTTGTTAAAGACCTGTAACATGATAAGTGTACATCTGCCCTTAAAGGAAGATACTTATGAACTGGTAAAGGAAGAATTTATTGATAGTATGAGAAATGGTTCATTTCTTGTCAATACCTCAAGAGGGGAACTAATAAAAGGGAAAGCACTGATTGAAGGACTAAAGTCCGGCAAACTGGCAATGGCGGCTCTTGATACCATAGCAGGAGAACCTGTACAGCCGGATAATGAACTGCTGTGCCAGAAGGAGATCCAAGCAAAGCTTTTATTTAGCCCCCATGCCGAATGCTTACGCGCATAAAAAGGCCTCCCAATCGCATAACTGCCATTGGAAGGCCTTTAAAAGCGCGCATTTAACAAACCACCATTTTAGTGGCAGTCATAACTACATTTTAATGTTGGCCACCATCTAAAATGCAAGACGAATTCTATAACTTCTGTCTGCTCTATTTGTTATTTTCACTGTAATATTTGAGAGCTTCCCCTATGAATTTTGATGCGCCCTTACCGTACTTCTTATCATTGATTTTTGTGTATGCAGGATTTGTTAAATAAAGGTCTGCCATAAGGCCCCAGTAGTTTTTTCCCATATCCATCTTGAGAGTTTTATGATGTTCCTTGACCATATCATCCATCTCCTTTACGACCTCCTGAATATCTGCCGAAGAAGGATTTTTACCTAAATCAGATGCTATACATTGGGTTAATTGATTTATTTGAGCCAAATAAACATCCGCATTTTCTTTAATTGTCTGATACCCTTCCATAATTGACGGCAGATGATTGAGGTTGTTTTTCATAGCTTCGGTGTATTTTTCGATACTGCCAAACTCCTTGATTGCCATTTTTGCAATTTCAAGCTCCTTGGATTTCATGTTTTCAAGGTTCTTATCGAATTCATCCTCGCTGCCGTAATATTTGACAACCTCATCCGCGTGTTCTCGCTTAAATGTTTCCAGTACATTAAAATATTCACTCATATCAAATTCTTTAAAACTCATTGCGTTACCGCCTTTCAATTTTCTCTCAATAAGTGCAATTAGATCGTTCAATCGGTCTCGTTTCAGCAAAAGCAGCTCTTTTTGCTCATTGAGCGCCTGTACCTTGTTGTACTGCGGACTTTCCAATATTTCTTTCATGTTTTTCAAAGGAATGTCCAGCTCTTTGAAAAAAAGGATTTGCTGCAAAGTTTCAAGGGATTCATCGTCGTATAGCCTATAGCCCGCTTCTGTTATCGTGCTAGGTTTTAGTAAGCCGATTTTATCGTAGTAGTGCAGCATACGAACACTGATACCCGTTAAATCCGAGACCTGTTTAATTGTTTTCATATCTAAACTTCACCTCCTGTCCGTCTTATTTTATATTACACTATGACACGATGTCAGGGTCAATACTTTTTGAAAATTTTAATTTCGTATTCTCGATAATGGAATTATTATACATTAAATCGTCTATTGGCTGTAAATCTTGTTATAGTTGGTATCTGGTAGTTGCTTCCTTATGCGCCTTGTGTATTACTTTCCGGAATATCACCAATATGTAGAGCAGACCGGTGCAGTCCTTAAGGTAGTACCCGCAGATACAAATACCTTTCAGATTAATTTTGAAGCATTTCTGGATATTCTGAATCCCAATGTTCAGGCTGTTCTTATTAATACACCTAACAATCCCTCCGGTATCGTATATTCAAAGGACACTATCAATAAGCTTTGTAGTATATTAAAGGATAAGCAGGAGGAATACGGACATGATATTTTTCTGATAAGCGATGAGCCTTACAGAGAGATAGTATTTGGCGGGGAAGATAGTGTATACATAAGTAAATATTATGATAATTGTCTCTCCTGTTACTCTTTTTCCAAGAGTTTAAGCCTTCCAGGAGAGCGTATCGGGTATATTGCGGTTAATCCGAAAGCTGCGGATGCGGATATCATTGCGGTAATCTGCGGGCAGATCAGCAGGGGAATCGGACATAACTGCCCAGCCTCCAGTATACAGCTGGCGGTTGCGGAAATTTTGGAATTGACCAGTGACCTATCCGTGTACGAAACCAATGGAGAACTATTATATAATACCCTAGTAAAACTTGGATTTCAGGTCGTAAAACCAGGCGGTACCTTCTATATCTTCCCGAAGGCTCTGGAGGAAGATGCTGCTGCCTTTTGTTTAAAAGCCAGAAAATATAACTTGATTCTGGTGCCAAGTGATAACTTCGGTGTGTCAGGTTATTTCAGAATGGCATATTGCATTGATACAGAGAAAGTCATCAGAAGCCTGGAGGCTCTTGAACGATTTGTAAAAGAAGAGTATGGACAACACCTTTTATAAGCTTGAAATGCGCTGCCAGCCTTTTTTATTTGTTTCCATGAGCTCTTTACGGAATCATGCTTATCATGATGCGGTAGTTGATATGAACGGTTCCGCGATATTACCGTAAGTGAATTGGCAGTTAAGCACTGCAATAAGTTTTGGTTGATATTTTCCAGGGATAACATTATAATGCAGATAAATATAGAAAGCTAAGTCATTCAGCAGTTTGTGCAGAGGCTGTATTCACAGAACCAATAGATGCAGAGCAGCACAGAAACGAGGGAAATATGGAGATTAGTAAAATCGTTGAGGAACAGAAGTCATTCTTTCACACCAATAAGACAAAGAGCATACCATTTCGAAAAGCCATGTTAAAGAGGCTGCTTTTGGCTATTCATCAAAAAGAAGAGGAAATACTGGAAGCGATATACAAAGATCTGGGTAAATCCAGAGCAGAATCCTATATGGCTGAAATCAGTATAGTATACACTGAGATTAAGGAAGCATTGAAAAATCTGGATAAATGGAGCCGCCCGCAAAGCGTAAGAGGTACTCTTGCTACTTTTCCGGCAAAGAATTATATCTACTCAGAGCCATACGGTGTAACCTTGATCCTTGCACCCTGGAATTATCCTTTTAATCTGTCACTGGCGCCTTTAGTCGGTGCAATGGCAGCAGGTAACTGTGCTGTGGTTAAATGCTCCAAAAGCAGTATCCACACGGCAAAGGTTATCAGAAAGCTACTAAACGAAACCTATCCGTCTAAATACATCTATTGTGCGGACCCCAGAATTGATTACGATGAAGTAGTATATCAGAAATATGATTATATTTTCTTTACCGGAAGTCCTGCTATCGGCAAAGTTATCATGAAAGCAGCCAGTGAGAACCTTACGCCTGTATCCTTAGAGCTTGGCGGTAAAAGTCCCTGTATAATTGATGAAACAGCTAACTTAAGATTAGCTGCCAAGCGCATTGCCTGGGGAAAGTTCTTAAATGCAGGTCAGACCTGTATAACTATCGATTATATAGCGGTGGATGAGCGGGTAAAAGAGACGTTTCTGCTGTACTTACAGGAGGAAATTGAGAAGCGTTATAAAGAGGCAGAAAATAAGGACGGCTATCCAAATATAATCAGTACACATCATTATGAACGTTTATGCAAGCTTATTGATAGTGAAAAGGTAGTAATCGGAGGCGGCAGAAATGCTGAAAATAAGAAAATTGCACCGACGATATTACCGGAAGCAGATTTCGACCATGAGATCATGGAAGAGGAAATCTTTGGTCCCATACTGCCGGTCATAGGTTATAGCAGGCTGGATAACATTATCAAAATAATAAAAGACCGACCAAAGCCCTTAGCATGTTATATATTTACTGAGAATAAAAAGACGGCTGACAGACTCATAACGGAAATTTCCTATGGAGGTGGCTGTGTTAATGATGTACTTCTGCATATCGCCAATCACCATATGCCTTTTGGCGGAATCGGCTACAGCGGTATGGGCGGATATCACGGAAAATACAGTTTTGAAACCTTCTCCCATAAGAAAGGAGTTATTGAGAATAAAACAAATATGGATATTCCCATACGATATGCTCCTTTTGATGAGAAAAAGTTCAAGCTCCTAAAGCGATTTATGTAGCTGCCTAGCTAATAACAAACCGATTTTATATGCATTGATCGAACAGATTTTGTCCGACTTCTGCATAGGGAATCGGTATTTTTTATAAGCTGTGTGATTACAAACATGTTAGCTAAATGATTGTATTTAGGTATTTTACAATTACATATAGGTATCTAGTATAGTACTGTTGACAGAAGGTAAAAATAAGTATAAAATCAGACCAATGAATTGTATACTATCTAAATGAAAACAATATATTATCAATAAGATTAAGTGTTAAGATTCTTAAATAAAAGTTTAGTATCCTTTCATGCTTATCAAATAATAAATTTACAATAGCGATAAATTGCAGACAAAAGCAAAGGTAGCTTGAAAGTGTATTGTATGGCACAAAAAGGATTAATTTGAAGAGAAAAATTGTTTTTTTAGTATCCGGTTTTGTAAAGTGCGCTAAGGCACACAGAAAGGAGTTAATATGAAAATTGAAATATGGTCAGATTTTGCCTGCCCATTTTGTTATTTGGGAAAGAGAAGACTTGAATTGGCTTTAGAGGATTATGAGAAAAAAGATGATGTTGAGATTAATTTTCGAAGCTTTGAGCTTGATACAGCTGCTAAAAAGAAATACGATGTGAGCCTGCATGAACTGATTGCCGGGAAGTACGGTATCAGCCTGGAGGAAGCCAAGGCTTCCAACAGCCAGATTATCAGCCAGGCAAAAGAAGTAGGTCTTAAGTATAATTTTGAAGATATTATACCAGCCAATACCTTTGACGCACATCGCCTGGCCCAATACGCGAAAGTTAAAGGAAAAGGGGAGGAGATTACAGAACGTATCTTCAAGGCATATTTCGAAGAGTCCTTAAACATCTCCGATCATCAGATTTTATCAGGATTGGCAGCAGAGGTTGGTCTCTCAAAGGAAGAGGCACTGGAAGTGCTGGCTAGTGATAGATATACGGAAGAGGTAAGGCAGGATCAAAAATCTGCAGCCCGTTACGCTGTACGGGGAGTACCTTATTTTCTGATAGATGACAAATATGCAGTATCAGGTGCTCAGCCCACTGAAACCTTTTTACAGGTATTAAGAAAATTAGGCTGAGCTGCTAGAACAGCTAATTTAAGGTAATAGAGCTTTTACAGAATGAAAGGAGCAGCAATAAGATGGATGACATCAGAAAAATAAAGAAGATAACAAAGGGTGAACCGGGGGTTGACGGCGCAGGCGTTAAACTGGTTCGCGTGATTGGTTACCATGATACGAAAGATTATGATCCTTTCCTTATGATGGATGCTTTTGATTCTCATAACCCGGAAGATTATGTTAAGGGGTTTCCCTGGCATCCTCACAGAGGAATTGAAACAATAACCTATTTGATAGAAGGAGAGATCGAGCATCAGGATTCTCTGGGGAATATCGGTAGCATTAACAATGGAGATTGCCAATGGATGACGGCAGGTTCAGGAATAATACATCAGGAAATGCCAAAACCTTCAGGTAGAATGCTGGGTGCACAGATATGGCTTAATCTGCCTGCCAAATATAAGATGGTACCGCCCAAATACGGGGATATAAAGCATAAGGATATTCCCTTAATCAAGGAAGAGAATAGTATTGTCCGAATTATTGCCGGTAATTACAAAACCACTTCCGGAGCTTTTAAAGCAGAATATGTAAAAGCAACTTATCTGGATGTGGAGGTGCAGGCAAACAGCGAGTGGTATTATGAAACAGAAGAGGATTCTACTCTATTTCTGTATATACTGAATGGCGAAGGCAGTTTTGAGCCAGGCAGCAAGGAGGTAATTACGGAAAAGCAGGCAGTTTTATTTGCCAATGGAAAGCGGGTATATGTTAAGAGTAAAGATAAGGGAATCAGATTCCTTCTGCTTTCGGCGAAACCCTTAAATGAGCCTATTGCCTGGGGTGGACCTGTTGTCATGAACACGAAGGACGAATTGAATCGTGCCTTTAAGGAACTTGATGAGGGTGACTTTATAAAGCATTCGTAAATTTGGAAGTGTAAGAAGAAACTAAATAATATATAGACAATAGAAAACTGTCACTCTTTATCAGGATAATACTTGATAAGAAGGGCAGTTTTTTTATACATTTTTCTGACCGTTCACTTTAGGTGTACTGTGTTGCATTTTTGTCACGCAGAATCACTGGACATCAAAACCACTGGACATCAAAACCACTGGACATCAAAACCACTGTATATCAAAACCACTGCACATCAAAACCACTGCACATCAAAACCACTGCACATCAAAACCACTGTATATCAAAATTACGCTTTGTAAAAAACTCTTTATTAAAATTACTTATATAAATCATTAGTAAAGTTTTAGTAAAACTTTACTAAGACGTATTGAAGAATAAATAATGGTATGTTATAGTTTTTTTAGCGAAGAGGTAAAATAACATATTTTAACTTATATAGAGGATTTTCTATTGATAATGAAATTACTTATTCCAGGATTTATACATACAGATATTAAGCAACAAGAAAGAGGTTAAAATGGCAACAATCAAAGAAATCGCTGAAAAAGCGAAAGTGTCAATGGCAACCGTATCAAGAGTATTGAATCTGGATGATACCATGGCTGTAAGCCCGGACACCAGACGTTTAATAATGGAGATTGCCCATCAGATGGGTTATGTACCGCCAAAGCAAAGAAAAGCAAACACCAGAAAAAGTGTAACCATCGGGGTAGCCGACTGGAAGATTATTCAGGAAGGATGGTCCAACTTTCGTTTAGCCTCTTTAGGGTATCTGGCACAGACCATTACCCAGGAGGTGGAGGTGCGTTTTGTACGATTAAACAGCCATGACTCCTCAAAGGTAGACGGCATCATCGCCTTTGGTGCTTTCAGTACCACAGAAATTGATTTCTTACACAGTCTTTCCTATCACATCGTATTTATTAATGCAGACAAAGAAGGATATCAGCATGACCAGATTGTCATTGATTTCAGCCTGGGCATGCAGCAGATGGTGGATTTTCTTATAAAAGAGAAGCAGTACAAACGAATTGGATATATAGGTGGAGTATATGAAAGCGATCATGTCAGAATCGGTTATCAGAGGTTAGAAGCATTGACCCGTTATCTGAAAGAATGTGACAGCTATTTTCCTGAACTTATACATACAGGTGCCTTATCCTATGACAGTGGTTACAGTCTTGTAAAAGAAGTACTGGAATCACAGGAACTTCCTGATGCCCTGCTGCTTGGAAATGATGCAATTGCAGAAGGAGCACTTGCAGCAATGGAAGAAGCAGGTCTAAGTATTCCGGAGGACTTAGGAGTGGTTATCTATAACGACATTGAAACCTTAAAACCTAAATATCCCGACTATACCTCAATAAAGATGTATCCGGATTTTGTCTGGCAGACTGCAATCGAATTACTTATAGAAAGAATTTTAAATAGACGGACGCAGACCATGAAAATAATCATACCAACAAGGCTTTCGCTGGGTAAGAGCACCTGATAGTCTATGCGAATAAACATAGGTCACTTGGTGAGGCGGTCTTCTCATTGTTTATCCTGGGTAGTAAAACAACAACATTTCATAGCCTTTGAGAAGGCTCTAAATTACTAAAAAGGGCACCATGTCAGTAATGTTGAAAGAAAATAATGAATACAGAAGGGCCACAAAGAATTCTTTCAACGTGATTTAGTGGCGGTATCGCATTTTATGCGATAGTCAAAGGGCTTAAGATGGAAAAATTAAGATTCATACATATGTCTGACCTGCATTACCGTAAGGAATATGCTGCTCACGGATTTGAAGCGCTGATATCAGCAAAGCAGCATCCACAGGAAAATGTTACGAAATGCCTTCAGAAAGAAAAAGCAGAAGGACTGGATTTTGTATTAATAACAGGTGATCTGACCCATGAGGGAGAAACAGAAGATTACACAGCTCTGCAGGAGCTTCTGAAATCTGAACTTGGAGATATTCCATTTATCCTTCTTCCTGGCAATCATGACAGAAGAGAGGCTTACAGAACTGTATTTAAACAGTATATAACAGAGGAATCAACAGATGAATCAACAGATGAATCAACAGATTCTGTATTCGATATAAAGGGACTTAAGATTATTACTTTGGATACCGGAAGGTCTATAAACGGTGAAATAACAAAGAGCCAGACAGAATGGCTGGCTGAAGTTTTGAGACAACCGTCAGAGAGAGGCTTTCTCCTTGCACTTCATCATCCTTTGATAGACAATCAGGATGGACTTCCCCCTGCACTGTTCCCGGACGCATTTACCGAGGTGGTTAAAAACAGCCATATTCTGGGGATTTTCTGCGGACACACTCATCATAATTACATTGCACAGTTTGCCGGAAAGCCGTACTTTACAGCAGATTCCATGGCTTTCTCTATGGTTTCCGGAGAGGATATGCTTACCTTTAAAGACTGTGCAGCTTACACTGTCATGGAACTAAGTGGCAGGATTCTTTCAGCAGGAGTCAGGCAGGTGGTACCGGTTATAACCGATATCGCAAGCTTTTCTTCAGATAAATTATCACAACTTTTTAGCGAATGAAAGAGAGGAAAGAAGAATGAAAAAAAGAAGCCTTATGAAACGCTGCGGCGCTTTATTGCTTGCAGGAATGATGCTCGTAGGAACTACTGCTTGTTCGAACGGCAAAACTGAGACATCAACTGATGGGGACAGCAAAAGTATTGACAAATTAACCGTTTACTTTGTACCCTCAAGAGATCCTGATGAAATCGTAACAGCAACAGATCCCTTAAAAGGACTTTTAAAGGATGAGCTTACCAAAGCTGGTTACGAAGTAGGTGAAGTGGATATTTCCGTAGGAACCAGTTATGAAGCAGTTGGTGAAGCACTTTCCGCAGGAACCGCTGATGTTGGATTTATACCCGGTGGTACATATGTTTTGTATGATGACGGTGCCGATGTTATCCTAACAGCAACAAGAGCAGGCTTAAGCAAGGATTCTGCTGAACCCAAAGACTGGAATGACGGACAGGCTACTGAAGCTACAGATACACAGGCTAACTATTACAGAGCTTTGATCATTGCTGGTCCTACTGAGAAAGGAAAAGAGCTGGCAGATAAGGTGAATTCCGGTGCAGAACTTACCTTTGATGATCTTTCCGGTGCAAACTGGAGCATAATGTCTTCTTCTTCATCTGCAGGCTACATTTATCCTTCACTCTGGCTGCAAGACAAATTAAGCAAGAAGCTGACTGACCTTCCTAACCTCATCCAGGCAGATTCCTACGGCAGTTCCTTTGCACGTTTAGCTTCCGGTGAAGCAGATGTTCTTCTGGCTTATGCGGATGCAAGACGTGATTATGCTGAAAAATGGACCGCTGAGTACGGCAGAGGTGCTTCTATCTGGGAAGAGACCAATGTAATCGGTGTAACAGATCCTATTTATAACGATACCATCAGTGTCAGCAAGAATTCTAAGATCATGACAGATGACTTAAAGGCTGCTTTACAGACTGCATTTATTAATATTGCAGGAACGGAAGAAGGAAAGAAAGTTATTGCAATTTACAGTCATGAAGGTTATGTAGCAGCAAAATCCACTGATTATGATAAGGAACGTGCTGCACAGGAATTGATCCAGAAATTAAATTCCTCTAACTAATCAGTTGTATTTGGGGTTCTTCAATCAAATCTTACATTCTCAGGCTATATGTACAACGGTACAAAATGTATATCAGTACAAAAAGTACAGCAGTACAAAAAGTACGCCAATACAAAATGTACATCAGTACAAAGTGTACTGCAGTCATTTTGTACTGCTATACAATCATACTGTCAAAGTACATATGTATCATAGAATAATCTGTAGAGAAAGCAGAGTGCGTGCAGGGGTGTGCCGCACTCCTTTGCAGATTTATAGCGGTACATTACATAGCCTGAATTTTTGTGATAATCGGATAATCCAGCTATTTTTACAGTTGTCCTAAAACGGAGGTTTAACGTGATATTATTTGAACATGTAAATAAAACTTACAGTAACGGATTCCAGGCTTTAAAAGATGTCAATCTTACCATTGAGCAGGGAGAATTTGTTGCAATTATCGGACTTTCCGGTGCAGGAAAGTCTACTTTGATTCGTACCATTAACCGTATGCATGATACAACCGAAGGAAGATTAGTGGTTAATGAGGTGGAGGTTAACAGTTTAAGAGGAAAAAGTTTAAGAAAGTTCAGAAGGGGTATCGGGATGATATTCCAGTCTTTTAACCTGGTAACCCGTACAACAGTTTTAAAGAATGTTCTTACAGCAAAGGTACCGGATCTGCCTCTCTGGCGTGCGGTACTGGGAATATTTCCGAAAAAGGACTATATTCAGGCACTGGAAGCCCTGGAACAGGTGGGAATACTTGACAAGGCTTTTTCCAGAGTAGACCAGTTGTCAGGAGGACAGCAGCAGCGTGTTGCCCTTGCCAGAACACTGGCACAGAATCCACAGATTATCCTTGCCGATGAACCGGTCGCCTCTCTTGACCCAGTAACGGCAAGGCAGGTAATGCAGGACTTTAAAAAGATAAATAAGGAAATGAATATCAGCGTTCTTATCAACATACACCATGTGGAACTTGCGCTTAACTATGCCGACAGGGTTATCGGAATCAGGAACGGCAGTATTGTATTTGACGGAAGTGCAGAAGCAGTAACACCTGAAATCTTAAGTGATATATACGGAGGAAGGCTGGAGGAAGCAGTATGAGAAAATATCAGCTTTCAAGCGGTAAAGCAGTCGTAAAACCCCGGTCTTACTTTCTTCCTATACTGTTTGCGGTGGTTGTATTTTTCGTTATTTCCCTAAAGGTAACCGGTTTTGATATGGAAAGGCTGCTTGACAGAGGCGGTCAATTCTTTGTAATACTGGGACAGATGTTTCCGCCCCAGGTTTCCTATACAAAGAGCATATGGACGCCTTTACTTGATACGGTGAAAATGTCCTTGTTAGGGTCCATTATAGGCTCCATTGCAGCAGTACCCTTTGCAGTCTGTGCCTCTACGAATATAATGCGAAACAAAGCGGTAATTGCAGGAATCAGGTTGCTGCTCAGCATCATTAGAACACTTCCTACTCTGGTTACAGCCTTGATAGCAACCTATGTCTTCGGTTTGGGTACCCTGGCAGGTACAACCGCTATAGCAGTTTTTACCTTTGCTTATGTAGGCAAAATGCTTTATGAGCAGATTGAGACAGTGGATATGGGAGCTTTTGAAGCGATGGAAGCCATGGGCTGCAGCCGTTTCAGAGCTTTTACGGCAGCGGTATTTCCTCAGGTTACACCTGGTTACTTATCCGTATGTCTCTTCTGTTTTGAAGGTAATGTAAGATATGCCTCAATACTTGGCTATGTAGGTGCCGGAGGACTGGGACTGATCCTGAATGAAAAGATCGGCTGGCGTCAGTATGACAGTGTAGGTATGATTCTGATTATGCTGTTTGCTACGGTTCTTATTATAGAAAGTATCAGTCATTATATTCGAAGCAAGCTGTCTTAAGAGAAGGAGCAACTTAACATGGATTTAATTGAAAAACAATATAAAAGCCGTCCTAAAACCTGGCTTTATCAGATAGTTACCATACTTATCGTAGCAGTACTTATTGCCTGGTCCGGCAGTGCCGTCGAAATCAGCGGAGGAAAGCAAAGCGGTCTTACGGTAGCAAAGAACATAATACTGGGTATTTTTCATCCGGATACAGCTCTTTTATTTAATTTTACAACTGACGGTGTAGCTTACCTGCTCTTTGAGACTGTTTGTATTGCATTTTTGGGAACGATAGTAGGTGCAATACTTGCAATTCCCTTTTCTTTTCTGGCTGCTTCAAATATAGTACCTAAACCAATTGCTTTCCTGGGACGTCTGTTCATCATGGCTGTTCGTACCGTGCCGCCTTTTGTATACGGCTTGATGTTTATCCGGGTAACCGGACCGGGAGCTTTTACAGGACTTCTTACTATGTCGGTATGCTCTATTGGTATGCTGACAAAGATGAACATTGAGACCATTGAAGATCTGGATGTTCGCATACTGGAGTCATTGGATGCGGCAGGCTGCAATACATTTGAAAAAATTTGTTATGGCATCATGCCGCAGTTGATTCCTAACTTCCTCTCTACAGCCATTTACCGCTTTGACATGAACATAAGGGATGCAGCGGTTCTAGGACTTGTAGGTGCCGGCGGAATAGGAGCACCGCTTATGTTTGCCATGAGTTCTTACCGCTGGAATCAGGTAGGTGCCATTTTAGCAGGGTTAATCATTCTTATCCTTGTGATAGAGTTATTTTCTACAAAAATCAGAGTGAAACTTACTAGAGGGTGAGTAATCCATAAAAAGTATTTATTATAAAACAAAGGAGTTTTAGTAATGCAAAAAATCTCAAAACCCATGGAACTAACAGGGGCTAAAAATGTCAGGGATCTTGGAGGCTATCAGACAGGGGACGGAAAGACAACAAAATTTCATTCCCTCCTTCGCGCAGATGCACTTCATATTCTTACTAATGAAGACTGTAAGAAGCTGTATGATTACGGAGTACGCTGTATCATAGATCTGCGTTCGGCAGAAGAAGCAGAGAGAGAACCCGATAAACTGCCTAAGGTCTATACCGATATAGAATATCTTCATGTCCCCATCCAGGACCATGTACGTGCCAATAGATATTCAGAGGAATTCCCCCCCAGTATGTGGCAGTTGTACCGTTGGCTGCTGGATGACAGCAAAGAAAGCTTTCGTACAATCTTTCAGACCATTGCAAAGTACCAGGATGCCTGCGTAATGTTTCACTGCTCCGGAGGTAAAGACCGGACCGGCACCATTGCCATGCTGCTGTTAAAGTTGGCAGGGGTAGATGATGCATCAATAATTGGGGATTACGCAGTTACCCAGGAATATATGAAAGAAATCTTTCCCAGGCAGGTCGCTGACCTTGAGGCAAGAGGTTTGATCGTACCTCATTATGTAATGGAATCTCCACCGGAAAATATGGAGAAGACGCTTCAGTATCTGGATGAGAAATACAATACCATTGAAGGGTATTTCCAGGCAGTGGGATTTAAGGAAGCTGAAATAGCAGTATTACGTAATAAACTCATCTAAAAGGATAAAAAGATTTTGTTTATGAAAGTTATGAAATAGAAGAAGAAAGAAATAGGAAAATAGAATAAATTGATAAATTACCGGATAGAAGTTGAGAGCTAGCTTCTATCCGTTGTTTTATTTAACAGAAAAGTTCAGAAGAGTTATAAAGACAGAGTCCATTATGGAAATAAATTAGAGGTTTTACAAAGCAATTCTTACATTATACTTTTTATTCATTGCAATAAGCAAAGTACTATCTTAAGCTTTGTAAAATTACTGTTACATTAACTTAATACTTCGGAAAAAAGCAGAAAAGTTCAGTTCATCATATTATAAAGCATTGTCCGGTTTCAGAAAAATGATTATGATTAAGTAAGCTAATAAAGAGGAATATCATTCTTTTAATATCTGGATAAAATCCTTCAAAATCAACCAGTAAGTCATAGTTAAATTACAAGGAACAGAAAATACCTGTTTTGAAAAGGAGTATAAAATGAAGAAAATAATAAGAAATCCAATACTGAAAGGCTTTCACCCGGATCCGTCCATCATACGGGTGGGAGAGGATTATTACCTTGCCACCTCAACCTTTGAATGGTGGCCGGGCGTACGTATCCACCATTCAAAAGACCTTATAAATTGGGAACTGCTGACCTATCCTCTAAACCGTGTATCTCAGCTGGATTTAAGAGGAGTCGGACCTTCCCAGGGGATATGGGCACCCTGTCTTACATATTGTGATAATACCTATTTTCTTGTCTATACCGTTGTAAATTCTTTCTATTGTAATATGTATGATACGAATAATTACCTGGTAACAACAGAAAACATTATGGGTCCCTGGTCAGAGCCGGTACCCTTGAATAATTTCGGCTTTGATCCGTCCTTGTTTCATGATGAAGACGGAAGAAAATACATGGTAAGTATGGTAACGGACCACCGGATTCCAAAGAAATATGCAGGACGCCTGATACTCCAGGAGTATTCTCATTCAGACAGGAAGCTGATAGGAGAAGTCAAGGAAATATACAAGGGAGATAAGATATTCTTGGAAGGACCTCATGTTTTCAAACGTGGAGATTTTTATTATTTATTTTCGGCAGATACAGGAACAGGAGAAGGCCATGGTCAATCCATTCAACGCTCGAAAAACATATGGGGACCCTATGAATGGTATGATGGTAATTCAATCTTAACAGCAAGAGATAACCCTGAGCATCTGCTGCAAAAATCCGGTCATTGTGATTTGGTTGAAACCCAAAACGGAGAATGGTACGCAGTACACTTATGCGGAAGAGCTCTTGATAACCGTAATCCCGAAGGAGTTCGGTTTGGCGGCTGCAGACGTTATACGCTGGGAAGAGAGACGGCCATACAGAAAATGAAGTGGACACAAGATGACTGGCTGGTTTTGGATAATGGCACTAATCTGCCGGATATATTCGTAGAAGCTCCGGAGCTTCCTGAGTATGTATTCTTGCAAAAACCGGTGAGAGATGATTTCAATGACGATATCCTGGATATCGAATACCAATCTCTGCGGATTCCACTTGATGAATACTTTTATTCATTAACCGCCAGAAAGGGATTTCTTCGTATGTATGGCAGGTCCGGATTAGCCTCTCGGTTCAGTCAGAGCCTGATAGCTCGCAGATGGACGGAATTTAAGTTTGAAGCCAGTACATGCCTGGAGTATGAGCCTTTGGTGTTTAAGAATATGGCAGGACTTATCTGTCTATATGATTGTGACAATTATTACTACCTTCATGTAACGCATGATGAGGAACTGGGAAAATGTATTTCCGTGCTTACTGCAGAAAATAAAACATACAAATACCCTGTTGGTTTTCTGAAGATAGAAAATGATACCAGGATTTACTTAAAGGTAACTATAGACCACGATAAGCTGCAGTTCTATTACAGCACTCAGGGAGAGGAGCAGTATAAGCCTGTTGGACCGGTATTTGATGCAAGTATACTGTCCGATGAAGCCTGTAGTGAAGGTTGGTTCACCGGAGCTATGGTAGGTATCTGCTGTCAGGATTTAACGGGTTTTGGAACTTATGCTGATTTTGATTATTTTGAATATAAGGCAGAAATAGGGGAGTAATTGAAGTTACATAGTGACTTAAAGAATTTATGAATATTAGGAATCAGGAGAGAGGTTTATGAAACTTGGTTTAATACAGACGAAACAAAATCAGTTATATGAGTTTACAAATAAAGGACTTAATCTTTCAAAAGAAGAGGTTATAAAATACCGCAGTGAGATGGAGGAACAGGCAATAGGGCTTATTCGAAATGCCTGTCTTCTTGACTGCGATATGATTGTAACCTCGGAAGCTGTTAATTTCTGCGGTCAGCAAGATAATATCCGTTGTGATTATACGGAGGTAGTACCGGAGTTAGATGATATATTTTTTAAGAAGGTATCAAGTCTGGCAGCTGAATTTGAAAAGTATATCGTTTTAGGGGCTTATAATAGGCGGGGAGAAAATCTCTATAACTCTGCGATTGTTTATAACAGAAGAGGAGAACAGGCATATCACTATGACAAGATACATCTGGCTGGATCGGAAAATGACAGACTTACCCCCGGAGATGAGTATGTAGTTATGGATACGGAATATGGCAGAATCGGTCTGGCAATCTGCTGGGACATGCAGTTTCCTGAGTGCTGCAGAGAACTGGTACTTGACGGAGCTGACCTAATTCTTTGCCCTACCTGGGGTTGGGAACAGATTTATGGACATGCCAGAGCCTATGAAAACGGAATCTATGTTGCCAGTGCTATGTCGGTACCTTTTCAAGAGGATATTGTGGGTATGCGAAACCCCAGTGAAGTGATTTCCCCGGAAGGCAAGGTGCTTGCAAGCGGGTCCATAGACAGAGCCGAAGTGGTAACCTGTATGCTTGATATAACAGATTGCAGAGGTTACCGTGAAATGAGGATGTCTGACAGACGTCCCCAAACCTATCGCAGGATAAGTGGCAGGAAGTGAGGAGAAGATGGGCAAGTATAATGTGAAAGATTATGGTGCCTTAGGGGATTCTGCGACCCTTGATACAGCAGCTATTCAAAAGTCCATAGATACCTGTCATGAAAAGGGCGGAGGATCGGTGGTTCTGGAGGATGGAATCTATGTTTCCGGTACGCTGTATTTAAAAAGCAATGTACAGATTATAATAAAGGCCGGAGCTGTTCTTTCAGCCAGAGGGGATATTAAGGATTACGGTAAGGATACCCACAGATGCTTTTTGTATGCAGAAAACTGTGAGAACATCGGCATAACAGGGGAAGGTACAATAAATGGAAATGCAGTAGCTTTCCCAAATGAAGGTTCTATCTACAGACCAATGATGATACGTTTACTGAATTGCAGAAATATCCGTTTGGAAGGCTTGCGGTTATATAATGCTGCTGCCTGGACTACTGCAATTCTTGATTCTGATAGTATCTGGTGTCAGGGGTTAGATATCTGCAACGACAAGAGATATAATGGGGACGGACTTGATTTTGACGGCTGTCAGAATGTATTCGTATCTGATTGCAAAATTCGCGGAACAGACGATAATCTATGTTTACAAGCCAGCAGTAAAATGAAACCGGTGAAAAATATCCATATAACAAATTGCAGCTTTACCGCTCTATGTGCCGGTATCCGAATTGGATTGAAATCCATCGGTGGAAAGCCTTATTTTCTGGAGGGTTGTTCTATACTCAGGGAAGATATACTATTGCTGTCGTAAAGGTGTTAAAGAAACACCTGCAGAGTATTAAGCTGCCTTTTGTTTTGAACGTCTTCTCTTTAGAATGACCCATTGAAGGAAAGGGAACCTCTTAATCTCCTCTTCATAATTACCCAAATTCAGCACTGTAAAAAAATAAACGAAAACACCAACTGCTACAGAAATTATAACACCAATTCCGCAGGAAGTCCTAGGAGATAACTGACCGGAGGGGATCAACTTATCAATTAGCTGGTAACTTATCCTTGCTGCCAGGCTCATAGCATTGGCACTGAGGATGGGAATGCCAAAAGTCTGCTTTATTTCCTGTATATACCCAAGAACTTTATAGACTGCAATCAGATTCAAGATACAGATAGTCAGAGAGTACAGGATTACAGTAGCTATCAACGCATATATTTTTAAGTCGGTAAACAATAGCAGAGGGATTAAGATTGCCATATGAATAAGTAAAGCGATACCTGAATTCTTTAGCGGCACATTTACTTTGCCGATTCCCTGTAAAACACCGTTCAGGACAGTTGATATTCCATACAGGATGATAGATACACTACCGATCTGAAGCAGATGAACAGCCAGAATATCCGAATCCGGAAATAGCAGATTAAGTATTGGTTCTGCTAATGCGGCAAGGCCAAAAGCAGCGGGAATTACAAACAGCATGGAGTATTTCATGCCGTTGTGAATTTTATGCTTTACGGTTTTGAATTCTTTCCTTGCATAGGCTGTAGAGATTACGGGAACCAAAGCGGCAACCATTGAAGAAGCAATTGCAATGGGAACATTGGCAAGTGGCGAATATTTACGGTTAAAGATTCCGTACAGACTTGCATCTGCTAATATATCCGCAGACTTTAACTGAATAACGAAGTAATAAAGTTTCATATCAAAAATCCCAACAAAATTATAGAGACAGGTACTGATAATTACCGGAGTAAGCATTGCAAAGATCAGTTTGAAGGTTTCTTTGTAGGATAAAGCAGCAGCTTCTGAAACGGTGGCAGTATTATTTTGCTGCTTACCACGGTTTAGGCAGAATAAGATCAGTATAAAGATTAAGCCGACAGCAACTCCTGCTCCGGTTCCGGCAGCCCCGCCGGCAGCACCATACTCCGCCACACCTGTATTATTGCCATTCCGGAGAAATAATCTTGTCCAGGTTATGGCAAACCAGATGCTGGCTGCAGCATTTACAAGTTGTTCAAGCAGCTGTGATATGGCTGTGGGCAGCATGGTACCCCTTGCTTGATAGTATCCGCGAAATACGCTTAAGATGCCGGAGAGAAAGATAGTGGGAGCCAGGATTTTCATTGTAATAACGGACTCTTCGAAATCGACAATCCTGCCAGCAAAGACAAAGGTCAGCAATGAAGCACCACCGCCGACTAAACAGACGTAGAGCAAGGCACATTGAAAGATTCGGTCTGCCGTACGATTTTGCCCTAACGACATCTTCTCGGACATGATCTTTGATAATCCCATTGGGATACTGTAAGAACAAATGAGCAGAATAATACCATAAACACTATAAGCTGCAGCGTAATAAGCATTTCCAAGATCACCGATGATATTTGTTAAGGGTACACTATAAGCAACACCAATAATTTTAACTAATATTCCTACGATAGACAGGAATATAGCCTGTTTTACAAATCTATTATTTCCTTGTTTCATCTTGCACCCCGGTTATTATAAGTTAACTTTTTAGACTTAAGATTAATTTAATTTTTAGCAACAGATTCTATTTACCTAATTATGACAATACCCATGCTGATAAACGGCGGTCTATATTCCTTAATCCCAGGTTTATACAGTTGCAGGTTTATATAATAGCCGGTACTCTGTAGGTGTCAGACCTTCCTTTTTCTTAAACTGTCTTATAAAATGAAGATCACTCTCATAACCACAGAAATCAGAAAGAGCCTTGATTGACATGTCAGTAGTAGTCAGATAAAACTTTGCTCTTTCTATTCTTGCCATAATGACCTCCTGCATACAGGAAATGTGATAGAGATCCTTATAGAGGTGCTGAAAATAGGAAGTACTCATATGGACAGAAGCAGCCATTTCCTCCACAGTCCACTTTCTGTGGGGGGTATTATGGATATCCAGGCGCAAACGGTTCATAAGGTGATAATATTTATTATTTCCCATACCGGTTGGCAGAGAAGCAATCTGGGTATCCAGACTGTACAAAAGAATTCTCATAAGGGAATCCTGCAAGGCTTCACGATGAGGGGAACCTGCATGATTTTCCTGTACCAGAAGACGAACAAAATTAGACAGGTAATTAATCTGAGGCAGGTATACAGGCTGGTTTAACGGTATTTTCAAAGCCTCCACTAAGGAAGGTTCATCAGCAAAGTCAAAATGAATCCAGTCATCATTATAGTAGTCCTTGTAGGAACCGTAATGCATATAGGTATTGCGGTCAAAGAGTATTGCCATATTTGGATTGGTAGTCTCTATTGTACCATTCAGTTCAAAAAAAGCTTCTGTCTTGACCAGCAATAGTATGTAGTTTGGTACACCGGTCTTACGAATTATATGAAATTTAGTTTTATGTTTGGAATCGTGTCCGCAATTGGTAACTTTAATCATAGGAACTCCTTGCTTATTGTAGTAAGCAGAAAATACAAGCTTGTTTTATTATAATGCATTGTCTGGATAAGTAAAAGATATTTATTTGACAATATAATCAAAGCCAGGTAAAACTTGGAGTTATAGGAAGTAAAACCTATGCAGATAAAGTTGCACAAATCTTTAAGAAAGATTATGACAGTGCAAACGTTACGGTTAAGAAAGCAGGAAGATACTATCAGATATCAACGGACTTTAAGAATACAACAGCAGCGAAAAAAGCATCCCAGGATATGTAAAGCTTAGCGTAAATACAAAAGATGAATTTATTCAAATTGAATTTATTCAAGTGTATACAGACCATATACAGTGATATATAATCAACAGAAGAAATGCCCTGAGGATAGTTCCTCAGGGCATTTCTCTATCATATGCCAGCTATTGATACCGGTTTATAATTTATTTTGTTCTTAGGACTATGCCATCTTAGCAAGGATACTCTTAGCTACGCTGATACCGTTGGCAGAAGCCTGCTGAAGACCTCTGGTAACAGATGCACCGTCACCGATAGCTCGAAGACCGGATATACTGGTTTCAAAATCTGTATCAACAACAACCTTATTGGAGTAGAACTTAACTTCTACACCGTAGAGAAGTGTCTCATCACTTGCGATACCGGGAGTAACCTTATCAAGAGCCAGGATCATCTCCTTGATATCCACCATGATACGGTGAGGGAATACTAAGGATAAATCACCGGGAACCGCATCCTTTAAGGTGGGAATCAGATTGTTCCTGCAAAGTCTCTCTTCCGTGGTTCTTCTTCCTCTTTGGAAATCACCGAAAGTCTGTACAAGAATTCTGCCGTCGCAGAGCATATTGCTTAATTGAGCGATGTACTTACCATACTCGATTGGTGTTTTAAAGGGCTTTGTAAAGTTCTTAGACACCAGAATAGCAAAGTTGGTATTGCTTGTCTTCATTTCTTTCGACTTATATGCATGACCGTTAACAACGGCAAGACCATTCTCATAATATTCCGTTGCAACTTCTCCGGAAGGATTGGAGCAGAAGGTTCTTACCTTATCATCGAAGGTGGGAGTGTAGTACACAAGCTTAGCTTCATAAAGATTCTTATTGAGGAATTCCATTACCTCATCACGAACTTCCACTCTGACACCGATATCCACCGTACCAACCTTGGTCTCGATTCCGTGGGACTGACAGATATGGCTGAACCAGTCGGAACCTTCACGTCCGATAGCAGAAACGATTTCATCTGCATAATAAGTATTACCATCAGCACAAACAACAGCCTGAACTTTCTTATCTTCAATAAGGATATCCTGTACCATGGTGTTGAATTTCATCTCCACGCCGCTGGTTAAGAGATGCTCTTGAAGCCTTGTATAAATTTTATAACCTTCCTCCGTACCTAAATGACGGATGGGACATTCTATCAATTTAAGATTGGCATTAATAGCCCTTCTTCTGATCTCTCTGATTTCTTCATCTTTATCAATGCCGTAAACGCTTGTATCAGCACCGAAACTAAGGTAGATGTCATCGGATTCTTTTAATAATTCAATGGTTTTTTCATATCCTAATATATCAGGAAGATTTCCGCCGACATCCGGGGATAAGGATAATTTACCGTCGGAGAAAGCTCCGGCACCGGCAAATCCTGTAGTAATGGAGCAGGGTTTACAGCCAACGCAATGTTTGGTTGTTCTCTTAGGGCACATTCTTTTTTCGATTGGGCGGCCTTTTTCTACCATAAGTATTTTCAGGTCTTTTTTCTCTTTAATGAGTTCATAGGCACAAAAAATACCGGATGGACCGGCACCGATTATTATTACGTCGTATTTCTGCATTAAAACACTCCTTTTGTGAGGTAAAAGTTTCAAATTGCCAGAGCAATTCTATCACATTAGGAAAGAGAGTGCAAGAAGATTCTGAAAGAAATATGGTATATCTTGTATATTGCTTATTTCCTATAACAATATCAGGTTATTTTAGGTTCCAAATGAAAAATTTAGTAGTAATTTTAACTAATTGGTGCTATAATATAAGGAAGCAGGTTTTTTACTGTTCTATATGCCAGAGAGAGTATCCGAGACTTCTGAAAAGGGCATTGACTGAAAATCAGATTAAGAGGATGTTTTTTTCAGTAGTTTCGGAGCTTTGGCAAATCCACTATAATAAAGGAGATATTTCATGTACAAAAGTTTTTCCATGGAGCTTGCCGGCAGAACCCTTACTGTAGAAATAGGCAGAGTAGCAGCTCAGGCAAACGGTGCAGCATTTATGCATTATGGTGATACTGTTGTTTTATCAACTGCAACAGCATCCGATAAACCCAGAGAAGGAATAGATTTCTTCCCTTTAAGTGTTGAATATGAAGAGAAATTATATGCAGTAGGTAAAATTCCCGGAGGATTTATTAAGAGAGAGGGAAAAGCCTCTGATAATGCCATTCTTACCTCACGTGTTATTGACAGACCGATGAGACCTCTGTTCCCTAAGGATTACAGAAATGACGTAACCCTTAACAATCTTGTTATGTGTGTAGATCAGGATTGTAGTCCTGAACTTACCGCTATGCTTGGTTCTGCTATCGCAACAGCGATATCTGATATTCCTTTTGACGGCCCTACAGCTTCAACCATGGTTGGTATGGTTGACGGAGAGCTGGTATTTAATCCTACCAGTGCCCAGAGAGAGAAATCTACCTTAAGCTTAACAGTAGCTTCCACCAAAGAAAAAGTTATCATGATTGAAGCCGGTGCCTCTGAATTACCGGAAGATAAAATGATTGAGGCGATTTTTGCTGCTCATGAATTGAATCAGAAAGTAATTACTTTTATTGAGTCCATCGTAGCAGAGTGCGGAAAGTCCAAACATGATTACATCAAATGTGATACCCCTGCAGATCTCTATGAAGATATGGTTGCTTTTGTTACACCGGAAGGCATGGAAGAAGCAGTATTTACTGATGTAAAGCAGGTTAGAGAAGAAAATATCCGTGTTATTACCGATAAGCTTGTAGAGCGTTACCAGGAAACGCATCCGGAATGGATTCCTTTACTGGGAGAAGCTATTTATAAATTCCAGAAGAAGACTGTTCGTAAGATGATATTAAAAGATCAGAAACGTCCTGACGGCCGTGATATTAATCAGATCAGACACCTTGCGGCAGAAGTAGATATTCTTCCCAGAACACATGGTTCTGCTATGTTTACCAGAGGACAGACACAGGTTCTTACCATAACAACTTTAGGAGCTCTTGCAGAAATCCAGAAGTTAGACGGTATTGATGAAAATGAAAAGACCAAACGTTATATGCATCATTATAACTTCCCTTCATACTCAGTAGGTGAGACCAGACCTTCCAGAGGACCCGGAAGACGTGAAATCGGTCATGGCGCTTTAGCTGAGAAAGCATTAGTGCCTGTGCTTCCTTCTGAGGAAGAATTCCCTTATGCAATCCGTACCGTATCAGAAGTATTGGAATCCAACGGTTCCACTTCCCAGGGAAGTATCTGTGCTTCCACTCTGTCCTTAATGGCAGCAGGTGTTCCTATTAAGAGCATGGTAGCAGGTATCTCAGTAGGTCTTGTAACCGGTGATACAGATGATGATTATATCATCCTTACTGATATCCAGGGTCTCGAAGATTTCTTCGGAGACATGGACTTTAAGGTTGCAGGTACTCACAAGGGTATTACAGCTATCCAGATGGATATCAAGATTCACGGTCTTACCAGAGAAATCATTGAGAAAGCAATTTATCGTACAAAGGAAGCCAGAACTTATATCCTTAATGATATTATGGCTCCCTGCATCAGTGAACCTCGTACAGAAGTTGGACCTTACTCACCTAAGATCGTACAGATTAAGATTGATCCTACTAAGATCGGCGATGTTGTTGGACAGAGAGGAAAGACCATCAATGCTATTATCGAGCTGACAGGTGTTAAGATTGATATTACCGATGACGGATCTGTATCTGTATGCGGAGTTGATGGTGAGAGTATTCAGAAAGCAATCAAACTAATCCAGACTATTGTTACAGAATTTGAAGAAGGACAGATTTTTGAAGGTAAGGTAGTTAGTATTAAAGAATTTGGTGCTTTCCTTGAATTTGCTCCCGGCAAAGAGGGTATGGTTCACATTTCAAAGATTTCTAAAGAGAGAATTGATAAAGTAGAAGATGTTCTTTCACTTGGTGATATTGTTAAGGTAGTATGCCTTGGCAAAGATAAGATGGGAAGAATCAGCTTTAGTATCAAAGATGTAAAATAAAACTTTATGAGACTGTTACGTTAGGAGAAGAATAGCTAGGGAAATCTGGTTATCTTTTCCTGAAGCGTAACAGTCTTTTTTGATTAAACAATCGAATAGATAATAGGAATTACATGATATTGACAAATCTTAAGACAGCTTTTATAATTTTATTCATTATCAATGCACCTGATATAGAGTCATAAGGGATTATGTTGTATGATAATATTAATGTGTTTGAGAATTTTTTGTACCTAGAGTGGGTACCTATAGTGGATTAAAGGAGCGAAAAGTGAACGAGGAACTCTATACACCGCAGGAAGTAGCAGATATTTTAAGAATAAAAAAGAGCACCGTGTATGAAATGATTAAACGGGGTGAATTTAAATGCAAAAAAATCGGCAGGCAGTTCCGTATTGGCAAAGCAGACCTTGATAATTATCTTAATAATAAACAGGAGGATACGAAGAGGGAGGAGGCCAATAATAAGGATACAATTGCAGCTAGTGCGCAGACAGCACCAAAGCAGGCGACCTCCTTTGTAAGGCGGGAACCGGTTCCATCAGATTACGATGGGATGGAAGAACTGGATATGATGAAAGGGAGAAATATCATAATCTGCGGACAGGATATTTTACTGGAAGCTTTGTGTAATCATCTGGCTGCCAGACTTACTGAGACTGCCATTTTTCGTTCCTATAAAGGAAGTTATAACGGTTTATACGATTTGTACCAGGATAAAGTAGATGTGGCAACAGCTCATTTATGGGATGGCGATACCGGTGAATATAATAAAGAGTATGTACGAAGAATGCTGCCGGGAACTTTTTATCGTCGTATTCATCTCGTATGCAGAACACAGGGATTTTATGTCGGTAAGGGCAATCCCAAAGCTATTAAAAGTTTTGCTGATCTTACAAGAGAAGATGTTGTTATGGTAAATCGTGAGAAAGGCAGCGGTACAAGGATATTATTGGATGAGTACTTAAGAAAGCTTGCAATTAACAAAGCTCAAATAAAAGGGTATAACAGGGAAGTGACCTCACATTTGGCTTGTGCAGGAGCAGTAGCAAGAGGAAGTGCCGATGTATCTCTTGGTATAGAAAGAGTAAGTAAGGAAATGGCTGGTCTGGAATTTGTACCTATCCAAACAGAAAGTTATGACCTTGTTGTTAAAGAAGAAGCATACCGAACAATATGGTTTCAAAATATATTGGAAATATTAAATTCGAAGGAATTTCATGCAGAAGTGGATCATATGTCCGGTTATGATAACACAGATATGGGAAAAATACTGGAATAAAAGTATCACTGGAATAAAAATATAGCTGGAATAAAAGTATAGATTGCTGCAATCGCTTTAATATAACTATCTTATAATATACATTGACACGTTGCTTTATCATTACTATAGGTGGAAAAGCAGCGTGTTTTTTTGATACATTTTAAAACTAAATCACACTTACAAACCTGAACGCCCAGCTCGGCACAAGCAGTTTTCAGACACGCCTTAGATTACTGCTTAACTATTGTCAGCGATAATGTTGCTCTGTCAATTTATGAACCCGAATGATAAAGTCAATACTGAAATATTGTGGTATTCGATTGGATATCTAAATGAAAAACCATAATAATTAACAAACTTAACAAAAAGAGGATAAAAAGAACTTGACATACAATTACACCCTGTGTACAATACAAACAATACCGAACTAAACAGGATTAAACTAAACAAAAATGAGTTTAAATTAATTCGAAATAGTAGCAATCAAATCAAATATCACATAAGACAATGGAGTCTAAGACATGTATGGTCTTAGACTTTCTCTATTTTTAAGGCAGATATGCAGCTATAGAAATGACTGCATTTGCATATACAGAATTTATGTTAGATATTGGAGAATGGAAGGAGAATTTTATGAAAAATTTAAAAAACACATTAATGCTTGCTGTCTTCTTAATGGCTCTTTTAGTTGCAGGCTGCAGTTCTAAGAACAATTCAACCAGCGCAAATAACACAGTTACACCGGATGCAACACAGGCAGCTACCGAGACTCCTACACCAGAAACTACAGAAGCGCCAACTACAGAACCTGCAAAAGAGACAGAAAGTGTAGAAATTCTAATTGCGGCAGCAGCAAGTCTTCAGAATGCAATGGAAGAAATCAAACCACTTTATGAAGCTGCCAATGAAGGTGTTACTTTAACTTTCACATTTGGCAGTTCAGGATCGTTGCAGGAACAGATTGAGCAAGGAGCCCCGGTTGATGTATTTATGTCTGCTGCCTTAAAGCAAATGAAAGCTTTAGAAGAGGGTGGGTTAATCTTAGATGGTTCTAAGAAAGAGCTGTTAGAGAATAAAGTTGTTCTGATTGTACCAAGTGACAGTACCCTTGATATTGCAAGCTTTGAGGATATCATCAAAGCTGAAACCATAGCTCTTGGAGATCCAGCCAGCGTTCCTGTTGGACAATATTCAGAAGAGATCTTTACCTCACTTGGCATGTTGGATCAGGTAAAAGAGAAAGCAACCTACGGAAAAGATGTTACGGAAGTACTTACCTGGATTGCCACAGGAAATGCAGATGCCGGTGTAGTTTATGCAACTGATGCGAAATCTTCAACAGATGTAAAAGTGGTAGCAGAAGCTCCTGAGGGAAGCGTATCAAAAGCGATATATCCGGTAGCAGTTGTCAAGGATTCCAAAGTTCAGGATGCAGCAAAGACTTTTGTTGAGTATCTGGCTTCCGATGAGGCTTTAGGAATCTTTGAGAAATATGGTTTTATTGCTAATAAGTAATGAGGAAGAAAATAATAATCTGTTGCAAATAATCAGTTATTCTATATAATTACATTTATAATCAACATACGGAAGGAGTAGATAGATGGATTGGTCACCACTTCTCATTTCCATGAAGACCTCTATATTAGCCACAGCGATAACCTTTTTTCTAGGTATTTATGCTGCACATTCGGTGCTTAAGCTTAAAGGAAAACTGCAATGGGCATTGGATGGATTATTTACCCTTCCTTTAGTTTTACCACCAACAGTAGCGGGATTCTTCCTGCTGCTGTTATTTGGGAAAAGAGGTCCTCTTGGGAAGTTTCTGGCTTTATTTGATATCCGAATAGTATTTTCCTGGTCAGCAACAGTGATTGCAGCGGTAGTAATTGCTTTTCCGCTAATGTACAGATCAGCAAAGGCTGCATTTGAACAGATTGACAAAAATGTTGTTTATGCCGGCAGAACCTTAGGGTTATCAGAGATGAAGATATTCTGGGCCATCATAATGCCGTTGGCACTTCCGGGCATCATATCCGGCGGTATTCTTTCTTTTGCAAGAGCGCTGGGTGAATTTGGGGCGACCTTAATGATTGCCGGTAATATAAAAGGTGTAACCCAAACTGTTCCGGTAGCCATTTATTCCGCGACCCAGGGAAATAAGATGGAACAGGCCATGTTGTGGGTAGCAATCATAGTAGCAATTTCCTTTATTGTAGTATTTTTTATGAATTATCTGCCAAGCAGGAAAAGATATACTACAAAAGTTGTGAAGCACAAGACTAGCAGCAAGGATTCATATTTATAGTTAAGAAGCAATAATTAGAGGTAATAATTTATGATGTATCTAGAGACAAGGGTTTAAGAAAATTTTGAGACAATGGTAAAAATAATAATTTTGAGACAATGGTTAAGATAATAATTTTGAGACAATGGTTAAGATATCAAAACAGGCAAATAAAACAGGCAAATAAACAGGCAAATAAAACAGACAAACAAAACAGGAAAAAATACAAGCAAACAATTTAAGATAACAAAATGAGACATTAATTTAATTAGTACTTTTATAGGAAAATTTATGACGATAGTGTGGTGGCAATATTTCGGAGTTACAGTGCCATGCCTAAGTATTAAGAGGGGAACAAAATGAGTTTATCAGTTGATATCACAAAAAAATTCAAAGATTTCTCTTTAAATGTCAGTCTGGAGACCGCTGGTAACAGGCTTGGTCTTTTAGGAGCTTCCGGCTGCGGAAAGAGCATGACTTTAAAATGTATAGCTGGAATAGAGAAACCGGACACAGGAAGAATTGTCTTAAATGACAAAGTTCTGTTTGATTCAGATAAGAAGATTAACCTGATTCCCCAGAAACGTAAAGTT
>JAQSXJ010000085.1 GCA_029256725.1 Anaerocolumna sp. | reverse complement strand
GACCCCTGAAAGACGATCAGGTGGATAGGTTAGAGGTGGAAGTGTGGTAACACATGCAGCTGACTAATACTAATAGGTCGAGGGCTTGACCTAAAGATTTACTTTGGATGTTTCAATGTGTAGGATAAAAGTACAAGAGAATACTATTGACTTTCTTTATCAAAAGTATTACAATAAATCCTATATTCCTCGATAGCTCAATGGTAGAGCACACGGCTGTTAACCGTGGGGTTGTAGGTTCGAGTCCTACTCGGGGAGTTTTTTCTAAATAAATTTTCGGCGACATAGCCAAGTGGTAAGGCATGGGTCTGCAACACCCTGATCACCAGTTCAAATCTGGTTGTCGCCTTTTAAAGAATGGTCTCTAAACTTTAATATTAAAGTTTAGAGACTTTTTTGTTTGCTTGAAAACATATGCAAATAGATGTAAGTTAATTGTGGAAGAGTAGAAGATACACATTATTGATTTTGTATATGAGTTATTGGAAAATATAGTTTACTGACTTAATTGGATATGCTATTATGGTATAAAATGTTAGAAAAAATCTCTAAACAGGAATATATTGTTGAAGAATTAAATGATGAAATATATGAGTGTCCATTGTAATATTTTTCGTTGGAGGTAAAAACATGTTAATTCCGAAGATAGTAGTCGAGAAAATGGATCAGGAATTAAATACCAGGTTAATATGTAAATACGTAAACCCTGAATTTAATAGAAAGAATAAGAGCAGACCTTTTGCTGAGCGTACATATTTACTATATCCGGAACTCAGGGGAAAAATACAGGACAGTATGGATAATGAAGAGATCTATAAGTTTGTTAAACCAAGTGTTGAACAAGTTTTTATAGAGAAAGAATTAGACATAGACAGAAAAATCGGACAGTTGCAGGATTCTTTCGATATTATACAGAAAGAGCTAATAGCTAATCTCCTTAATACCTTTGAACTGAAGTGGCCAGAAGAATATAAAAGAATCACATGTTATATCGGTTGTATTTCAAGTTTTCCAAGGAACGTAATGACAAAAGAGTTTTTTGTTTCATATGAAAAAGATATGGAAATTCTTATGATGGCTTCTATACATGAAATTAATCACTTTATCTTGTTTGAAAAATGGAAACAGATGCATGGATATCATAAGGAAACTGAACCGTTGTATCCTGACACATTATGGTTTCTTGAAGAAATGGCTGTTGATCCTACATTAAATCTTCCTTGTATACAGAATATAGCTCCCTTTCCGCAGAAGGCATATGAGCAGTTTTATGAACGTATGATTGATGGTATATCTGCAGAAAATCATATAATAAATATATTTATAAATAGAACATCGATTGAGGATTTTCTGAATACGTCATACGACTTTATAGATAAGAATAAAAGCATATTGCTATAATGATCTTTAAAGCAAGTCTTCAGAACTTGATAATATTCAGACATAGGGATTTTTATGTTATTTCAACTTATTTTTATGACGGATAATTAGATCACAGTAAGGAAATTTTGTAATTTATAAACTTATTACTTGACTACGTCGTTGCGTCGTACTGTATTATGAAATTATTAAGTCATAATAGGAGAAGGAAAGATGGGTAAACTTACAAAAATACGAGAGGTATCGTTACAGTACGACATTACCGCAAGAGCTTTAAAGTATTATGAAGACATGGGATTGATCCAAAGCACGAAAAGCGATGATTATGCTTATAGGCTTTATGATGAAAGTGCAATAAAGAGATTAGAGCAAATACTGATTCTGCGTAAACTAAATATAAAGGTAAGGGATATCCAAAGGATATTTCAATCTGAGAATTCCGATGTTGTCCTTGAAATCCTTAGTCAAAAGGTAACTGATATTGATAATGAAGTGTCGTTATTACATGAGTTAAAAGAAGTTGTTATTGACTTTATTAAGCAGATAGAGCAGTTTAATTTTCACAACGAAAGTGATGTTAAATTACTATATGAAAAAGCCAAAGAAATTCAAGGACAGCTTGTGAATGTGGATTACAGCGGAAATCCATCTACCATAAAACGCCTTATAGACGTTACTGAAAAGCTAGAAAAGAAGCCGGACGTCAGAATAGTTGAACTACCGAACTGCAGGATGATAACCTCAGGGGAGGGGGATAAAGAGACGCTGAGACGATTTGATAGACTATGGTCCAAGCTTGATACGAAACGAAAAGACCGTTTTTTCCCGCGTGATTTCATGTGGTGGGATGAAGAACGTAAGGTAAGCATATGGTGGTATGCCATTGAGGATTGGGTAACAGAAATGGATACCAAAGGCTTTGAAATCTTTGAGTTCGAAGGTGGATTCTATGCTGCAGGTATATGCAGGCAAGACGATTATAGTGATGGCATGAGAGTTTATGAGGGTATAAAGGCGTGGGTCTCAGAGCATGAATCCTTTGAACTTGACGAACGGCTGGGGCATTGCCATTTGTGGCATGTAATTGGTCCGAAAGATACAAACCAGGAGTTGGGTTACAGACAGCTCGAGATCTTTGTTCCCATAAGATTAGTTGGAACAGCAAAGTGAAAGGCTTCCTTAGAGGAAGCCTTTTTTATAGTATCTTAGTTTCATGGTTTTTTACAGAGAAAAAAGTTTATCAAATATTTCAGCATAATGCCCCATATTTGATTCTTTGCAGCCATCAAAGTTACATAATAACAAGATTAATAACTTGCGGTTTGGAACACGTGTCAGCCTTGTGCTAAAACCAGGTGAATCGCCGCCATGAAATACTTTCTCACCATTAATGTACCATCCCATTGCATAATTAGATATAACAGGCTTAAAAAGCTCAGACATAAATTTCTTGGTTAACAGCTTTTCTGTGTAAAGTGCCTCATCCCATTTACATAGATCGGCTGCTGTGGAATATATTCCTGCTGCGCCTGCAAAGGAGGTTAGCTTAGCTGTATTCTTTTCCCATTTAGATACATGAGGTGATTTATAACCTATAGCTGTATTTGTATCATTTGGGTCAGGCGTTAGGAAGAAAGTACGTGTCATGTTAAGGGGGATAAAAATATTTTCTTTTAGATATTCAGTAAGGCTCTTGCCGGATAACTTTTCGATTAACTTACCTAGTATAATGTAATTGGAATTGCAGTAATGGAAGGTTTTATGCGGTGGATTATAATCAGTAAGTGTCTTAATAAACTCATAGGTATTATCTGCGGTACGTTCGGGGGTTTCGTGCCACTCTGACTTACACCAGTATTCCGGCATTCCGGAAATCATATTTAGCATGTCGCTGATAATTATGTTTTGTCCATTCTGAAAGTCAGGTAAGTAGGTTCCAATAGTTTCATGAATGGATAAAAAACCTCTTTGGGCCAGCTGCAGTACACAGAGTGCAGTAAATTGCTTTGTAACGGAAGCAAGGTCGTAAATGGTATTTTTATCTGCTACTTTCTTCTGTGCAAAATCAGTGTATCCGAAATTTTGTTGAAATAATATATTGTTGTCCTCTTTGATTAATATGTAACCGTTGAAATCTTGTAATAGTGGGCTTTTTTCATATAAATTATTGATCTTTTGATATAGTTCGGCATCCATATTTACCTCTCCTTTTTATGTGGTTTATTTTAGTGTAAACTATACACTAAGTGTAAAGTCAACAAGTGTTAAACCAATATTTGTGCTTAGATAAAAAATTGAAGTAAGTTTTGTAGTAGTATTTAGAATTTAATATAGTTAAAAGGTAAATCTTAGGTATGAGTTATAGATAAATTTAGAATATTATTTATAAGGCTTAATCCTTTTGAAAAACTACAAAAATAGAAACACAGTACAGATACAAGAATTAAAAACGGATTATACGGAGGATTTCAATAACTTCACTTCACTAATTGTAATAATATGCTATAATTAGACATACCGGAGGTAATCATATGAAAAATGGATTTTCCAGCAACCAAATCGAATTAATAAAAGAGATCGTAGCAGAGGAATTACAGAATAAAAATAAAAAACAAGAATCAAGAATAAAGTCCTTTGTGTATTTGCTTATAAGTATCGCATGTAGTATCGGGGTTTTCCTCTTGATGCCTAAATTAATTAATAAGGGTGCCGGCAAGATATATAAAAATAATTTTAGAGTAGTGAAATAGATACGGCAGTGAAATAGATATAGCAGTGAAATAGATACGGCAGTGAAATAGATACAGCAGTGAAATAGATATAGCAGTGAGATAAATGCAGCAGTGAAATAGATACAATAATAAGAAAGATACAACAGAAAAAAAGATACAACAGAACAATAAGGTTAATTCGTATCAACCACCACAAAGGAAGAGGTATAGATGGATATTAATATTTCAGATGTAGCTAGCCAATGTATTAATGAAATTAATAAGAAAATCAAAAATCTGAAAAATCTGAATATTATTGTAGCCGGCAAAACAGGAGTTGGTAAGAGCACATTAATCAATTATATCTTCAGAGAGCAACTGGCAGAAACGGGAATCGGAAAACCTGTAACGCAGCATATTCAGATGATAACAAAAAAGGATGTACCTTTAACAATCTATGATACAAAAGGACTGGAGCTGGGGCGGGACACTCAGAAGCAGATTAAATCTGAAATCATAGATAAGATTAAAGAAGGTCTTTATGCCAAAGATGAAAATAAATGCATTCATTGTATCTGGTATTGTATTAATACTGTGTCTGACAGAATTGAAGAAGATGAGATAGAATGGATTAAGGAGTTCACAGAAGATAATAAGGATACTCAGGTTCCCATTATTATTGTACTGACCAAATCCTTTTCTAAGGCAAAAGCAAGGGAATTCAAGGATTATATCGACAGTCTTAATTTACATGTATGCGCTATTGTTCCTGTATTAGCATTGGACTATGAAATAGAGGAAGATTATACAGCCAAAGCCTATGGAGGAGAGGAGCTTATTGAAATCATGGGGGAGCTGTTAGGGGAGGAATTGATCCCCACGCTGCAAAATGTTCAAAAGGCTGCTATTAAACAAAAAGTTAAATATGCCAGAGGTATTGTTGCCACAACGGTAACTGCAACCTTTGCAGAAGGGTTTGCACCGGTTCCATTTGCCGATGCAGCGCTTTTAGTGCCTACTCAGGTTACTATGATTGCATCCATAACGGTAGCTTTTGGCCTTAAGGTGGATAAAGGAATCATCACGTCGTTTATTACCTCAATCTTAGGGACTGCTGGTGCCACAATTGCGGGCAGAACTATTGTATCGAATATCTTTAAGCTGCTTCCCGGTGTCGGTACAATAGTAGGCGGTATGATATCCGGAGGTACAGCCGCCGTTATAACCACTGCGTTGGGTGAAGCATATATCAAGCTAATGGAAAGAATGTGCCTTGGTGAATTAAAGTCCACTGATTTGAGCAGTAAAGAAGCCATGACTGAAATGAAGGATATCTTTAAAAAAGAGTTGAAGAAAAAATAGCAAAAGAATTTTAGTTCAAATTATCAGGTTCTTTTACATGTATCTAATGAATTATTTACCTGGGCTTAACCGGATTAGGGTATAGTAGTTGAAATGGGTATTGCTTTTAGCTAAAAGAACATCTCACTTTGCCAGAATATAGAGGAAGGGTGGAGTAATAACGACTACATTTAAATTTCAAACAAGAAATATTATATACACAAAAACCGAAGAAAAGATTATTGATTATATCTACCAAAATCTTTCATCCATTCCTTTTACGAGTATTGATCAATTGTCAGGGAAAATGGGAATTAGTGTTGCCACCTTATCCCGGTTTGTAAGGCATGCGGGCTTTAAGGATTTTAAGGAGTTGAAGGCGTCTATTGTAGATCAGACGGATTATGAATCACCAGCGGACAAGATGACTGCTACCCTCACTCAATCCAGAAAGACCGGTGCGGCAGAACTGCTGCGTTATCAGCAATTCTGTATTGAAAAGACGTTGGAACTATTATCTGAAACAGAATTGGAAAAAGCAGTAGAGGCTATTGCAACAGCAGAAACGGTGTACATTCATGGTAAAGGCGCATCTGCTTCTTTGGCAACACTTCTACACTTTCGTTTAAATAGACTTGGTAAAAAAGTTATTATTCTTTCAACAGGAGGTTCCGAACTTTTTGAAGGGTTGATCCATGCAGGCAGCAAAGACTTGATTATTCTCTTCGGATTTCAGAAACTGCCAAGGGAAGTCAAAGTCATATTGGAACAACGTCAGGAAGCAGGGTATAAGACCCTTCTTATCAGCAGCAAAGTTTTTGACAGTGAGAGCAGACGCGGGGATATCAATTTATTTGTTTATCGAGGAGAATCCAATGAGTACCATTCCATGGGTGCCCCTATGGCATTAATGGATGCATTGATTGTTATGACAGCTCAAAGATTAGGTCCATCTGCTTTGAATAACCTGGCATCTTTATACCAGTTAAAGGAAAAATATATAGAAGAAATCCCCAGATAAGTGGATTAGAATAGAAAATAGAAGTATGTATAGTATTATTTCTTATCCGAATAGTTCTCCCAAATACAATGATATAATAAAAAGCAATTACCTAAACAATTTCTTATTCTTAAGAAATCACTAGGATAATTGCTTTATTTATTTTATTACAGGTATTAAATAAAAAAGTTTAGAGTATTCACTCTAGCTTATATAGTATTCTTTAATAATACTGATACATAATCTCCGTTAAGAGCATGTATTTCTTTTAAAGCTCTCTTTAACAATCCGGCTGTTTTTACCTGAAAAGCTGCTTTGGCTGATATCTGGCAGGTATAAGACCTCTCTTTCAGAGTATCACTGAGTGCACTGACAGTTATGCATTCCTTTTGAAAATCATTGTAGATACTCCCATATTGAAATGACTGGTGAGTGTCACTGCCTGCGACTACCGGAAGACCAAGTACAGAGGCCAGGGAATACACCTGAGATTTAGCAGTATCGCAGTCCTCGGCAATGTCCTTGCCGTTTAAATCAAGAAATTGGAATTTGCTAAGCAGTTCCTGAGGCAGCTCGGGAATATTGCTGCCGGCACGGAAAGGGTGGGCTGCACCGAATATTACTGGATACTCCTCAATCAAAGATAGAAGATCTTTAAAGGCGAGAAAGTTTCCTTTTTCCAGGTAAGGCAGCAGTCTGGTATGGAGGGAGAGAATATCCTCCATTGTGCCGATTACAAGAGTGTGTCCCCCTTCCAGTATATCCACTTCCATACCGGGGAAGATGCGAAGACCATCACAAAGGTAGGAATCCCCTTCTTTTGGAAAGGTATCTGCAATATATCGATATAATTCCTCAAAGCCTAAGGTGTTAAAATGCTCTGTTAAACATAAGGCATCAAGACCGGATAGCTTTGCCTCTGCAAAAAGCCAGTGTGTATAATCTGCAGAAAAAGGCAGGTATTTTGCCAGTTTGCCATGGGTATGAAAATCTATTAGCATATAATTCTCCTTTATTATTTAATATAGGCAGAAGCAATGATACTGCCTGCTACGAAAAAGGCTGATGCAAGTGTGAAGTAAGCATCACTGGCAGTAAACTTAAGAGAAGATAGGCGTATCTTTCTTACTGCCGGGTTGGTTAGAGAGTGACGGTAACCTTTTAATTCCAAGGCTTCTACTGTCGTACGGGAACGTTTGGCCGTATTAAGCATTAGTGGATAAAAGGATAGAATAATAATTTTTACTTGATAGATTAACTTATGTACTTTTCCAATTAAGCCTTTGCCGTTGGGACTCTTCCCCCTTAATCGGTAAGAGAGAAGGATATTCTGAAATTCCTCCATTAGAACAGGAAGGATACGGTAGGCAAATGAAATACTAAAGGATAACTGGCTGGGACAGCCGAAATATAGCAGACCATTGGATAGTCTGTCAGGATCCAGACCAGAAAACACCGTTATGGAGGCTAAGGACACTACAGATACTTTTAAGGTAAGTACCAACAGAGGCACAATAGTAGAGGTGTTACCTCCGAAAAACATGGATATCAACAACAGATACCCAGTCTGTGAGAATACGCCCATACAGAATAAAAATAATACCAGAGGAGCAATTCTAGCCAGCTTTGTAGTAGCGGTAACAAAAAGAAACAGAAGGAGCAGCAGAACTACATTATTAAGAAACCAGGGCATCAGACCAAAGAAGAGATACCAGATAAGAAGAGTTCTGGGATCTAATCTTGCGATAAAGGTGTCATCGTTTCCGTATGCATTTTTTAGTACTTGGTTGCGGAGATAGTCTATGGTGAATTTATCAACTACGCTGTCTGTTAACTTGGACATATTTAAGGCTCCTTTCTTAGAGCGTGTGAGTAATTATTGTATTCTCTGGTATATTCTAATGGAGTACTCATTTACTTAGAGTGTGTTAGAATTATTTGTGACGAGCTGTCATTCCACTTTGTGAACGACAGGATGCAGTTCTGTATATAAGGTGTCGTTAAAAATAAAGTGGCTTAAAAATAAAGTGGTGTTAAATATAGAGTGGTGTTAAACATAAAGTGATGTTAAATATAAAGTGGTGTTAAACATAAAGTGATGTTAAATATAAAGTGGTGTTAAATATAAAGTGGCGTCAAATATAAAGTGATGTTAAATATAAAGTGGTGTTAAATATAAAGTGGTATTAAATATAAGGTGGTATTAAATATAAAGTGACGTTAAATATAAGGCGTCAAATATATAGTGACGTAAGTGTCCATAACTGCTAAAAGAATACTGGAACAAGCACTCAGAACGTTACACGTTACAGTGAACATTCACTCAAACCCTAAGCGGGAATAAAATAATCTGCGAATTCCTGCACTTGAAAGCACTCAATGGGAGGTGTGAGCAGTTGTCCCATTCTGTATATTTCAGGGGGAAGAATACCGACTCTTTCCCGCACTACATCATCCTGGAATATTTCTTCCCTGGTACCGTCAGCAATGATATTGCCATTATAGAGCACTATAATTCGATTCGCCCATTCTGTTACCAATTGCATGTCATGAGTTGCAATTATAACGGTTTCTAATCTTTTTTCCAAAGAAGTAAGGGTTTGGGTTATCTGCTTTCGGGTTGCAATATCTAAGTTAGCAGTAGGTTCGTCCAGCAGCAGTACAGAGGGAGTAAGGGCAACGCCAATAGCAAGTGAGGCACGTCTCATCTGTCCTCCGGATAGTAATCTTCCGTCTCTGTCAGCCAACGTGTTTAAATCGAATTGAGCTAAGAGTTCATTTGTACGCTCTGCATAGTTTTCAAGACCTCTGGCTTTCATAGCATATTCAATGTCTCCACGGATAGTATCTTTAATGAACATCTCCTCAGGATTCTGATATACAAGAGAGATCTTTCTGGAGATTGCCTCTGCTGATTGCTCATTAATCCGGCTATTTCCCAGCGTTATTGTTCCGTCTAAAGGTTTCAACAGGCCGGCAGCAAGCTTTAGTATGGTAGATTTGCCGGCACCATTGGAGCCGATAAGGGCAATCTTCTCTCCTTTCTTAATGGAGCAATTAAAACCGTGCAGTATACTACGGGCATCCCCCTTTACAGCACGGTAGCTTACAGAAACATTTTGAAAGCTGAGGATTTCTTCTTTTGCAGTTATATCGGAAGCTGCCATTAGTGTATCTGCAGTCTTTTTTTCCAGGTATCTTGGAAGGTTTGAGAATAATTTATAAGCCTCCTCCAGTTGTATTGGAAGTTCCGCCTGTTTGGTGAGAATATTTCTGTCCCGCAGACACTTGGCAGCCTGGGAGACCTGAGGAGGAAAGATACTGCAGCTCTCCAGCTCCTCTATTCTGTTCAGGGCTTCTTTGGTGGGTTTCTTCCATAATACCTGCCCCTCTTTTAGCATCACTACATTTTTGCAGTATTCAGCGATAAAGTCTGTGTGATGTTCGATAACTATAATGGTCTTTCCATATTTCTCATTTAAGCTTCTTAAGGTATTGTATATTTTCTTAGCGTGGTATGGATCCAGCTGGGCAATGGGTTCATCAAGGATAAGGATATCCGGACTTAGGGAAATAGTACCTGATAGTGCCAATAGATGCTTAAGTCCACCAGAGAGCTGCCAGATGTAATCACCGGCTCTGTGTTCAAGCCCGGTCATTTCTAGTGCCCTTCTTCCTCTTGTTTCATAATCCGGCATAGCATAGTTCAGACAGGCAAAGGAAGCATCATCCAGTACGGTGGGGCGGACAATCTGATTCTCAAAATCCTGATATACGTATCCGATCTTCATTGCCAATTCACTGATTCCGGAATTGACCGTGTTAAGTCCGCATACCTCAACTTTGCCGGAATAATCTCCGGCAAAGAAATGAGGAATCAGACCGTTTAAGGCTTTGCATAAGGTTGATTTACCACTTCCGTTACCGCCGATAACAGCGAGGAAATCCCCGCTGTTAATCTCCAGATTAATGTTCTTAAGACTGGGAGTTTGCTGTCCCGGATAGGTAAAGCTTAGATCTTTTATCTTAATCATTCTTTATTCTCCCTGGAGCTTTTTTTGTATTATTCTTTATTATGGCTATTATAATTACCAGTACAACTGCGGCGACTATGATTCCGGCAGCAAAGGCAGGAGCGGTTTCTGCCCAGTCTGCTTCCCAGTCTACAAGGCTTAGTCCGCTCTCAGACAGGAATTCAAAGCCGATAGCTGCCCCAAAGCCTAAGAGACAGACGATTATAGTCTTTGGTGTGAAAAGGTTTTCATAATCTCTATAGGTGTCTTTGTTTCTGGGTCGTAAGCCCATAAGCGGTTCGATTTTACCGTACAATCTGGGTACCAGATATAGAGTAGGCAGCAGACAGAACAGGATACCTGAAAAGAGAATGTCGTTTAAGAAGGAAAAGCCTTCGGTAAAGTATACACTTTGAGGTAAGCCTGCGACGGCTTCAAAATCTTCTACAGCAAACTGTACTTTTAAAATATCAACGACTGTTCCCATAGCCTGCTGAAGAACCATACCGGTCATTGCAGCGAGACCAACCATTTTACGGTTGGAGGGATCCTTAACCATTCTTCCGGCTATGTATATTCCAATTGTAACGGTTATGAACTTTTCCAGTTCACCAAGTCCACCAAACTGACCCAGCATGATTTCACTGAAAACAAGTTCCCCGGTAGCTGCACCTAAGGCAGCAGAAAGAGGATTGAGAAGCATTGCCAGGGTTAGTGGGATAAACAGAAAATATTCCACTGAGAATTCAACGATTCCGACCTGAAATTTCGGTATCAGCTCCGTGAAAAGGGTTGCTAAGCCGTAAAGGGACATTGAGAGCACGAATACCATCATTTTTTGTGCATGGGATACATTGCCTTTTTGATAGGTTGACATTAGGATACCTCCGCTTAAGTTAAGATTTGTACTTTCACGAGTACTTCATACAGGATTTTAGCGAAAGTTTGTAAGGGTTAAAAGCAATATTGTGTAAAATGTAAGTTAATTTTCATAAATAACATGAATGTAAATTAACATATCATTTGTGCTTGTGTATTAATTCTTTCATTGTACATAGGTTACACTTAAAGTAACTGATTTTTTTACTACAGTCTATATTGGTTACGCTTGAAGTAACTGATTATTTTTACTACAATGTATATTGATTACGCTTGAAGTAATTGATTGAATTATTTATATTAATTTGAGATTTTTATAATTTTCAGGATAACAATACAATCAATAAAAACCGTTATATTTGTTACATGCTCATATAATAATTAACCTCCCGTTAATTTTTTCTCCTTATATTTAATAACCATTCAATTGCAGAAACACATACCATTAGCTAAAATATACGTATAGAGAAAAATATCTGAATACTAAGTTGGGAGATGATTAAAAAATGCCAATAAATACGGTTATTAGGGAACATAGAAAAGCACATGGATTAACACAGGAACAGATGGCGGAATATTTAGGTATATCAACACCAGCAGTAAACAAGTGGGAAAAGGGAGTTTCCTATCCCGATATTTCGTTGCTGCCTGCTCTGGCACGTTTGCTCAAAATTGATCTGAATACCTTACTATGCTTTCATGAAGGGCTTTCTGAACAGGAAATCGAACACTTTAATAATAAGGTTATTGATACAATTAAGAAGAAGGGTTATGAAAGTGGCTTCTCTATGGGGATGGAAAAAGTGAGAGAATATCCTAATTGTGATAAGCTGATCCATACAACAGCATTGCTTCTTCAGGGGGCACTTGTCATGTATGGAGCCAATATTGATGACAAAGAAGTCTATGAAGATCAAATAGCTGCTTTGTATGAGCGGGTTGTAGGAAGTAACGAGGAGCAAGTGAGAAACAGTGCTATTTTTATGCTGGCATCTAAGTATATGGGGCAAGGAGAGTATGAGAGAGCGCAGGAAATGCTGGACTTATTACCTGAAAATACTGGCCTGGATAAAATGCTGCTTCAAGCCAATCTTTCTAAACACCAGGAAAAATTAGAGGAAGCGGCTGAAATTCTGGAACGTAAGTTACTTAAGGATGTCAATGAAATTCATGGAATCTTAATGAATCTGATCGATATTGCATTAAAGGTGGAAAACCTTAAAACTGCAGATTATCTGGCGGAGCTTTCTGAAAAGGTCAGCAATATGTTTGATTTGTGGGGAGTTAACGCTTTCCTGGTTCCACTCGAGGTGGCGCTTGCCAAAAAGAATGTTGAAGACAGCATCTCACTGATAAAGTCAGTCTTATCTGCTGCCATCTCTCCTTGGAAGGTCAGCGATTCTGCGCTATACACTCATATCCCTGTAAAGGAAGAGACGCAGGAAAGCTTTAGCAAACAGATATTGTCTGCATTTCTAGCTGAACTTAAAAATAGCCCTAAATATGAATTTCTTCACTCTAATGTTGAATTTCAACACATAATAGAACGAAATGAAGAGATATGTAACTAAAAAAAATTTAATATAATTTATATTTATGGAAAGTATACTTGACATTATGGATCACTGGATGTATGATGTTTATGTAAAGTATGCTTTCCGTTTTGCTTTAAAAGGAGTGAAAGAGTGAAGAATCGGTTAGAAGAAATAAGAAAGACGCAAGGGATAAAACAGGAAGAACTGGCAGAAGCACTTGAGGTATCCAGACAGACAATCGGATCCCTGGAAAATGGCCGTTATAATCCATCTATTTTACTGGCTTTTAAAATTGCCAGGTATTTTAAGATGACCATTGAAGATATTTTTATCTATGAGGAGGAGCCAAATGAAAGATAATCAGAAAGTTAATATTCTAATGATAATAGTTAGTATTGGTCTTATTCTGGGAGGAGCTTTAGTTATAGATTATCATAATAAAAATATAGCGGGGCTCTGTATCGGGCTTGGTTCGGGCCTTGCCAGTATAAATGTAGTCCATATAATTATTAATCGGATGAATAAGAAACATCCGGATCTACATTATGATTGGGGTTCCCTTTGTTATGATTTTATTTAATCTGCCTTTATGGATGATATTAACGGTAATTGCTTTCTATGTATTTGGATATGGTCTACAACTTTATTATATTGTGCAGTTTAATAAAGCCATGTAGTTTTACCCAAACATGGTAAAAGTAGTTGACAAAAGCTCAGGATTTAATATAATCTATATCATATTTGATTTACATCCAGCAAAGAAATAATTGCTTAAAGCTGGGTAGTGTAGAATAAAATAATATTACTGGCTGACTGTACAAACAGAGGTTAAGATTAAGCTTACAGCTTAGGTAACCTCTGTTTTTTTATACTCATTTATTCGGGGGAGTATAGCGGTGGGTAATAAGGTAGAAATTCTTAAAACAAAAGGGCAAAACACCCGGAAAAGAGGTCTAAATGAGTAATAATTTTAGTTGTACATCCTGTGGTGTATTCAATTGTGCCAGTCAGAGCGGAACGTATCCCGGTAAATGTCTGACTACCAGCGAAGAAAACGAGGAAATACTGGAGGAATGTCTGGATATATATAATAATGATCCTGAGATACATAAAATAGCAGTAGCGGCAGCTCAGGTTGAAGGGCAGTATTACGGACAGCTTACCAGAGTAGAGGAAATCATTGTTTTTGCAAAAAAGATACAGGCTAAGAAAATAGGAATTGCCTCCTGTATGGGATTGATCCAGGAGAGTAAGATATTTGAGAAAGTATTAAAAGCAAACGGATTTGAACCCTATGGAGTCATTTGTAAAGTAGGTGCTAAGGATAAATCAGCACTTGGTGTGAGGGAAGAAGATAAGATACGCCCTGGCCATCATGAGTCCGCCTGTAACCCCATTATGCAGGCAAAGATATTGAATAGAGAAAATACAGACTTAAATGTTATCTGTGGTCTCTGTGTTGGACATGATTCTATGTTTATCAAGCATTCTGATGCCCCTGTTACCTATCTCGTGGTAAAGGATCGTGTCTTGGCTCATAATCCCGTAGGAGCTCTTTACACAAATGGTTCCTATTATAAGAGGATTCTTCAGGGAGTCAACTTACGGGAGGAAGATAAAGAACTGTAGCTTTCATAATTATTAACCCTGTAGATTACATGAAAAGGAATAGTAAGGAAAGTCCGACTGTCCTACTAAAAGGGCAGCCGCAGTTGCTCATAATCCATTTCCTTTTTCAGCCTGCAGGGTTTTTTAAGTAATAATTCTTCTGTTCTCTCAGAATCTGTTAACCAGGGCAAGAGCTCCTCCCGTTCTAGAATTAAGGGCATACGGTCGTGTACCTCAATCATAGACTCATTAGCAGGTGAAGTCAGTATGATGAACCGGTCCTTATCCTGAAAGCTGTTATAAAAGCCTGCGATAAAGAGGACCTTGGAATCTTCACGGTAGAAGGAAGCTTTTTCTCTGGAGGCATTCCATTCGTAAAAGCCGGCAGCAGGTATGATACAGCGCCGGTATAAGATGCTGTCCCGGAATGTTCTTTTGGAAAGGGCAGTTTCGCTTCTGGCATTGATAATAAGTTCTTTTCCCTGATAACCTGGAAATCCCCAGTGTTTTTCCTCCGGGTGGAAAGCCTTACCGGAAGCCGTGAGAACCCTTGCTGGTTCAGATGGGCGGACATCCCGCTTACCAGTCTTTTCACTAAGTTTTTTATCGATTGCTTCTACCAGCTTCTCTATTTCTTTGGCCGTATCGTCATCTATATAATATCTTCCGCACATAAGTACCTCCCGTTTAAGAATAGGAAATTATTTAAACTTGTCTTTAGTATACCCTCAGGAATCGCAATTCAGCTATTCAATTCAATATTTGTTGTTATCAGGTTACAGGCTTTGAAATGTTAACTATAAAGTTTAAAGCTTGTGATAGTATTACTGGTTAAATTCAAGCGAAAGCTTCTTAATGTAAAAGTGTCTTTAAGATACATACTGTTATGGTACTACAAGAAAGGCTATATTTCAATAAAGGGCATCATTCTGTCAGAGCAGTTGTTTAGATCAAAACACTCAACCGGCAGCAGCTTATTTTTCTGAACATTAAGTAGGGTTAGTGTTCACATATAATGAAACAAAACCGTTCGAGGGCAGTAATGATTATTCATGTGGTAGAATCTGGAGAGACTATCTTCTCCATTGCAGATTATTATGGCGTATCTGCTAAGAAATTAGTAATATATAATAACTTGACGGATGAGGACTCACTGGTAATAGGAGAAGCCCTTATTATCCTTATACCCGAAGTTACCTACACCGTTAAAGAAGGAGATACCTTATTACAGATCGCAGATATCTATGGTACGACTGTAATAGAGCTACTTAGGTATAATCCGGAATTATCGGATAGCCAGTCCCTTTATGTAGGAGATGAAATTGTTATCAGCTTTCGCGGGCAAAAAGGACATACAATTGCGACCAATGGTTTTGCATATCCCTTTATTGATACAAAAACCTTACAAATGACCTTACCCTACCTGACTTATCTCACCGTATATAGTTATACGGTATCTGCCACTGGTGAATTAAACAGTTTGGCAGATGAAGACATTATAAAACTTGCCAAAGCTTATGGAACAGAACCATTTATGATGGTTATTCCGGCTTCTCATAGTAATGAAGAGGCTATGGAGGTGGTCAATTCCATTATATCAGATGTAACAATCGAAGACAGGTTTATCAGTCAGATACTGCTTACCTTAGAAACTAAGGGGTACAGCGGGGTGAGCTTTCATACACCTTATATCCATCCCAGATACCGTGAAAACTATCGCAGACATGCTACGAAAATGCTGGAAAGTATTACTTCAGCAGGTTACAAAGTCATGGATACTTTTGAAAATCCTATTTTCGGGTTCGATTACAAATTTATGACAGACGGTCTGTCAGGTATTACTCTGATTGTGTATGAATTCGGATACTCTGACAGACTGTCGCTTGGAACCCTTTGTACGGAAAACTACCGAAGAATAATAGCGGACTTTACCAAGATGGTACCCTCTGATATGGTGTCTTTTGGTCTGCCGGTACAGGGCTATATCTATCAATTACCTTTTATCCCCGGTACCTCCCAAGGCAGGGCTATCAGCTATAGAGCAGCCCTTGAGCTTGCGGCACAAAATAATGCTCAGATTATTTATGACCCTCTAACGAATTCTGTATCTTTTTATTTCTACTCGGGAGACGAATACCTTGTGCGCTTCTGGGATGCAAGAAGCTATGATGTATTTCTAAAACTGGTGCCGGAGTTTAACTTATATGGCATCGGCATCTGGAATGTCATGCAATGGTTCCCGCAGCTATGGATGAGTGCAGCTGTTCAGTATTCCATTATATAGAGCACCTCTTAATTACAATCTCAATGCTTTCCTGTCCATTCCTGAACTTTAAGGTACCCAAAACTTAAGAGACAAGCTAGAGT
>JAQSXJ010000084.1 GCA_029256725.1 Anaerocolumna sp. | reverse complement strand
GTCCTGTATATATATAAAGCGGTCTGCCCTGCATGCGGCTTTCATATCATGTGTAACCATAACAATGGATTGACCTCGTCGATTCATGTCTGTTAATATGTTAAGAATTGAAACTCCCTGCTCATAATTTAAGCTTCCGGTTGGTTCATCTGCAAAGATCATATCCGGTACATTGATTAAAGCCCTGGCAATAGCCGCTCTCTGCTGCTGTCCACCCGAAGTTTGAGATGGCAGGCGCTCCTTAAGGGCATCTATTTCCATTGACTCCATTAAGGAAATTGCCTTTTTTCTTACCTCCTCTTTTTTGACCCCTTTAATGTAGTTTGGTAAAGCTATATTTTCAAATAACGTTAAATCCGGAACCAGATTTATACTTTGATAGATATACCCAATCCTTTTATTCCTGAATTCAGAAAGCTTTTTTTCACTATATCGGTCTATCCTTTCTGACTTAAAATAGACTTCTCCTGCCGTTGCGTCATCCAATCCACTTAAAAGGTACAATAGAGTGGACTTTCCTGAACCTGAATTCCCCATTATTACCGTGAAATCCCCCTCAAAGATCTCAAGGCTGAGATTTTTAATGGCATGGTACTGTTCATTGCCGGTAGAGTACGTCTTACATAAATTTTTTGCCTGAAATATTACTTTTTTGGGCATTCTTATTTCCTCCGTTCATTTGCTTCCTATATAAACCTATATGAAGTTAATGTAATACTACCAGGCAATGATTAATAAATATTTATCGAAATATAAATAAATTCTTACTTCATTTCAAATTATTATGCCAGCGGAATAGTAAAATAAAAAACCGTTCCTTCACCTTTCTTACTCCGAAAGCCAATGTTTCCTCCATGGGCTTCAATGATATTCTGGCAAATAGACAGCCCCAGCCCACTGCCTTCACTGCTGTCCTTTTGCCTTCCACTAATATGTTCTCCCTGAAAATAACGATTAAATATAAAAGGCATATCCTTTACCAGTATGCCCTCTCCCGTATCCTCAATAATGACTTTCATAAATGCTTCTTCTATCTCGGTTCTCACCTTTATGGCGTCACCTTCTTTGGTATGTTTTAATGCATTGCTTATCAAATTCGCAATAACTTGTTCAAGTCGGATAGTATCCACTGATATCAGTACATCTGGAATATCTTGCGGTTCAATGAACTCTATACCTTCCTTTTCAACATAATGGGCAATGGGTTTTATTATATTTTCCAACACAGATTTACTATACTGTTCATAAGGCTTTACGGTAAGCTGTCCTAATTCCTTCATCATATGAAAAAGCAAATCATTGGAAATTCTTGTGAGATTATCAATATGTGTCTCCATAATTCCCATATAATCCATTACAGATTCCATGTCCTCACAGATGCCGCATCTTATACCTTCCGCATATGTTTTCAGTACCGAAATAGGCGTCCTTAAATCATGAGAGATATTTGATATTAATTCTTTATGGTCAATATCCTGCTGTTTTCTTGCCACTGCAGTAGTATGCAGTTCAAGTCTCATTTGTTCGTAGAGGCTATACAACGCTCCCACCTCATCCATATCTCCGGCAGCATAATTCGATTTCTTGTCGTAATCTCCTTTCACGATAGCTTCCATATGGGATTTTAAGTCAGTTACTGGAACTAATAAACGATTTTTAATTTGTCTGTAGAGCATACCCAGAATAATCCCCATACCAAGGCACACAAATACAAATAAAAATAAGTACTGCACAATGGAATTCTTTTTGTTAATCTCTGTTATGTATTTGCTCGGTATCATAAATACGGCATTACCAACTTGCGTATCGGCTTGTATAATGGGAAATGCTATCCTAAACATATCTTGATTCAATCTAGCTGTATAAAGGTCATAATGCAGTTCAGTTCTCAGATCTAAGGTTTCTTCAGTCCTCTCACTGTTCGATTTAAAAAGTACTTTCCCGGTTAAGTCAGTGGCTATTAGTTCTACTTCCTGGCTGTTACAAAGTTCTTTTAATCTATCTGTCTTAGTCTTATCAAAATAATCGGAATCTGCATTTACTTCAAGATATGTCATTATGGTACTGGTTCTTAAACGTGATTGGTTGATTACATACTGATCATTTTTAGAATCATAATTTATGGCTTTTAAATAATATATAAATCCGCTTATCAAAATAATGATTAAGCAAAAATTAATCACATAAAAAGCATTTCTCAACATTTTATAGAGATACATGATAATTACTCCTTCCAGCTAAATTTATATCCAACGCCCCAAACTGTTTTAATATAAATCGGCTGAGAAGGATTTTCTTCAATCTTATCCCTTAACCTATTCATGTATACAGCTATTGTATTTTCATCACCATATGCCTCATATCCCCACACAGCGTCTAACAATTGACTTTTTGTAAAGACCTGATTCTTATGTTCAGTCATAAAATGCAGCAATTCAAACTCCTTAGCAGGCATCATAATCAGCTCTCCATCCACCCACACACTATATGCTTTTTTATCTATTTTAATTTTACCAAAACTTATTATTTCATCTTTTTTAACAGTCTCTGCCAGCCTGTCCATTCTTCGCAGATGCGCCTGAATTCTTGCTGCCAGTTCATTAAGTGAAAAGGGCTTTGTCATATAATCATCAGCACCAAATCCCAGTCCTAGAATTTTATCTATATCATTGGCCCGTGCACTTAGAATTAATATAGTAACATTGCTCTTTTCCCGCAGACTCTGGCAGAACTCTATTCCATCTCCATCCGGCAGCATGAGATCTAGAATAACAAAGTCAGGTTCAGTGCTATTTAATATATCCTTTGCTTCCTTTAAAGATCTGGCAGTATATACTTCATAACCTTGTGTAATCAGAAAATTCTTTGTAATAAAGATAATATCCTTTTCGTCCTCAATTATTATAATCTTTTTTGGGGGATTCATTTTTAGTATGCTCCTTTTTGGTGACACGCCATGGTACCTGTATCACCGCAAACTTTTCTTTGTGTTTTTATATAAAGATTTTTCCTTATTCCGAATCGTAGTTGCCATAAGAATTTATTCAGTTGTCTAAATATGATAAAAATCCTATCGGCTGTTATCATATTTAAATGAGTTACGATTAAAAAGTAAGATATATGCTTACTAAGTATTTTTATTTTCTTATTCTAACACATTGCTAATTTTATTCCTATACACTACTAACGAATATTATTGCCTACGTCATGAAACGTCAATACCACTGGTAGATTGTTATTTGTCCTAATTAGGATTTTCTTACTGCTCGCCTAAAAAGGCGGGTGTCACAGGCATTTTTACTGGTCCTATATAATTATATAATAAGGTATTAATATTATTGGACTTACAATGGCAAACAAATTTGAATGTATTTATCCTTTCTGTATGGATTTCTTTAACTTTTTATTCTTTTTTAGGCTTATATCAAGCTTATAATTGATGTTGTTTTTATAAAATCACTCTATACTCTTTTATAAAGCATAAGGTTAGAAGCATTCGATTATATACCACTCCCAGGGGCTGGTTATTTCAATTTCACTACACAACTATCCCTAATTTTACATAATCTTTGACCCTCACGTAACACAATTCTTATAATATGACATACAGTAGTCTGCTTTTAAATGATATTATGTTCTAAAAAAGGAGTCATTATCATGTTAACTAAACTACCAAAACCTGTTGCAATTTATATGGATTCATTAAATAACAACGACTGTGCAATCCTCAACGATTGCCTGGCAGAAGATGCACATATTCATGATATAGGAGAAGATAATCATATATATGGGCTTGCATCTATAAAGGATTGGCGTGGAAATACCAATGACGAATTTCAATTAGAATCAAAAGTGATAAATATGGAAGACAAGCATGGAATAATTATTGTAACCTCTTTAACCAGTGGAAAATTCCCCAGCAGCCCCCAGTTGTTTTATTACTTTTTCTCTTTAGGCGATAATCTGATTACTAACCTAGAAATTGCTCCCGGTGAGGAAAATGTACAGTTGTAGTTCATAACAATAACAGCAACAAACATAGCTTCGCACTTGTATCTAATGTTTATAAAAATAAAGAGACGTAGGTTTTATGTTCCTGCGTCTCAAATACTTACTATTTAATTTATACTTACTACTTAATTTATATTTACTATTTAAACTATTTATACTGTCCCTTAAGGTAATGGCATTTTGCATTTGTATAAGGTATAGAATTTATTATAAACAAGTATTAAGAATACACAACTACCCCTTTATTCACTCTGTCACCAGGTACTTCGACTGCTGGAAATCCCAGAGCTGCACTTCCCCAGGTCACATGGTCTTCCGGTACTTTCAACTGTGTTAAAGCTTCGCGTAAATCTGGATTGTCAGACAGACCAGCCAGTTGATGAATCCAGACAGAACCGATTCCAAGGTCAGTTGCTTCAAGGAAAATATTTTCCAATACAAGGGATGAATCAAATGCACCAAGGGTATAATCCTTTGGTGTGCTTACAAGTATCAAGGTTGGTGCATCATAAAAACGCTTATAGTCAGGCTGACCTAAGGCTTTACCCACAGCCGCTCTTAGTAACTCAAGCTTCTCTTCTCCCTGAACTACTGTTAACTGCCAGTTCTGGGAATTGCGTCCGCTGGGAGCATATAATCCGGCAGTCAGAATATCCTCTAACTTCTCCTGCGGTATCTGCTCTTCACTAAATTTACGTACACTTCTTCTTGCTTTTATGTTCTTTAATACTTCACTCATAACAATTTCCTCTTCTTTCCTTTGATATAAATCATATGGCCTTAACTGCATTATTGATTTTTATATTATTTCATATACTCTTTTGCTAAAACATTTCCTACTCTCCTGGGTAATAAGGAATACATCCAGCACCCCAGACAAAAGCTGAAAAAGGATTCCAATGCAGCACATAGTAATAATATGACCAATACTACACTTCCTGCAAAAAGCAAATTTCCCGCATACAAAATGGTAGCTGTCACAGAAAATAACACTCCTATCCGGGCTGCAAATACTTTAGGAGCACTATCAACCATCTTTCTTGGAAGGTTAAAGCCGGATACAATCCCCCTGGCAAGAGTTGCAAACGGGCTGTATTTTGGTCTAAATATACCTCGCATAATAAAATCAAGTGCTAAAATCCCGGTTATCACAGCAGCTGTACGGGCTGAAATCAGGACTGCTGCCAGTAAAGCCAACCCGGTAATAGCGAAAACAAAACCCGCAACGAACCGAACCGTGGTATTGTCACGCCTTTCTCCGGATATCGGGCAAGATAAATCAATAGCCATAAGAATACCCTCTTTCATTTAAAACATACTAATTCTATATGATATATATAATATAAGTCTAATTTCTAATGTTGTCAAGTAACCTGCTTGATTTACTATATACCTGCTGAATTTACTTTATACCTTCATTTATTCATATAAAATATATGTCTTTTTTAGAAACAGTACTCTAAATGCCTATTTCTCTCATCTTTTCTGTGATTCTATTAATTCTTGCCTCTATTTCCTTACCGTTATATTTCGATAATTTCAGCTCTGATATAACTTTCCCGTCACTCATAAATATAATTCGCTCTGTTTGGGCTGCTATTTTTGCGTCATGAGTTACGAGAAGTATGGCTGTACCGTCTGCATTGATTTCTGCTAATATATCCATAATCTCCTGGGCAGATTTCGAATTAAGCGCACCGGTAGGCTCATCTCCAAAAATAATCTCCGGGTCGTTCATAAGCGCCCGGCATATTCCTGCTCGTTGCAGCTGACCGCCTGAAACCTGCGTAATATCCCGCTTTTCAAGTTCTGCTATACCTGTCTTTTTCATAAGCACTCTGGCTTTTTCACTATATTCCGTCACCTTTTTATTATGATCTCGCATTGAGGGTAGTAGGATATTGTCAAGAAGATTAAGATTTTTCAGCATAGTCGGCTGCTGAAATATAAATCCCATTTTTGTTCTACGTATTTCAGAAAGTTCATTATCCTTAAGTGTTGATAAATCTCTATCCTCAAAAATCACCTTTCCGCTGTCAATACTGTCCATTCCGCTAAGAGCAAACATCAAGGTTGATTTCCCTGAACCGGATGGTCCCATAACTGCAACAAACTCTTTCTCCTTTATCTCAACAGACACCTGCTTTAGAACTGTATGCTTTTCACTGCCTTCATTATAGGCTTTTACTATATCTTCACCGATTACAATCTTCTTCATAGGCTACTCCTTTATGTGTTCAGATATTTTGATTTCCCCAGCTTTTATAACTCCCAGGAGGGTTGCCAAAAGAACAGTGGCTGCCATCATTATGGGACTAAACAGATATGCTGAAAGCGGATTGACTACAAATTCAAAGGAGGATACCCCAAAGGATGATATGCCTGCTCCAGCAAGCATTTCCCCGAGTGTATTCGCAAGTAAGGTACCAAGTGCAATTCCAATAAGCAAAATGAACACGGAACGTGAGATATATTGCAGCTTAATATCCACATCGGTATAGCCAAATGCCTTCATAACAGCTATGGAATATCTGTCCTTCGCCACAAGCATCTTCATAAACAGCAATGTTACCAGTACGGTAATAAGTAACGCTATGATTGTTGCAGCATAGGAAGCTTTGCCCACTGCATTTATTGTCAGTCCAAAGGTCTGGTTGATGAATTCGTCCACTCCTGTAACTTTCGCATAGGAAAATTCAGCTCCGTACTCTGACACTTTACGCTTTATAAGCGTTTTATCTGAAAGCCCGGCACTGATTATATACCACATAATATCCTGTGAATTGTCATAGAATACAGCCTTTGCTGTCTTACCCCCATTGGTTATATCTGAATAAACTCCACTTACCTGTAGATTCATCTCCTTGCCGGAAGAAACCAGTGTTAAGACATCTCCTGTCTTTTTACCAAGTTCATCGGCATTAAGCACTGACAGAGCAATTTCACCTTTTGAAAGAGGCGCTCTTCCCTCGGAATATTCTACCGGAAATACCGAATGATCCCCTAACTCAATCTTAAGATTTTTCTGTGTTCCATCGGAACTCTCAAGCTTAAAGTTTTTAGTCACAAGAACTGTATACTTTGCTACTTCTGTGTCACTTTCCATGACCTTAACAATTTCCTGTGCTTTCTCTGAAATATTCTCTGTCTGTTGAAGATCAATACGCATATCATAGTTTCCTATTCCCATATATCCGATAAAGCTATCCGAGGAAATGGTGTGAAACAGGTTCTGGGGAACAATAATAATAAAGGCAGCTATTATAAGAACTGCAAGCATTGTGGCATAAAGCTTCTTCCTTGAAAGAACATCTTTGATACCAAGAAAGACATTAGTAGTTAGAAGCTTATTCTTACTTAAGAGAAAATGTTTTGACACCGAGGATTTATCTGGTGACGTACCAAACCGAATCGCCTGTGCAGCTGATATTTTTTGAAATTGTCTTAAGACACGATTTACATACAGAAGAATCATTAGAAATACCAGTATTACTCCTATTATTCCAAAAACTAAGGCAAGGGACGAATGCTTGCTTTCTCCCATATATAGCCTGATGTTTTCCAGAAGAATCCCCTTGAATACAAAGGATAAGGCACTTCCCAGAAGACAGCCTGCTGCTGCAATTGCAGCGTACTTAACCAGGAATATTTTCTTAATATCGTTCACTGGCAGTCCAATTGCTTTCATTACACCTATTTCTCGGTAGTCTTCTTCAATTTTAGCAAGAAGGGTAAACCGGATGCACATAAATGCTATTGCTACCACAAGTATACTTACAAGAAGAATTACCGCAATCATAATTCCATCTGATATCCCATTGAGCATTTTGAATAGAGGATATGTAATGGTCGGGCCGTTTGCTTCAAGTCCTGCTGAGGTATAAGCATTCTGGAAAGCGCTTAGCATAGATTTATCCTTTAGTCTGAATTCTATGAGATACTCTATACTTCCGGTATCTTTGATTTTATTATAGTCATTTTCACTTACCAGGAATCTCTTAGAGGAAGCCAGTAAAGAATTCATCTGTGAATCTCTTAGAAAACCGGCTATGATAAATTCCTTATTGCCTACATTTAGATTACTTCCTATTTCTGCTGTACCGTCTTTTAAGTAACTTACGGGAACATATACTTCTCCATCAGATACCTTTATCACCTGACCTTCCAGATCAAGAAGAAAATCAAAATTTTTACTTTGCACACTAAAGCCATTATCCTGGACACTGCCTGTAAGAGCATTTCCGTCTATGACAAGCTGTGAATTATCTATATTAAGGAATTTAAGTACTTGAAATTCCTCTACATTACTGTTCCCTTCTGCAAAAGCCAAAAGACGGGCAGAATCAATATCACCGGAATGCATCTGTATAAAATGCGGTGTTTTGGCTTGTGTCATCAGTGTATCTATAGCACCGGACAGATTAGTAAGGAGTATAGCTGCCAGAGATACCAGCATGGCGGCGGCTGCAACAAATAGCAGGGTAATAAGCGTAATCCATTTACTTTTGCCTATGTCGTTACGAACAATCTTGTAATACATAATTTCCTCCCTTCTTAAGGATAAATAATTATGGTTTGAACGTCGTTTATTCCTGACTCCAATTAACGTTCAAACATACTCATTACTTCCATTAGACTTCCACTTTTTGCTCCCAGCAGTCTTTCTGCATGAAAGGCAAAGGCTTGAATTCGTGTACTACGTTCTTCATCTGTCATGTCAATGATATCATTATCAAAGAGGGTATTCAGATATATCACCATCATCTCCATACATTCCTGGGGATATGGCGTATTGAACAGCCCTTGCTCTATTCCTTCCCGTATAATCTCCGCTAAAATCGGCGGTACATTGTTGTTTATTACTCTTTGAATTTTCTGATGCATCAACGCATTCTGAGGTTTATGAATATGTTCCATGATCTCGCCGCTGCTGCTGCCACTTATGTTCAGCGCCATTACGACACGGATTATACGCTCATAGACAGGAATACTCTTATCTAAGGCCGCCATCTTTGCAGAGTCTAAAAGCCCTGTATTGTATCTCTCTATTAAGGCATCCATAATATCTTCTTTTGATTTGAAATGATAGTATAATGTTCCCCTGGCAATTCCTACCCTTTCCAGAATGTCATTTGTACTTGTACCATCAAAACCCTTCTTACCAAAAAGTTCATCCGCAGCATCAAGTATTTCGTTTCTACGTTCCTTTGCTTCTTTTACTATTCTCATGTACACATCTCCTTACCGACCGACTGTCAGTCTATAATATGATAGTAATATAAATACAACTTGCTGTCAAGTGTGTATTATTGTGATTATACTTACACAATAAAAAATCCCACTTTACAGTGGGATTTCAGAATGTAGACAAAGCCGATTTCAGTCAAATTTTATTTTACTTTATTCTCAATACAACGTTAACTTTTTATACTAACTAAAGGTATGAATGTTGCTTACTATATCTTGAGCCAATCAATCATTTTTTACAAAATGATACAGACGGCTTACGGCATCTCCCCACATATCTTTTACCAGGAATCCGCCATTTACAAGCATTTCACCCTGATATACCTGTTCTGTTCCCTCCAGACGGTAAGACGCTGTCTCATCCAATCCCTGTAATTTAATCTTCCTGCTATGGCTGTTAGGAATTCCTCGCACCTGCACATAGGTAACAAGTGCTTCCTTCTTATCCTTGGAAACTACTTCATAGCAATCATAATAGTGATTATCTCCAAAAGAAGCTATGCGGTAATAATCCCCTTCTCTTACCAGTTCGTGGAACTTATGATACATCTCTACCTGCTTTGGTATCATATCCCTGTCTTCCGGCGGTATCTTTGTAATATCCAGCTCATAACCAAAAGTTCCGGCTAATGCCACATGTCCTCTTGTTTCAAAAGGAGTTACACGGCCTACGGAGTGATTGGGACAATCGCTGACATGGGCTCCTATGGCTGAAAGCGGATATATAAGAGCAGTACCTTCCTGTATCTTCAGTCGCTCTACTGCATCTGTATCATCAGAGCACCAGATCTGCGGGCTGTAATACAACATACCCGGATCAAATCTGGCACCTCCGCCGGAGCAATTCTCTAAAAGCAGATTGGGGAACTCTGTTACCAGACGTTCCTGCAGCTGATATACACCAAGGGTATAGCGATGGAATAATTCCTGCTGAGAAGCTTTATCCAGATAAACACTTCCAAGATCCGTTAACTGACGGTTCATATCCCATTTAACATATGCGATGTTGGCACTTCTCAGTATTTTTGCTACGCACTCATAAGCGTAATCAACCACTTCCGGATTGGAAAGATCCAGTACATATTGTTCCCTGCTCTGAGTTGCCTCACGCCCTTCAATGTGTATTGCCCATTCGGGATGTTCTCTGTAAAGGTCGGAATGTGGTGAAATCATCTCCGGCTCAAACCAGATACCAAACTGAAGTCCTATGTTATTGACACGGTCTACCAGGTCTTTTAAACCTCCGGTAATCTTCTTTTCATTCACCACCCAATCACCCAAAGAGCAATTATCGCTGTTACGTTCACCAAACCAGCCGTCATCCATGACTAACATTTCAATTCCGGCCTTTTTCGCTTCTGCCGCAATTGCAAGTAATTTATCCGTATTAAAATCAAAGTAAGTTGCTTCCCAGTTATTAATGAGAATGGGGCGTTTCTTATTTCTATAAGGACTGCGGATCATGTGACCACGATAGAAATCATGAAGAGAACGTGTCATCTTGCCAAGGCCTTTATCGGAATACACCAGAACGACTTCCGGCGCCTGAAATGAGGTTCCGGGTGTAAGGTTCCAGCTGAATTCTTCCTGATTGATTCCCATTACCATACGTACAGCATCGAATTGAGAACGTTCAACCTGTCCGATAAAATTACCGGAATATACAAAATGCATTCCATAGACTTCTCCCTGCTCCTGGGTTGTACCGGGAGTTAAAAGCGCTATAAAGGGGTGCTCCTGATGTCCTGACTCCCCCTTTGCCGAAGATACCAGCTGCTTACCATAAGCTACCGGATTCTTCTGAATGTGGCGTTCTCTTGCCCAGGAACCATGAAGACTTAACATCTGATATTCCTGATTATCCATGTCCAGACATGCACTATAGATCTTCTCCAGTTTCAGCCTCTGTTTCCCTTCATTTACAACTTTTACACTTCTGGTTATAATATCATTTTCATAAAATGCAGAATAGGAAAGGATTACTTTTACACCTAAAATTGCATCTGTACAGGTAAGTTCAAGTGTTTCTACCTCCTGCTCACTGCCAAAAGAACTTGGCAGACCTTCCATTCCTGGCTTACCTTTTACTATTTCATGAGAAGTATAGAGAATCTCACAACCCATACGTCCCTCTTCATTTCGTATATTCAGGCAGCTTTCACGGTAATCTCCCACTCCGCCGGTAGGATATTCCATAGGAAAGGAATCAAAAAAAGAAGCCTTTTCTCTCTTTCTGACACTGGGTGTAAAGGGATTTTCTTCTGTTCTTAACAGATAATTGCCACCTGCATGCTGCAGACGTTTTCCGTAATAGATATGCCCAACATATCCTTCAACCGTAGTACCAAACATATATGTGGTATTTTTCGTGTCCAGTTTGAAGATTCGCTCTTTTTCAAGATATTGAATTGCCATTTTCTTAACTCCTTTTTAATTATTCTACAAATTATAGGATGAATTATTTCTGTAGCTTTAATTAGTTTATAACAAATATTCCAGACAATAGCAACTTAAATTTCATTTTTCTTTTAATCATTTTCTACTTAATTTTAAACTAAATAAAATTGTATAAGAAGGTAAATTTCAAGGTAAATCATTTGATTCTAAATTAAATCAACATATATTATAACTTGTAAACTTTATTAAACTTATGGTATTTAACGTAGACTAAACTGTTAAATAGACGGGTTCTTTGACAAACTGTCATGTAAAGCATAACAGCTTCGATGACAGTTTTGTCAAAGAAGCTGTTAATTCGAAACTATGCAATTCTATCATAATGAACTCTCATAAGCATTCAATACTATGCTTTTGACAGTTTATCTCAATACATACAGATAAATAGAGATTGTCAAAACTACCTGACTCTTCTATTACTCCAGCGTAAACATCCAGTTAACACCGAACTTATCCTGTAAATTACCATGAAGTCTGGCAAAGAAAGAAGGGGTAAGGTCCATAGATACTTTTCCGCCGTCTTTCAAAGTATCCCATGCTCGTTTTACCAGTTCGTCATTGCTGGTAGTTAAAGATATATACATATTGTTTCCTGCTCCAAGAGTTTGTCTGCTATCAGCACACATAACTTCCACGCCCTCGATCACAAGACGGGAATGTAGAATAAGATTCAAATCACTTTCTTCAATTGGGAATGCAGGATTAGGAGGCATATCTCCGTACTTTTGCATATTGGTTACTTTTGTATCGAAAGCTTTTTCGTACGCTTTCAAAGCTTCTTCACAGTTTCTGTTAAACATTAAATAATGACCCAACATAATAATACTCCTTTAGATGAATTTTCTTTCAGCTAACCCTGTTTTATTACATTTATACTGCCCAATTAATATCTCACTCATACTGTTATTATAATATAAGATAAAATTAAAACTATTGAATTTTGCAATAGTTGTTTTGATTGATTCTGCCTGTTACTTATTAATATGGAAAGGTTACAGTAAACACTCCTAAAGATATTCTAATTAAAGCCAATCAATTTCTGAGATATTCTATAGGCTGCCAGAGATATCATCTGACCTGCTTTACTTGATAAATTCACCGTTCTCCCCATGATACCTCTACGTAAAAGGTCGTATAAATGATTGTCTTTATCTTTAATATATCCCCATAATTCCTGTTTCTTTCCCATACTCTCCTGTGTTCCAGAACGAATAAGCAGGATATTAGATATGATTGTTATGATTTCTAAGTAATTCAGCATATATCCACGAGTCTTAATATTTGCCACTCTATTTAGATCTACCAGTTCAACCATTAATTTATTAACCTTTATCTGCTGGTCGATTCTGCTTATCATAACCTTCTCATTAACGGACTGATCCTCTCGACCAATGTAGTAATGGTACAAGTCTTCCTTAAGATAATACATCTTTTTTACAAATGGCAGCGGTACATATACAAACAAATTGTCAACATAAAATGTATGCTTCGGTAATTCCAGCTTGCATTCATGCAGCATTTTAGTACGGTAAATAACAGAATGCATTAAGATATACTTCCCCTTAGGAAAATTCCCAACCTCATTCCAGCCAAAAATACTTCCTTCCGGCAGAATTTTGTCATAGTGCATTACCTTTTTCTTACGAGCACCTTGCTTATCATAAATAAAATTGCTTACAAACATGTCTACACAGGTCTGTTCTTCCATCAGCTGCCTCAATTTATCCAGAACTTTCCGATGCATGGCGGAGTCCAGTATTGACTGCTTCTCCGTGTCCGCCATTCTTCTGATGAATGACTTTTATTATCTGAGGAAATCTCTCTGCGTACTCCTTTGCTATTTCTGCAGTTTTGTCAAAGGAACCACTTTGTCCAATTTTCTTAGTTTTACTGCTGCTTCCATTCCGTTGATTTCCGGCATCATGATATCCATAAATATAATGTCGTATACATGCCTGTAATTATCCAACAAACTTTTGGCATCGTTAAATCTTTCTATTCGAAATCTTTCATCATTTTTCTCACCATATTCTGTAATATAACTTCCCAATATTTCAGCTTCCCTGTCATCATCTTCTACAATAGCTATATTTAACAAATTCTCACCTCCTATTTCTTAAACAATATATATTAGTATTTAAATGAAATCAACTCTATTAATTACAAGTCTTATTTTTTGCAGTTCAAAAAAAGAGCGCGTTTTCTTCTGAAAACGTGCTCTCTATTATATTCTTGATTATTCTATAAAACATTTTTTACTATACTTAATTCCGAAAAAAATCAAAAAGAAAGTCATAAATTATGAAGCTTTAACTAAAATAGCTTGTAATTATACCCATATCGGAGTGGTCTTTTTCTTTGTCTATACAGGAAAACATTCGTTGAAAACAGGTTATGAACAACAAGCCAGTCTCTCAATGGTCTTGTAATCAATCTCTTCATCCAGATTGTTTTCAATATAATCAAGTGCTTTATTCAATCTGCTAAGAAAATCCATACGTATTCTCCTTCCTAATGAGAGAATATCAGAATCTAATGTCCTAAACCCGATAAATTACATTTTTATAAATCGGGTTATACCTTCTTCAGTGAATCCAGAATAAACAAGGTAGCATCCTGATTCATGAAGATTTTACTTCCTGTATAAAATGGTTTAAACTTGTTATCTTTGAATCCTATTCTCGTCATAAGCTCAATAAGCTCCTCTTGAACAAAGCCATTATGAACAATATCAGAGACTACTGCATCATTTTTAACAAAATCAACAATGATAATATGACCTTCGTCATTGAGCATATCATACAATCCTGCTAAAACTGGCTCTATATCCATAATATGAAGCAGCACCTGTGCCAGAATAATATAATCCGCGCGTATATTGTTAATGCTTTCTTTTTCAAGATCAAAGCATAAGGTATCTGCATTGGTTATATTGTATTCTTTAATCTTTTTATTTATCTGCTTAATCATATTAGGTGATGAATCCAGAAAAAGCACGGATTTAAAATCCTTTAACAGGTTCAAGCCAACAAGTCCTGTTCCGCACCCAAAGTCTATGGCTTTCTTATTATCAGCATCTTTAAGGCTATCTCGTACAGCATCTGAAATTATTTTAGCAATCCTGATTCTTTCAGGCGTATCATAGTTTGTTGCCATCATATCGAAAATATCGGTGTTTCCCAAATTGTTCCTCCTATCATGCTTAAAATTATTACCTATACTCCTCCAATTCAAAAACTGCCTGGGAAAATCTAACGTGTACCGGATAACTATCTAAACCTGCTATCTCACAGTGTGTTATCCCAAATCATCTGTCACTTTCGTCTTGCTGCAGTTTAGTTCATTCTGAATTTCAGAATTAATAGTAAATTGGTGTTAATACTATTATACCTTAAATAAGCAACCTAATCACTAGTAATCTTGTTATAGCAAAAAACAGACATAAAAAATCTCCGGCAGAATACAAAATAGTATCTAAGCCGGAGAATCCATCAATAATACTTCATATGAATTTCTTAATTCTCTAATAATTGATTTTTCTTTTTAATCTCTTTGCTATTTGCTCTTTCTTCTTTCCTGTTCCACTTGAATATAGCTGCACACAATGCCGAGACAAAGGGTGTCGTAGCGATTATTCCTACCGAACCGGCAATTCCCTGTAATATTTCAATTACGATCATATCACTGTTTAGTATCTGAATCATCGGATACTCATAGATCTGAAACAATATCATCAGATTAAAGGCTGACCCGACAAATGCTAGTATTAAGGTATTTGCCATAGTTCCCATAGCATCCCTTCCTATGTTCATACCGGATTTGAAAATCTGTTTTTTAGAAATGGCAGGATTCTGTTCATAAACCTCATGAAGTGCAGAAACTATGGACATGGAAGTATCCATTAATGCTCCTAGAGCTGCCAGAAGTAAACCGCTTATCAACAAGCCACTGATCTGAAGCGGTGAATCCGAAGCTCGTATGACCATTTCTTCCGCTTCTGACATATTAAACCCGTTTATTGGTGTCATAAGAGTTACCAGCCAAGCAAAGACTCCGGCTGCTATTACCCCACCAACACAGCCTAAGAAAGCACATAAGGTCTTCTTTGTAAAACCGGTCAGCATAAGTAGTGCTCCTGCACTGGTATAGGCAGCAATTAATATTGTTGCTATAACCGGGGATACACCTTTTAGAACCAAAGGAATCAATATATACCACAGATTTATCAAAGTAAACAACAATCCGAACAAAGCCCTTGCTCCCTGTTTACCGCCTACCAATACCATGAGTAAGGCAAAGGCAAGGAGTGCTATAATTAGAACACTGCTTCTGTCATAATTGGGAATCGAGAGGACATACAATTCCCCGGAATCATTAAAGTCCAGCCGGACAATTACTCGTGTTCCTAGCTTGGCATCCACATTAAAATAGGCATTTACATAGTTAACAGCTTCCAGTATCTTTCCTTTATACTTGCCTGTAAGAACAGTAACCTCCAGGTTCTGTTCGCCTATACGTCTGCCTTCCGTCCAGCTGTCCGGTGCTGCATTATCACTTAAGATGTCCGTAACCTTAGCAACAGCAAATATTCTTTTTTGCGCAGAAGACAATACATCATCCGGATCCGGTTGATTTAAAAGGATTGCTGCACCAATAAATAGTACCAGCATTACCACTGCAGTTATAATCTTTTTCTTCAGGTTCTTTATCATATTATCCTCCATACGCACCTTTACACGCTCAAATCAAAAGTGGAAATTGCCTTCAATTTCCACACTAACAAACATGCCTGCCCCAGTATAATTCACACTAACATCCATGCATACCGGAAGCCTGCTTGCGGTACTGCTCAAATAAGAAGTGTGAAATGTTCTTTATTTCACACTAGCCCGTTCAATCTATATCTAACCAAGGAAAGGGGCTGCACGAAAGTACAGCACCCCACCTTTGATAAATAAAGCTTATATCACTAATCTTATTATCCATGCAGAATCGCAAGCCTGCTTGCATTACTGCTCAAATTAAAAGTATGTAATATTTAGCATTTCTTACTATTTTACTGTAATGTTTTTGCTGAAGCTCTTCTTTTGTCCATTCTCTAAGGTAACGGTAACTGTAACCTTAACGGTTCCTTTCTTCTTGGCAGTAATGACACCGCTTCCGGATACAACAGCAATATCCTTATTACTTACCTTGTAGGTTATCTTCGCTTCTTCCTGTCCAAGGGGATCACCGTATGCAAATGCCGTTACCTTACTTAATTCCTTCGGAAGTGTTACTTTGATATTCAGTTTATTTCCCTTAGTAACGGAGGTTTTTACAGTTACAGTAACTCTGTCAACCAACTTAACGGCATCCTTAACCTGCTCTGTACAGATAACATAATCTCCGCCTCTTAGAGAGGATAATTTAAGCGTACCATTCTTTGCAATGATCTTAGGATTGTTCGGTACTTCTTCTAATAAACCGGTCTTGGTATTCTTATAATAAATATATACCTTTTTACCTGCTTTTACGGAAATAACAGCTTCAACAGGTACTGTAACAACCATGCCGGCAGCTAAGTTTCCTTCTGTTCCTATGGATAAGATTCCCACTGACTTTGCGGCTGCTTTTGTATTTTTTACCACTGTAACAGCCAGATTTAACTCCTTAGAAGCTGTTGTAACTTTCTTAAGCTCAGAAGCAGGAATACTTACCATGTAACTCTTTGCCTCAGCATTTGATACTTTGACGGTAAGAGCCTGGCCTGATTTCTTTATTAATAATAAAGCTTCGGTACTTAATAGGATGGTATTTACAGCTGCATCTTTTACAGTAGGAATAGATAATTCAATTGCCACACCTTTTGTAACTTTACCATCTGTCAGGACATCTTTAAATACTTCTTTCCCTAAGGAAAGTTTTATATCAAAATTCCCGCTTTTTACTGCCTCTTGCAGTGCTTTTTCACTGGCTACTAATTTGATGGTCGCTTTACCATTCGTTATTTTCGTTACCGGATTATCCAGTACAATCTTAGACTCCTTCTCCGGTAAAGTTTTTATCGGTGTAGGAGTAGGGGTAGGCGTTACCGGATCAGGGGTAGGGGTTACGGGATCAGGGGTAACTACTGTATCTTTGCCGTCAAAGGTATTATCATAAGATGACAGACCAACTGCAGTTATACTATTACCCACTTCTAAATTATTGATTTCCTTACCTGTTGTAATATAGCCATCAATAAAGATTCTTGCCGTGTTTCCGGCATTGTCTCTGACAAGGATCGTCTGGACAGCTCCATTAGCAAGTTCAATTTTTGCTATCTTTCCACTTAGCTTTACAAGACTTCCAAGGTAGGTTTGGTTATTTACCTGTTCAGCCGTTACTGCTTTTGGCTCTATGGTCTGGATATTACTGTCCAGCAAAGAGATACTGCTCACATTTAACTGTCTCTCACCATTATAAGAGGAGGTTGTTCCAGTTATCCGAACCTTCTGACCGATTTTATAGTCTCCTGATACAGGGAAGGCATTAATACCGGCAGTTCCATCCTGCAGATAGATACAGTCAAAGAAGGCGGTAGCTTTGTCATAACCTGAAGCATTGGAGGATACAATTCCTTCTACTGTAAATTTAACCCCTTCTTCCGCTTCCTTCTGAACCTCAGCAATAGGATCTATTTGTATAGGATTTACAAACTGTATTAAATTCTCTAAAATCGTATAGTTTGAATAATTTAATTCTGCATTGGTATCAGAAACGGTAGCCTGGATTTCAAAATTACTCATAAAAGCTGCACCGTCTACGATTACCATTGACTGGGTTCCGTTTGAATGAGTGACTGTTTCTGTTGCTAGCACCATCAGACGGTTATCATCCTTTGCGTATTCATATTTTGGTATGTTTCCGCCCAGGCTGTCGTTATCACAATTCTTTGAATATGTGGTACTGTGTCCATATACAACTGGTGATATATTAGCAGACAATACAGAAGTAGGATTTCCTTCCTGATCTACCGCATAAATTGTTGCACCGCCATATTGGCTGAACAGCTGAGAGTAAAGATTATCATTGGGATGCTCTTTATCATATACGATACCATTGGTCAATGGATTCTCCCAATTATAAGTGCTCAGATACAATCTGGCTTTATTCGCTTCACTTCCGCCTGCGTTGAGCACATCATCATAAGCACCATCATCACTGATACGAAGAGTTGCTCCTACTGCCTCCAGCAGCTTGTTCTGCTGAGCTGCCATATGGTCTTCTGCCGGAAAAGCCTTATAATTTTCATAAAGATCAGACCAACCGCACAGCACCAGACTTCCGCCTGCTTCTGAGAAACCTTTTATTGCTGTGATTTCTGCATCTGAATATACTGCATAAGGATCTCTTAAAGAGGTACCGTTACGACGACTGGGTGCAGTAAGAATAATCATCTTAAATTTTCCATTGGTATTCTTAGCTGCTGAAATCAATTCCTCACTGGTATTTAAGATAACACATCTTACATCACTTTGTGCCGCGAGAAGACTGAAATTACCCATAGAATCCTTATAGTTTCCGGCTACATATTCATTGTAGTGACTTCCGTCAATTCCTATGTATACCAGCTTACTTGCATCTCTGATATCCAGACTGAGATCTTTTGTAAAGGAATAGTCTTGGTCTCCGACCGTTAATACAGCTTCAACGGTTAAGGTCTGTACCTTTGCTTTTGCAGGTGTAAAATCATAATTGACTGACGTATTTGTTCCTTTTGCAACTGTACCGGCATTGCTTACCTGATCAATTACCGCACCGTCCAATTTGTAGGTCAGAGATTTAATAACTGCGTCAGTTGCTTCACTGTTAAACAGTGTGGTCTTAACTGTCATTTTCTCACCGGTAACCGGTGTACTTGTACTGCTTTCTACATTAGAAATACCAAGGAGTTTCGTACTGCCCACCCAAACCGGTGCTGTAACAGCAATATCTCCATCCTTTTCTTTTACTCTGATGTAGTAATAGCTGTAGTCTGGTTTCAGGGTTACATTTAATTCCTTGCTCAAGGCATTTACATCCCAGGAATATACTACTCTTCC
>JAQSXJ010000007.1 GCA_029256725.1 Anaerocolumna sp. | reverse complement strand
GAAAGGCGGCAGTCTGTGATAGTCTTCCAGCACATAAGCCTTTCCGTCCAGGTAATAATTCTTCATGTATAAATCCTTTCCTTTCCCGGGATGTTCCTTCATAAAAATCTGCATTTCTTTATTTGACAATCCCTTTGAGATACTTATGATACCTTGCTTCTAAATTGATTATAGTATGGATTTTGTAGGATGGCAATATAAAAACATTTTTATTTTTATTTTCTTGGATTTTACTTGTATTATATGTATATATTATTAATATTTAACGAATTATTTTTATAACTTTTGTCGAGTATCAAAATAATATTTTGATATACTATATCATTTCAAGAATACATGTTCTTATATTCTGCTCTATTTTATTTGAAAACGTTTTTATTTAAGTGTTTTTGGCTAGAAGTAATCCTATATTCTGCCAAATCTTTTTTAACTAAATATACAGCTTCTTTCCTAATCGGAAGAAATATTTGCTATCAATCTGCTCCGGGAGAAGTTTATCTTAGATTTCGGATTTATTTAAGGTAAAGGAGCCTTCTGTTTGGCAGGAATACTCAATAAAGATTTGGGATAAACAAGAAGAATCCAGGGTAAACACCGACTATTTAAGTAATATACACAAGAAAAATCCTAATCTTATACAGCAAGTAAACCGCTGACCTAAGGTTAGGATTTTAATTCTCAAAAATTAATTACTACTATACTTTAACATTTCCTCAGTCTGGTTACTGTCTGTTTCAGTTTGGGAGCTGTCCAAAGACTGCTGCTCCTTTTTCCCTTTTGTACAACCGGTAACTGTCACAGCTATTACAAGGAATAGTACAAGTGCCAATCGTCTCTTTTTCATTCAACCAATACCTCATTCCCTTTCTTTTAATATCAATAATTTGATTATTTATAAAGACAGGATACAGGATTTGCATGTTCATCATGTGAAAGAAATGTGAAATAAAGGACATTTCACACTTTTTATTTAGGCAGTACCGCAAGCAAGCTTGCGGTATGCACGGGTGTTGTGTGAAATAAAGGACATTTCACACTTTTTATTTAGGCAGTATCGCAAGCAAGCTTGCGGTATGCACGGGTGTTGTGTGAAATAAAGGACATTTCACACTTTTTATTTAGGCAGTACCGCAAGCAAGCTTGCGGTATGCACGGGTGTTTATAACTCATTCAGTGTTTCTTTTACAGATATATTTCGAATCCTTTTTGATGGAGAATAGACTGCAACGATGGCAGCAACTAAAATAAACAGTAGAATTATCACCAGAGGAACAACAGGTACACTCCAAGTAGCGTAGCTAAAATGAGTAGTAATAAGAGTATCATATAAAAGTTTACTAATCGCCAGACCAACTACACAACCAGTAATACAACCAGATAACGCATAGGTACCTGCTTCGGCAGCTATCATTTTGGTAAGCTGGTGTTCGTCCATACCAACTGCGCGCATTGCTCCGTATTGCTTTATCCTTGCAGATACACTCATGGAAATACTGTTCATAATATTTAATACCGTTACCAAAGTAATGATTGCTAAAAATCCATATATAAACAACAGAAAAGCAATATAGGTACTGGTAGTTCGTTGGTCTCGTCTGTCATGAAACACTGAATTGTCATCTAATATATTGTGAATCGCTGCCACGTCCTCGTTCGTTGCTCCTTTCATTGTCTGTATCAAAATAAGCGAATAGTCAGCAATACCAGTAAGACGTGTAAAGGTTTCTAAAGAAGTAATGAGCGTTATATCTCCCTTTGAAATGCCATCACTGCTGAAAGGGTCGTATTTCAGCATCCCTGCAATTTCAAGTTCTTCATTACCCACTATTATCTTATCGCCTATATCTAAGGGACTATCCTTTGCCCAGATTGTAAGTACATAATTACTGTCCCCATACACTTTTGAAATATCACTGCCTTTTCTAAGCTGCTTATCTTTTATGAGACAGTCTAAATCATATTCGCCATAGGAAACCATATCAATCGTGCTCGACAGTTGATTATCTTTATTTATTACTGCCGGAACATCAAGACAATTCCTACGACCAAAAACACGTTTTACACCTGACATACCATTGATTTTTTCGAGCAGCTTACTGTCTATCGAATTCGAACTGTCATTACTTGAAATATCGATGTCAGAAGTATTTGACGACTGGGGTATAAGGAAACCGACGAACTCTATTAAAACTGAAAAACTTAAGAAAAGGATAATACTAAGTGCAAAGGAGCTTGTCATAAGTATCAGGTTTTTCTTTGCCGATACTGCATGACGGATACCAAGTACAGTTTCTACTTTGCAAAAACGTGGATTCATCACATGGTTTACAGTTTTTGTATTATTCGAATTGCCCGACACCGCCGTTACAGGTGATACCTTTGCGGCTCGTTTTGCCGGAGACCTGGCAGCAATGAGCACAGAAACAACTCCGACAACTATTCCGCTGATGATTCCGATTGGGCTGACACCCAAAAGAGTCATATCAGAGAACTCCCCGCCGACAAGAAACCGTAACGAAGCACATAACATCCATGTAATTACAATCCCAAGTATGACTCCTACCGGAACCGCAGTTTTACACCAGTTAAGAGCTTCCAGTCTAACAAAACGAATAATCTGCTGTTTGCTCATTCCGATACAGCGCATCATTCCAAAAAATTTTGTCCTTTGGGCGACTGCTAAATCCTTTAAGTGCCAGACTACCATGTTTGTTAAGTAATCTTGTCTTCTCCATTCTAACTCCCATATCTGCCATACTAAAAACAGCCGTAACCAAAAATACAGCAAAGATGATACATATAAGTGTCATGCGGTTCTGCCGTTTATGTACTTTGGCGGAAATCGTAATAAGGCTAAGATAGCTTTTCATTCACGGCACCTCCCAAAATCGGTCAGTATACCGTCGGACACTTGCAGTATCCGGTCTGCGGTCTGGGAGATGCTTCGGCTATGGGTAATCATAATGATGGTCTGTGCATACTTTTTTGCAGCTTCTTTTAGCAGAGCGATTACTTCACTGCTGTTCTGTGTATCCAGATTGCCGGTTGGTTCATCAGCCAAGATAAGTGACGGGCGCGTAATCAAGGCACGTCCAATCGCTACACGCTGCTGCTGTCCACCAGATAATTGACTGGGCAAATGGTGGCGGCGCTCTTTCAAATTAAGCACCGTAAGTAATTCTTCCAGATATTTTTTGTCGGGGTTCTGGTAATCTAGTAATACCGGGAATATGATATTTTGCTCAACGGTCAATTCAGGAATTAGATTAAAGCTCTGAAAAATAAATCCAATATTCCTGCGCCGAAAAATTGTAAGACCCCTGTCTTTCATTGCAAAAATTTCTTTGCCGTCAATAAATACCTTGCCGGAAGTGGGAATATCAAGCGCACCTATCATATTTAGAAGTGTACTTTTTCCGGAACCAGACTCTCCAACGACTGCAACAAACTCACCTTTGGGAACAGAAAAGCTGGAGTCTTTTAATGCCTGCACCGCGGCTTCGCCGCTGCCATAAGTTTTAGATATTGATTGAACTTCCAATAAGTTCATAGATTTAATACCTCTCTTTCTGTATCGATATTGAAAGATTATCACGGCAATCATACAGTTAGGTGACACTTAGCCTACAATTTTGTAGGAATTAAAAAATTGATTGTAAAAGTTGTACCGACACCTAATTCGCTATCAACTTCAATGGTACCACTATGTGCTTCAATAATTGATTTCGCAAGAGGTAAGCCAAGTCCGATACCCTGCGTAACTTTGGAAAAACGACTACGATAAAATCTTTTGAAAATATGGTACAAATCTTCTGGATAAATCCCGCTTCCGTTATCTTTTATAATAATTTGAACAACAGATGCAAATTGCTTCCATTCAATGTGAATAGCATTTCTATTTTTCGTATGGTCCAAAGAATTCTTTACAATATTGCCGATTGCTTCAATCAGCCAATTACGGTCACACAATAAAGTAATGGTATCATCACCAGAGAGATATATTCCTTTTTCCTCCTGCACCGCACGATATGAGAAGTGTTTTTTTATGTAGTCCATCATTTCAGATACATTTTCTATGGATTTTTCTATTATGATTGTTCCGGCATCAAGTTTTGTGATTTTCAATAGGTTTTGTACCAGTATTTCTATTCTATCAAGCTCTTGCTCTGAAAGAACCATGAACTCCTTGATGTTCGGTAGATCTTTTGCCTCTTCTTGCATAATACCATTATAGACGTTAAGTGCGGCAAGGGGTGTTTTTAACTGGTGTGAAATATCAGAAATAGTATCCTTTAAAAACTTTTTTGTTTTTCCCTCATTTTCAGCATGGGCATTCAAAATAGAAACTAAGGAATTCACTTCATGAAATAGTCTGTAGAGCTCCCCCTCATCATCACATTCGATATGAGCATTTTGATTTCCAGAAATATAATCTTTTATTTGTATTACGGCACTTTCCATGATTTTATTTTGCTCCCTGAAATACCAGTACCCGATTGAAAGGATCGAGATACCCATGCACAAGGAACATATCATTACATATAGTAATGTGTTTTCAAATTTCAAACCTATAATTACCGCAGAAAGCAAAGTAAATGCTATTATGAACAGCAGTGCCCAACAAAAAATCAGTTTAATTTTTCTGTTTGCCAGTATTTTCATCACACACCTCAATCAACAATGTTCCATTTATATCCCATACGACGGACTGTTATTATACTTTGAGGTTCGCTGGGATTATCTTCAATTTTTGTACGCAGTCTTCGTATATATACCGTAAGAGTATTGTTGTCTATATAGTTTTCGTTGCAGTCCCATAGTTTTCCTAAAATTTGTTCCGGTGAAAGGACAATATCTGGATTCTCCATAAACAGGCACAATAATTTATACTCACTTGCTGTTAAGTCAAGTTGCTCTCCGTTTTTATAGACCTCGCCTTTTAGAAGTTGAACTTTTATACCATTAGCATTTAATTCAGTATCCGCCTGATTAAAGTTATCACTTCTGCGAAGCAAAGCATTTATTCTTGAGAGAAATACAGCCAGTTTGAAGGGCTTTGTAATATAATCGTCACCGCCCATATCCAGTCCCATTATGATGTCTGTTTCCTCATCAGCCGCAGTAAGAAACATAATCGGTATCTTAGACGTTTTACGAATCTCTCCACATATATCATAGCCAGAGCCATCGGGAAGTGAAACATCCAATATCACCAAATCATATTTCCCATTTATCCATAAAGTTTCTGCTGCAAGACTTGTACGAGCAATGTCAATTTCGTATCCTTGCTTTTTGATAGCAAAAGATAAACCACTAATTAAACTCAAATCATCTTCAACAAATAAAATACGTTTCATTTGTTTTTACCGTCCTTTATTTTTATACGAGTATGAGGTCCATCAACCAGCTTGTCCGCATCTTTGGTATCTTTCACGGCTTCTGGTCAAGGAATCTTCCATACAGCATTCACCATTTCTATTCATATTTCCAATTATATACGGACAAATGAATAATATCAATGAAAGACAAACGGCATAGCCGAAGCTATGCCGTTTCTAAAAACAAACCTATACTGTTTTATTGAGCTGCCTCATTACAACACCTTTTTCATGTGATTTATTCTAGGGTGTGTTTGGAAACTGCTTGAGCCGGACTGGATGTTCCGCTTTGCGGGAGACAAGGAGTGATTTGGGAGGCATAGCGGGCTATGTTTCCCAAAATCATGACTCAGAATACCACAAAGTGGGGCGTTCAGAACGGTGTAATGAGTTTTCAAACATGCCCTAGCCTCTTACAGCTTCCTTCACCTGTTTAACAAGTTCCTTCAGCTGTGTCTCTATCTTCTTAAAGTCCTCTTCAACAGGAACTCCCTTAAACTCAACAGGCTCTAAGAACTCCCAGCCCATATTCAGTCTGGTATTGATTTCTGCAAGTTCTCTCTCCGCACCGCCTGACCAGCCATAGGAGCCAAATCGAAATACTTTACGATTTAAGGTCTTCTTCTTTCCAAGTTCTTCAAGAACTGCACCCATAGGAGGGAACATCTTAAATTCATAGGTAGGCATTGCAAGTACAATACCGGTAGAAGTCCAGGCAGAAGTAAGTACTGTACCCCAGGAATCTTCCGGTACTCTGTGAACATGAACGGTAATGTCTTCCCCTTCAAGGACCTTTAAGGCTTCCTTTACTGCAGTTTCAGTCATGCCGTACATAGAACCCCAGATGAAGGTTATCTCTTCTCTTGCAGGTCCTTTCTGGTAATCTGCATAGGCATCATAAGCATCCATAACTGCCTTGGTATCCTTCCAGCAGAGTCCATGTCCCGGAGCTATCAGCTTAAGAGGCAGATTGCTGACTTTCTTTATCGCTGTTTTTACCTGAGGAGAGAAAAATGACACAATATTAGAATAGTATCTTATAGTCTCCTTCTCATATTCTTTTAATTCTTCTTTACTGAATTCTTCAGCAAAAATTCTTCCTTCATATTTACCAAAGGAGCCAAAAGCATCACAGGAAAACAACACACCGGTTAACTGATCGAAGGTTCCGATAGTATCCGGCCAGTGTACATTAGGAATTTCCGCAAACTGTAGAACATGTCCATCGCCAAGATCAAAAGTATCATTATCACCTACAACAGTAATATTATCTGTAAGACCATAAAATGCAGTCAACAGTTCTTTTCCCTTTTTGGAGCAAAGAATATGAAAATCGCTGTTTATCTTCCTAAAGGCTTCGATCCAGCCGGAATGATCAGGTTCTACATGATTTACTACGAGATATTTTATGGAAGCAGGGTCTATCTCCAGCTCTTTTAACAGGGAGAATAAATTCGCAGGTACTCCATCCCAGCCGCATACTCCGTCTACTATGGCTGTTTTCTCACCTTTTATTATATATGAATTTAAAGTTACTCCTTTTGGTATATCCCATAAGCCTTCAAATAAAATATTTTCCACATCAACCGATAATTGATAGGTTCCTGCAGCTATCTCTGTTGTTTTCATTTTTCGTCCTCCTTAAATATTCCTAGAAACATTTTAGCCGTAAACTCTTTGATAGTCAACTTAAATCCTCTTTATTGGTAAGACAGTCCCACAAATAGACGGAATCTGCATATTTACACTTAACATGAAAGGTGCTATAGTGTTTGTATATATATTATTAAATTGCATACAACTAATTATACATATATTAATTAAACAAATCAACGAAAGAAGGAAAATTCCATGAAAAACATAATTATGTTTGAGACCAGCTGGTGTCCACACTGCCACAGAGCTCACGGATTCCTGGAAGAACTGCTCAAAGACAATCCAGCTTACAAAGATGTACAGATACAGTATATTGATGAAGAACTTCATCCTGATATTGCAAAGCAATATGATTATTACTATGTTCCTACCTTTTACGTGGATTCTGTTAAGATTCATGAAGGTGCCGTTACCAAAGATTCAGTAGATACAGTATTAGTAGAAGCCCTTTCTTAAATGCGAATAAAAATTCATATCCATCACAATTTTAATTTACCTTGAAGACTTGATTCAAATGTCAAATGTCCTTGTTTGCATATGATTTCAGGTGAATTACTCAAAACAGAAAGAACGAATGCGCCTAGATATTCAGAGAATTGTAGCATGAGTTCTTTCTGTTTTGTGAAACGCCCTGTCCCCTTGTGAAAAACTGACCTATTACACTCAAATCAAAATTTGTATCTTATATATTCTATCCTGTATAAACCTACGGTATCAGTTCTCTTAATTTTTTCTTATCAACAACTTTAACCCCACCTCGATAGAGTTCCACTATTCCTTCCCCTGCAAAGTATTTCATCATACGGGATACTACTTCCCTGGCACTTCCTATATACTTTGCAATCTGTTCATGGGTCAGTTCGATGTTATCAGAGCCGCTTCTTGATGCCTCATCCAGTAGGAATATTGCCAGTCTTTTGTCAAAGCTCATAAACAGAATCTGTTCCATCGCCCACATGACTTCTGAGAAAGCTTCAATTATCAGTCTGTTGGTGAAATTGTCAGCGTAAATATTCTGTACACATATCTGTTGGTAAGCAGCAGCGTCCACAAGCAGCACTTCACTGTCACTTTCCGCATCTATATGCACATCAAAAGTAATGTTCTCCAGGATGCAGGAGGCAGATAATATACAGATATTATCATCTCGTAAGCGGAATAATGTAACTTCTTTTCCCTCTTCCGACAGGATATAGACCCTTAATTCTCCCTTTTTAATCAACAGGATTCCAATACAGTCATTGCTGCCGCTGTGAATTTTTGCTCCCTTTTCATATCTGACAGGAACGGTACTGTTTAATAACCGATTCTTTTGTCCCTCAGACAGATCCTCCCAAAATCCCAGGGACTGGGTTATGTAGTTCATATCCTGCTCATTTACCATAGCTACCTCATTTCTAAGAATCCTTATACCTGCCTTTATTTCTGCCGGTAAAATCCTGTTTACATTATACTACTGTCTATTATATAAAATACCGGCCTTTTCGTATACACGAAAAGGCCGGTATTGGATTAAAAATATTCTTACAGTACAGTTTTCCAAAGTCCGTGAAGATTGCAGTATTCATAAGCTGCTATCGGTTCTTCATCTGTCAGGGTAAATACAGCCTTAGGCTTTTCACCTGGCTCTAAGAAACGTGCAAGAATGCCTTTTGTGGTCTCAAGATATACCCACTGTATGTAGTGCTCCTCCGTCATAGGATGCTCTACACTTCCAATACAGACAGTTACGGTATTACCGTCCTTTTCTACTACCGGGAGATGTTTCTCTGTTGCAGCTTCTGTGGTATTTGCTACCAGTTCATCCATTTTGTCACCGCAGCATGTTAAAGGTGCTCCAGACTCATAGAAAAATGTTACGATATTTCCACAATGTTTACATTTATAAAATCTTGCTTCTTTCTTCATAATATCCTGCCTTTCTGTGCCATTGGCACCTATCAGTTATGTAATTAATAATTTGTTGCAAGAACACGGAAATATGCCTGTGGATGATCACAAACCGGACATTTCTCCGGTGCTTTCTTTCCAACGTGTATATGTCCGCAGTTAGCGCATTGCCAAACAGTATCACCGTCTTTGGAGAATACAACACCCTCTTCTAAATTCTTTAAGAGTTTTCTGTATCTTTCCTCATGTTCTTTTTCAATTTTGGCAACGCCATTAAATAGCCTTGCAATCTGGTCAAAACCTTCCTCTTTCGCTATTTTTGCGAATTCGTCATACATCTGGGTCCATTCGTAATTCTCTCCTGCAGCGGCATCAGCAAGGTTGGTCAATGTATCAGGCATGCCGTCATGAAGCAGCTTAAACCACAGTTTCGCATGCTCCTTTTCATTATTAGCAGTCTCTAGAAAAAGCTCTGCAATCTGCTCATAACCTTCTTTTTTCGCTTTTGAAGCATAATAGGTATATTTGTTTCTTGCTTCGGATTCTCCCGCAAAAGCTGCCTTCAAATTAGCCTCTGTTTTTGTACCTTTTAACTCTTTCATCTTTACTCCTTTCGTGAATACTAAATCAAAACTTGATATTTTTGAATTCGTAGTTAGAAAAACCGTCTTTTGTTTTCTACTTATCTCACATCTAAGTGCCTTGGCACATGTACAAATTAATATGATAATCTCTTATATGCGTTTCTTAGCAAAATCAGTATATTAATAACTGACACTCGCTTCTCAGTGATTTAATCTGGTATATTCATTGAAAAAAGAGCACGTACTTATAGTAAGCATGAGCTCTTTTTTTATGTCAACTACAATTAAATCTGTGTAAATGAATCTTTGCTTAATCCGCAAACTGGGCATACCCAATCCTCAGGTATATCCTCCCAAGCTGTGCCGGGTGCAATACCACCATCTGGGTCACCTGTCTCTGGATCATAAATATAACCACAAGGGCATTCGTAACTCATGTAAGACACCTCCTTAAAGTAAAATTTTTCTTTATATTCTGTTGTTTCGTCAGAAAATAATATGGTATATTATTCCTCATCTAACAATGTATAAAGTAGTTAAATTATAGCATAAAATGAAATTGATTACAACCTTAAAAGCATCGGTTCTTATCCGTTTTCTCACAATTACTTAATTTAATACACTGATAACAGATTTCATTTGCAAGACCTGCATTGTCAGAATAATCCTTTATATTCTGAAGGGTGATCTCAGCAATTTTATTAAGTGCTTCTCTGGTCAGAAAGGCCTGATGGGAGGTCACTATAACATTTGGCATGGAGATCAAACCGGAAAGAATATCATCCTTTATAATTTCACCTGATAAGTCCTCGTAAAAGAATTCTGTTTCTTCTTCGTAGACATCCAGAACTGCTCCACCTACCTGTTCTTCCTTTATAGCGTTCAGAAGAGCTTCACTGTCGATAAGGGCACCTCTTGAAGTATTGATAATATAGATACCTTTCTTCATCTGTTTAATCGTATCCTTATTGATCATATGCTTGGTTTCTTTGGTGAGTGGGCAATGGAGGGATATAAGATCTGATTCCCTGCACAGTTCATCTAAGGTTACATAGTTTATACCCGCGTCTTTTACAGGATAAGGATCGTATGCAAGTACCTTCATACCAAAACCTTTACAGATATCAATGAATACACGACCTATCTTACCAGTACCTATGACTCCCATCGTTTTACCGTATAAATCAAAACCGGTAAGACCGTTTAAGCTGAAATTATGCTCTTTGGTTCTGTTATAGGCTCTGTGAATCTTACGATTCAGAGTCAAAAGCAGTGCCATTGCATGTTCTGCAACCGCATATGGTGAATAAGCAGGAACCCTGACTACATGGATTTTGTTATAAGCTGCTTTAAAATCTATGTTATTATACCCTGCACACCTCATTGCTATAAGTCTTACACCTTCATTATAGAGAATATCTATGGTCTTTGCATCAATGGTATCATTTACAAAAGCAACTACCACTTCATAACCTCTTGCCATTATGGCTGTATCTGCATTCAGCTTTGGTTCAAAATAATCAATTTCAAATCCAAACTTGTCCTTAAACATATCAAAATATATCTTATCATAGGGCTTTGTATCAAAAAAACAAATTTTGCTCATTCTGCACCATGCCTTTCTGTAATATCAGACAGTTTCATTGTTACCAATTTCTAAGGTAGCATACATACAAAATCACAAAACCCATAACATGTTTTCTGTTAACGGACTTATTGAGGAGCAGAGAACTTTTCAATTCTCTCCTTCATTGTTTTATTAAAATTCTCAACCTTTCTGTCATACTCTTCCTCCATAAGGGAAGACGCCAGCAAAAAGTCAGCCGTTGCCAGATTATTGGCTATGGGAATATCATAAACCACAGCAATACGTAATAATGCCTTGACATCAGGATCATGAGGCTGGGATTCTAAAGGGTCCCATAAAAAAATCACAAAATCAATTCCTCCCTCAACGATTCTTGAGCCAATCTGCTGGTCACCTCCTAAAGGTCCGCTGTTGTATCCCTTAACGGGAAGACCGGTCTGCTCAGAGATAAGTCTTGCCGTTGTACCGGTTCCGCATAGAAAATGACTTTTTAGTATATCCTTATGTCTATCTGCCCATTTCACCAATTCCTGTTTCTTACCGTCATGAGCGATCAATGCAATATGCTTTTTCTTACCTATTTTAAAATAAATAAAATCATCAAGTAACATTATGCCTCCTGTCCCTTCTCTAGCCTAGTTTTTAATGTATATTCTTGCCAGTAAAGTATTTATTATTACACTTCTATCATACTTGCTTTACCAGAAAAATGCAACGCAAATATACACAGGCGGGCACTTTGGCTTTCTATATAAAATCAACAAATAAAATGTATAATTATAAATAGCTCACTTGTATTTTTTACCTTATTACTTGTGAAATCCTCATTTTTATGTTAAACTAAATATTATTTCCTTTTGCAGAAAAGGCTAATTTGATTAAATAATACTTAAAAATGCAAAATAATACATTGTATTACAAAAATATAACCCAAGGAGGCTGTTATGAGTAATATAGACTTTTCCAGTATTACACCTGAGATTCTGGCTCTTTCTGACCTGTGTGCCGAAAATAGTGTGATTGATACCTCTCTTTACAGCAAATACCAAGTAAAAAGAGGTCTAAGGGATGTTAGCGGGGCGGGTGTTTTAACCGGACTTACGGAGATTGCCGAAGTCCGCTCACACTTAATTGTTGACTCGGAGTACATTCCTTGTGAAGGACAGCTTTTTTACAGGGGGATTGATGTAAAACAGATTGTACAGGGTTTTATAGAAGAAAATCGCTTTGGTTTTGAAGAAGTTACCTATCTCCTGTTATTCGGCAAGCTTCCGTGTATCGAAGAGCTGAAGGAATTTAACGGGTTACTTGGCGAATACCGTTCTCTTCCCACTTCTTTCGTAAGGGACATTATAATGAAAGCTCCAAGCAAAGATATGATGAATACCCTGGCCAGAAGTGTTCTGACCTTGTATTCTTATGATGATAAGGCTGAGGATACCACCTTGCCCAATGTATTAAGGCAGTCCTTGCAGCTAATATCTCTATTTCCCTTGTTATCAGTTTACGGCTACCAGGCTTACAGCCATTATCATGACGGACAGAGTCTGTTCATACATACCCCTGATCCAAATCTGTCAACAGCAGAATTAATCTTACATCTATTAAGACCCGATAGTAAATATACCCCTCTGGAAGCTAAAATACTGGACGTTGCTCTGGTACTCCATGCCGAACACGGCGGCGGTAACAACTCAACTTTTACCACGCATGTTGTAACCTCTTCCGGCACAGACACCTATTCCTCCGTAGCGGCATCCTTAGGCTCCCTAAAAGGTCCCAAACACGGCGGTGCTAATATAAAGGTTATTCAGATGTTTGAAGATATGAAAAATGTAATAAAGGATTGGGAAGATGAAGACGAAGTACGCGCTTACCTGTCTGCCCTCCTTCAAAAGAATGCCTTTGATAAATCCGGACTGATCTATGGTATGGGCCATGCAGTTTACTCTATCTCCGATCCCAGAGCAGAAATCTTTAAAGGCTTCGTTGAAAAATTATCCTTAGAAAAGGGACGTGCCAAGGAATTCAAACTCTATAATATGGTGGAAAACCTGGCTCCTGCTGTAATTGCAAAAGAAAGGCAGATATATAAGGGTGTAAGTGCCAACGTAGATTTCTACAGCGGTTTTGTTTACAGTATGTTAGATCTTCCCCTAGAACTTTATACTCCTATCTTTGCCATTGCCAGAATTTCCGGCTGGAGTGCCCACAGGATGGAAGAGCTTATTAATGGCGGCAAGATTATTCGTCCTGCCTATAAGAATGTAGCGAAAGTGAAACCCTATGCCAAACTTAACGACCGTAACTAGCAGCAGCATTGCACTAATTCTCTGTATTGACGATATCAGGCACTGATATTAAGCAAAAATTTATGCAATAATGTGCTAGAATATTTATCATACATGTCGATACTCATCCAGAACATGCAAGAGGCTGCTGCAATTATGCAACAGCCTCCTTTTAACTTCATTCTTAATCCTTTTGTTTAAACAGACCAATAATAAAGAGCAGTATAACAGCACCAACGATCGATACGATAAAGCTCCAGATATTTAATCCCGTTGCAGGTCCCCAACCGAAAATACCTGCCAGCCAACCACCAATGAATGCTCCTACTATACCTACAAGAATATTCATACCGGCGCCCATCTGGCTGTCCTTCTTCATAATCTTACTGGCAATCCAACCAGATAAACCTCCAAGTATTAACCAAACTATAATATTGCTAATCTCCGGCATCTTATTACCATCCTCTCTCATTTTTGATTTTATCAATGATTTTGTTTGCTTTACCGGCTGCCTTTTCTTTTATTTCTTCCCCTTTTTCACTGATATTACTGCCTACCTGTTGTATTTTTCCTTTAAACTCCAGCTGGTCAGAGTTAACTGCCTTACCGGCAACTTCTTTTACCTTGCCTGATATATGAGTGATCTGGTTATTTATTTTATTGTCCATCGTAACACCTCTTTTCTGAATATCATATTTTGCGACATTCGTTAATCAGTAGTTTAGATACATAAAATTTACTTACCTACTCCACTTTATTTTAGTATGTTAAAAGAACAAGCAAATAATACTGGGAAAATGAGTTATAAAATATTATGATTCGAGCGTCAAAAGACAGTTTTTCACAATGGGACGGAAATTTGCACAAAACAGAAAAACTCATGCTTCGATATCAAGGCATAAGAAGTCCTAATTCTCTGAATATTTCGTGCTTGGCATATCATAAAACAGACAACTCACTACGCTCAAATCATATTATGGCTGGCAATTTCTTTTAGCATTTACAATAATTTCTGCCGGAAAATTAACATACTCAAGCAATCGTATTGCATTTTTTGATTTTGACGGGCCTTCGTGGATTTTATATTCAAATACGATGTCATTTTCCTTTATTTGCTCACAAAAATGATAATTATCATACATTCCATTTAATATCTGTGTTAACTCAATATCATGTGAAGCTACTATTACAAGACAGTTCCTTATTGTCTGTTGCTAATCTGTGAAGACTGGCATACAATATCTGTTCTCCGGCAAAAGAATTACAATTATTTATGCGGGAGAATATTTTATTCATCTCAAGATCATTCCAGGTAATCTCATCAATCTTTTCCTTGCTTCTTATTGATTCCCCATAAGCCTTCCAGTAATAATTTATCTTTTCCCAGTCATAGTCTTTCTTAACCGGTTTCTTACCATAATGTTCTCTTATCCAAATCCGTATTCTTTTTATTTTCTGTTTTCTTTCATAGATAAACATCAGACTTATGATTGCAAATAGAAAACCGGTAATTAACACTATTATCATGACAATCCTCCCATAGATACTTTCATTTCATTGGTTTTGCATTTATAGTTTCAGTATTTGATATCGCTTAAAGTTTATTGTTTCATGTTCGTACCATCTCAAAATTAATGTAATAATTATATCATAACAAGGATTAAAAGTAACTTAAAACCAAAGGAAACAGCACTGATTAAATCAGCGTTTCCCTAGAATATTTTTATCATACATGTTGATACTTTATGCCGAACAAGCAAGAGGCTGCTGCAATTATGCAACAGCCTCATTTAACTTCCTCCTAAAATTAATCCTTCTGTTTAAACAGACCGGGATAAAGAGCACACAAAAATGATAATTATCATAAATTCAATTTAATATCTATCTTAACAGTCCGTTACTAAGATAATATTTTAAAGGCATAAGACAAGGGGAGGATCTAATATTTATCCAAGGCTTGGTGCATCAGACAATATTACGGTTTCTCTAACTTTACCCTCAGTCTCAAATATAATTATTTCATTTAACCCTATTTTTAAAAGAGGCCCCGGAATATATAGCTTTTTCTGTGGGCCAATATCCCAAAAACGTCCAAGGTTAAAACCATTAATAAATACACATCCTTTACCCCAGCCATCCATGTCGATAAATGTATCACCTATTTCATTAATTGAAAATTCAAATTGATAGAATGCAGGGCATCCATTATGGTACCCTTTAGAAAAATCCAACTTATCAAGATTATCAAAAGGCAATGAGTAATGGCTCCAATCCATATGCTGATGACCGTTTATCTGTATACATGAATCTATTCCCTTTCGCTGTTTTTCAAGCAAAGGGCCGAAATTTACACGCCCCATATTCTCCACAAGTATTGACATTAAATTATCTTCTTCGATATTATAATCTATCTCTTTCTCTATAAGTAATTCCCTGTCATATAAAGTGATTACTTTATCATTTCCCATATATATGTTTGCACGGTCATTCGCTCCATTTAAACAAAGCTTCTCCAATTTCTTTTCTTTTTTTAATTCTGAACGGTATAGAATATAACCGTAATTTTGCCCGAGTTTCTCCATAGATAAAGGAAATAAATTCTGAACCGGCTGAGATATATCATCTAATGATTCAAATAGTCCAACTTTGTTATTAACTTTAATTAAACCATAGGATATTTTCTTTGTTTTTATTGAAAGCTCCACCTGTGGTATTTCTGTGAATTTAGCAATTATTTTTTGAAATTCAAGATATTTAGGTGTGATATCGCCCCATTCGGTTAATACCGCATCATAGTCATAGGACGTTACATCCGGCTTTAATTCATCATAATAATTTGAGCCATTCATAAATCCGAAATTTGTACCTCCGATAAACATATAAATATTTACGTTTCCTAAACTTAATGCTTCCTCCAGGTCTTTACAATTTTCTTTTAAGTTTGATGTTACATGTTTTTCAGTTCCCCAAGAATCAAACCAGCCCACCCAGAATTCCATTATCATCAGAGGCCTTCCTGCAGTGTACTTCTCTAGAACTTGAAATTGTTCTTTCACCTTTGATCCAAAATTACATGTTGGCAATACTCCTTCTATACTGCCACAGGATAAAGCATCTCCCCAAGGGCCATCTGATGTAACCAGCGGGACAATTGCTCCATTATCCACCATCATTTTCTTTAATACTTCTAAATAGGCTGCATCATCTGCGTAATATCCGTATTCATTCTCTACCTGCATCATGATAACCGGACCACCAAATTGATACTGCATCGGACTTATTATTTTGAATAATTCTTTATAATACTCCTTTACATGATTCATAAACGGCTTATAATTTATTCTTAAACGCATATTGTCTTCTGCTAACAGCCAGGCAGGAAGACCTCCAAATTCCCATTCAGCGCAGATATATGGCGATGGACGTAAAATAACCCATAACCCAAGCTCTGCAGCTGTATTTATAAATCGTTTTATGTCTAATAAACCTTCAAAATGAAACTCACCCTTTTTAGGTTCATGCATATTCCATGGGATATAAGTTTCAACAGTGTTGCATCCCAAAGCTTTCAATTTTTCCAATCTGTCTCTCCAGTACTCTGGTACAATACGAAAGTAGTGCATCCCGCCCGAGATTATTTTAACAGGTTTTTCATTACAATAAAATTGGTCTTTTATTTCAAATGTCTTTATTGACATGGAAATTCCTCCTTACTATTGCTTAAATTAATAAAAATCAGATAGAAGTCTGCCTTTATCAAAAGACAGCTTCTTGTCCGATTGAATACATAAACTTCTATAATTTAATGTGATAAATCTTTTCATATTCTGCTTTTATATTCGTAATACTACAAGCACTGCCTTGAACAAAATCAGGCCATATCTCAAGAAATCGTTTATCACTTTCTTTTAAAGATTTAATTTCTATCATAACTTTTTCAGGCATATCAAACCGTTTTAAACCAATCTCCCAGGTCTGCCCAGTATAAAACCAGTCATCCTCCCACTCACTATCAATATACAGCTTCGCACTGTCCCCTTGAAAATCAATCCTTAGAAAACAATCGCTTACTTCTTCTGGACAAGTTATATCAATCTCATAGAGTTTCATATCAGCTTCCTGCTTAATTAATGAACACCCAACTGTACAATTCTCTTTTTTATCAATGCACTCATACAAATAAAAGTCATCATTAATGCCAACGAAACGATATCCCTCTGGTTCACAGGGCAACTGGGGAAAAGTCTTGATACTATCTGAATGACGCGTAAGCAACTCATAACCGGATTTTGATTCGATTATATCGCCACTAGTAATTATAAGATATTCCTTATTCTTTTTAATTTTCCACGCATTTAGAGCTTCTTCTCTCTTTAGTGTTATCACCTTTGTTTTTTCAGGTTCTTTTGACCAATTATAGGCAGGCTCATTATCTGTATAGAAAATATAAGTTTCTTCTTCATTATGAAGAACACAAAGTGGAGTGGCAAGTGAGTTTGTTAAAAATCCATCTCCTATTTGCATATTAAATGGCAGGAAAAAGAAATCACCATTTCGAATATCAACCGGAGGATATGAAATGACCTCATTTTCTAATTCTACCTGTAATACTTCCTGCAAATGTTCTGCCATTGCATATCTTCTCTGATAATTATTTATAAATAAATAACCACTTTTCACATTCCGGCGAACAGAGGATCTTAAATCCGTTAAATTATTCTGATTTATGGGATTAAGATCAGGTAAATAGGTCTCCATCTCACATAATGTACTGCCAAATTCCTCAATAAACATTGTAATTAATTTTAATTCTTTTAAAGTACCAGACATTTGGCCAAATTCCCTGATAGGAGCAGAAAAATCATAACTGAATACCGGAAGGTCATTTGGATACCCTGTATCCTTTGATTCTTGCAAGGTGGTAAGCTTACCCTTGGGATTTGTCCCTCCATGATACATATAATAACCTAATAAGTTCACCCCACATCCTAATTTTGCAAGAGACATTGCTCCGATATCTTTAGGGTAGGCTATTGGCCTTCTGTGATGGGTAACCTGCATGCCGCCACCTAATTCGGCAGTAAGAAACGGAAATTTATTAATGTCAAACGTTATACCTTCACCAAAACCGTAATCACTTCCGATATTATGATCATTTCTTTCTTTTGTGAATACATAATTACCGCTGGGTTCGATTTCTGTTAATCTCTGATCCCAAGGTGCTTCACAATATCCGCCCATAACAGGAAGCAATCCTCCTGTTACAGCTCCCCCCCATCCTGTCGCTGTATAGTAGGGGACAATTAATCCGACCTTTTTTGCTATTTCTGTTAAACGCACCATATGCATTTCGCCTTCATCACCTTGAAGACCTCCGCAATGCCCATATTCATTTTCTATCTGTATTCCTATAATCGGGCCACCATCCTCATACAGCAGTCCCTTTACTTGTTCGGCAATTTTTTTATAAAAACCTTCTACATCCTTTAAATATTCTTCATCGTTGGTACGGTTTTTATAGCTCTTTTTAAGAACCCAGTCCGGAAATCCTCCATTTCTAACCTCACCATGGCACCATGGTCCTATTCTTAAAAACATTACCATTTGGCATTGTTTTACTTCCTCAACAAATGCTCTTAAATCTCTCTGCCCGCTAAAATCATATTCATTTTCTATTTCTTCATGGTGTATCCAGAAAACATATGTAGAAAGAACGTCTAATCCGCCAGCTTTCATTTTATAGATAGATTCTTTCCAAAATTGTCTCGGATAACGGCTAAAATGAAATTCTCCCATTACCGGAAACCATGGTTTTTCATCCCTTGTTAAAAACTTTGGTGTATAGCTATAATTAATTTTACTCATATAAATTCCCCCTGTATGCTAATCAATTCTTGTAAGAGTAAATTGTCTTATTTTTCCGTATACCGGAGGTGATACAATATTAATCCCTATACTAATGTTACCATCTTCTATTTCTATATCAGACAGCTCATATGTCGTCCATTCCTCATCTGTAGGAAAAATTACTGTCTCTAATATGTTATTATCATTAGTTTGAGCAATCATTCTAACATCAACACCTGTTGTGTTTGTTCCCCTGTAATCCATTTTAAGAGAATATTTTCCAGGATTTATACCATTCATTTTTGTGGTTAATGAAAACTTAAAATTCACCGGACTTTCAACATATAAGTAATATATTGGTGGTGCTGGAAATGGAATAATAAACTCCGGATGCAACTCATATTTAACTCTCTCATCTTCGCAAACAATAGACCACCCGTCCATGCCGTTTTCAAATCCGCCATTTATCAGGTAATTATGATTGTTCTCCAATTTTTCTACTATAATAAGTTCAAGTTGAACAGTTTGGTCTATTTGTGAAACTCTCCCATCTATACTAAAATTACCGATTGTCTGATTTGAAAATGGCTCCCATTCTACCGGTATTTCTTTGAGGGTACCATCGTAAAACAATACTTTCACGTAGTCCGGAAGTTTTATATCATTATCCACTGCAGCAATTATTTTATCAGGTTGGTATATCTTTGCTACATCCTTTTTCAGATTTGTCCGTTCATATTGAAAGCTTTCTAAAGCTGGTAATGCAATACCCTTTTCATTAAAAAAACCCATGTTGCTGCACCAGCCACCCTTACCCTCAATAGGTATTACGACCGGTTCCCAATAATATATCCCTATTCCCATCTCTTCATCCAAAGATGCAGTTATATTCATTATCAGCTCCATTACAGTACGCTGAGCTTCGGGAGTTGATGGAAAGCCGGCAATTTTTTCCTGCTGCTCCCCGACAAATCCATCTTCAATACATCTCCATGGATGCGCTGTCTCTGCAACAACAATAGGCTTACCATATCTTTGAACCATTTTTTGAAGGGTTTCTTTAAACTCAGCGAAAGTACCATGCCAGAAAGGATAATAAGAGACTCCTATAATATCAAAATCATCCAGCCCAGCTTGAATAGCATCGTCAAACCAATCACGGAGATAAAAATATCTACCGCCCTGATCCAGATGAATTACAACCTTGATATCATTTTCACCTGCGACATCCCTAACTGCATGTATCCCAGAATTCACCAATGCCGTAAGCTGCGGGAAATTCGGAACTTCACCATCAGGAAATAACATTCCACTTCTAATCTCATTACCTATTTGTACCATTTCAGGAAGAACCTCTTCTTCCTGCATCTTTAACAATACATTTTTCGTATAATTATAAACAGCTTGTTTTAAATCATCAAAAGACAAGTTCTCCCAGGCCTTTGGTTTGACTTGTTTTCCCGGATCAGCCCAAAAATCCGAATAATGGAAATCCAGAAAAATACTCATTCCATATTGTTTTGCTTGTTTAGCTATATTAATTGTATGCTGTAAATTGCTATATCCTCCTGATTCAGGGATATTTTCTGGTTCGTTCCAAATACGCAATCTTATAGAATTTACTCCGTTTTCCTTTAACAGTTCAAAGATATTCCTCTCATTTGCATGACTATCATAAAATTTAGCACCTAAATCCAGCATTTCAGGCAAACCCGAAATATCCATACCTTTTATGAACTCCATATATACCTCTTTCCTCACTATTAATTGTAATACAGTGAATATACTTATTACCCTCATACATTATTAATAATTATGCCAGTACTTAAAATTTAGGGACTGTTAAACGCACATATAACACGTGTATAACAGCCCCCATGATTTAATTATTCCTTATTTATTACTTTCCCCTGCTTACTTTATACTCCTCGGCCTGCTTCTTTACCTCATCATAGATATTTTGAATTCCAGCTTTGTCTAACTGCTTTCTAAGTTCAGCAATAGCAGCGTCTACATCTCCTGCCATACCACATACTAACGGCGTAAAATACTGTGATATAACTGTATCAACTGACGCCATTTCCGTACCCACATTAGATGAGTTAAATACAAAACCATCAAAAATATGATCCTGTTTAATATCGGCATTCCATGCATCTATTATAGACTGGTACTGTGTATCTACTGCTGTAGGGCTTTCTATAAATTCTGTACGCTTTAGATTTGTATTGGTCCAACCCCAGTTGCAATTACTGTCTACACCATAGTCAGCATTCCCATCCAAAAGTGTGTACTGATCATCGCCAACAGCTTTCCACTGAACACCTTCAATTCCTAAACTTGCCAAATCATAGATCTGCTTATTAGTATAAAACTCATTCAACACCATCATCGCCCGTTCTTTTTTCTTGCTGGATGAATTGACAGCTACACCGTTATTGATATAGGAATTTACCTTTTTAGGAACATCGGGTGAGATATCATATAAAGTGGCTTTCCATTCCGGATGTTCTTTATTAACCTGGGCAGCGAATTTCTTTACTGAACCTGCATTCCAAAACATGGATGCTGATGTTCCTTTTAAGAAACCATCCTGTCTTTCTTCTGTAGTAGCAAGTGAATCAGCAGACCAGAAGCCCTTATCATACATTTCTTTTACTGCCTTACAATATTCAGCAAACCCCTCCCAATCAAGGCTATAGGTGATAGAAAAATCATCAGGATCCACCATATTATATAAGAATAATTCGCTGGGAGAACCTGCTATTTTCGCCACACCATGATCCAGAAGATAAGGATATTCCAAGGCACCGCCTTGAACGCCTAATGGTGTAACTCCCTTTTCACCGGCTGCTATATCGCCATAAAAAGCTATCAGCTGATCCCAACTTGATATTTCAGTATAACCGTATTTTTCCATGAGATCCCCACGAACGGCAACAGCATCTGCACCAAACTCATTTTGATAATTAGGTACCATATAAATACTACCATCAATAGTTGCCTGACTCCATGCAATTTCCGGTACGGTATTCCAGATGTCCGGGGCATATTTCTGAATATATTCCTGTGTCAAAGCTTCAAATCCACCCATAGTCACAGTCTGTTCATAATGACCCCAACCGGATGCGGTAAATATTAAATCAAAATCTTCTCCTCCTGAAAATAATAAGGAATATTTAGTATCATGTTCACTCCAGGATAGAAATTTCACATCAACTGTTGCATTAACCTTCTCTTTTAAAATCTTATTGATTTCTGCATAAACCTTATCAAAATCCTTTGATTTATCACCCAAAAGATATAAGGTAATTGTTTCAGGTTCAGATATGTCTATTCCATTATAAGACAAACTACCTTCCTTAATGTTACCGGACGCATCAGAAGAATCTCCCTCCTTCTTATTAGTGCTACACCCTGCTAATAAGGATACAACCAGCATCAGTGTCAAAAAAACGGATATTACTCTTTTTTTCATAGAATCCTCCTCTACTTTATATAATTTTATATAAACCTCAGGTTTTTATTAACCTTCTGCTTTATATCAACCTTTTACAGCACCTATCGTTATACCCTGTACAAAATAACGTTGCACAAATGGATATAACAAAACAATTGGTCCGGTAACTACTACGGTAAGTGCCATTCTAAGTGACTGTGTAGGCATACTCATGGCTGATACTGCTGCACTGCTTCCTCCCGCTCCCGATGATTCCAACAGACGTTTATAGACTTCAATATTATTTATCTGCTGATACAGAAAGTACTGTAAAGGATACATTTTTTCATCCGAAACGTAAAGCATAGCATTATACCAATCATTCCAGTAACCCAAAGCTATGAAAAGTCCGACTGTTGCCATTGCAGGTTTTAACATAGGCATTACAACCTTATACATAGTTTTAAATTCACCGCAACCGTCAATTTTAGCTGCATCTATTAAGGATTCCGGAATTGCCATAATATAACTTTTCATAATCAATAGATTAAATACACTGAATAATAAAGGAAATAATAATGCCAGATAGTTGTCCTTCAAATTAAGAATCCTTGTCATTAGTAAAAAGGAAGGAACTAATCCTCCATTGAACAAAGTCGTAAAATAAAAGAAAAAAGAAAACTTATTACGCCATTCAAATTCTTTACGAGAAAGTACATAAGCTGTCATTGTCTGAAGAAAGAGACCTGCAACGGTACCAAAAACGGTAAGTCCAATCGTCACTATATAAGCACGTACTATAACCATCGGTTCAGAAAAAACTGATTTATATGCTTCTAAAGTAAAATCCTGTGGCAGAAGGCTAAATCCGTTAAAGGTAATAGCCTGCTCTGAGGAAAATGAGGCAGATATGATCATAATAAATGGAATAAGACATAAAATAGCTATTATGCCATTTATGAAATAGGCCAGAACTTGTAAAATTTTATAATCCAAACCATTTTTAATTTTGTTCTTTTTTGCAAACATGTTATATACCCCCTTTTCTTCTAGAACAAGCTATAATCTTTGCTGTACTTGCTCACTAATTTATTAACTAATAAAATAGTGATAAAGCAAAGAACCGATTGATAGAAACCAGCGGCGGCTGACATACCAAAATCGTTATTGCTGATTAACGCCCGGAAGGTGAATGTATCTATAACATCCGTATAGTTATACAGCAGACCGTTACTGCCTACCAGATTGTAGAACATATCAAAATTTCCACGGAAGATTCCTCCTACCGAAAGAAGCAGCAGAATAATAACCGTTGGCATCATTAAAGGTATAGTGATTCGAAAAATACGCTGAAAAACATTCGCCCCATCAATAGAGGAAGCCTCATATATTGATGTATCAATGCCCATTATTGCTGCCAAATACATGACCGAACCATATCCCACACCTTTCCATGCACCGAATAAAGTCAGGATTAACGGCCAAAAGGAACCCGAAGAATAAAAATTAATCTTAGTACCACCGAACTTTTCAATAATTGAGTTTATTATACCATAATCATAACTCAACATATTAAAAGCAATTACCGAGACTATTACCCACGAAATAAAATAAGGCAGAAACATTAATGATTGTGAGATTTTTCTGAAATATTTACTTTTCATTTCCACCAAAAGAATCGCTACAGTCATCTGCAGAGCTGTATTAAAAGCAATAAACAAAAGATTGTATAATACCGTATTCTTAGTTACCAGCAAAGCTTGTCCAGATTTAAAGAAGAACTCAAAATTTTTAAATCCGTTCCACGGACTGTTAAAAATACCGCCTACGTAACTGTACTTTTTAAAAGCCATTATTATACCAGCCATCGGTACATAGGCAAATATTAAAGTGTATAAAACCGCAGGCAGCAACATTAATAAAAACACCCGATATTTTAATAATTTATGTAGGAATCCGCCTTTTTTCAATTATCCTAACCTCCATATTTTTATTTAGTAGAACGTCTTAAATGAATCTCATAATCCAGGATAGATTTTTTGTTATTATTGCTCCCATCAATCAGACCAATCAATCTTTTACCGGCTTCAGTACCTAAATCCTCTACGCTGATTCCAATTGCTGTTACCGGCGGGTTATGGGTTTCCAAATGATAGCTATCATAAAATGAAGCAATTTTCATGTTTTCCGGAACTGAAATACCTTCATCCCGTAAAAAAGACAGTACTCTTCCGCATATAACATCATCGGTACAAACAATACAATCCGCTTTACTTTTTACGATATTCCGAACAGCTTGCTCAATAAAAACAGGGCTATAGCAGTCTAAAAAAACCAACTCATGCTCTATTCCCAATCCATAATTATTGAGTGCCTTATAATATCCTTCACTACGGTATCTATTAACTATATGTTTTCTATCCCCGCCAATCATAGCTATTTTCTTTACTCCATCTGCCAATAGTAATGATACTAATTTTTCACATGCCTCCAGATGATTATTGTCTATCTGGATTATTGATTCATCTTCGCAGGATCCCACTAAAACAAATGGTATACCATTTTCTGACAGATATGAAATCGCCATATCATTTAAAAGATTTCTAGTCAGGATAATTCCATCAACTTTGTTATTTTCTACTAATCTTTTCAACAAATTTATATCCGAATCTTTAACTGTAGTTACGATCACATCATAATCTAATGCTGCAGCCACTTCACATACACCTAACAGCAGGCCTTGAAAAAAAGGTGTATTACCAACATTAACATCCGCAGGAAATGCGACTCCAATATTATATGTTTTTGACGTTGCCAGCCCTTTTGCAAAATAGTTAGGCTTATAATTATATTTTTCAATATAATCATAAACTTTTTTTGTTGTATCTTTTCCTATCCTGCCTTTTCCTGAAATTGCTCTTGATACAGTTGATTTAGAAACACCAAGATTTTCTGCAATGTCTGCAATGGTTATTTTATTCCCGTATAAAAAATCTTTTCCCTCATTATTCTCTTCCATGTTAGTACATCACTTATCTCCTTTTTTTGCTCAATCGATTGTTCTTTATTTAATTATAGCATTAATAAAAGTCATTTCAATAATCATATTTCATATAATAATTTTTATTTTTTGTGCATTATGTACATTTTGTCGGATTTTTATGCGCAATTTTTGTTGTCCTTATCATTTTAAAGCTGTTAGTTTTAGTTAATATAAAATTCAATTTCATACTAATATTAATTATTTTGACTATGAATTTTTATTTTTTTTGCATTCCCGTCATAGTTTTCCCTCCACGTTGAGCAATTTTTTTGCGCTATTAATATGTTACTTTTGTTACCTCACTTACAATGGATCTTCCTGAACTCTGCCGGTGTAATTCGTTCAAACTTTTTAAATATAGAACAAAAGTAACTCAAACTGTTAAATCCACATGCACTTGAAATTTCTGTTTCAGATAATCTTGATTCTAATAATAATATTTTTGATTCTTGTATTCTTTTTTTAGCTATATATTCAAATGGTCTTATCTTTAAATGCTCATTGAAAAGCTTACATATATATTGAGGCGAAACACCTATACAACAAGTTAAATCTTCCATAGTTATATTATTGCCAAAGTGTTCATCAATATAAATTAGAATAATACTTAACTTCGACATTCTTTTATCTTTGATTAATGGTAATTCTAAAGATGACAATCCTTTTAATGTAATCATAAAATTATAAGCTAAAGCAGAACATTTGTATCCATTTTCACTATATTGTGTTTTTGCCTCAAGTATTAACTGTTTCCAGATATCATCCAGACTAATGTAATTGCACAAATAAAACATCATAGATTTCGTAAATCCAAGTGATTGGAATATAGTCCCTATATTTTCTCCATTCAAAGCTAGCCAATGAGTTTCCCATGGTTCTTCGATTGCATAATACTCATGCATTTCATCTGGGTACAAAACAAAAACCTGTTGTGCCATAACTTTAAATTTATCATTATGAACTTTTAATATACCGGCTCCTTGCATACAATAGATAACCTGATAATGTGGAAATCCATTGTTCCTGGATACTGGATGCTGGTTTAAATTGCAGCCTACACCAACTACATAAATGGGTAATTTACTTTCTGCACCTATTATCGGAAATATAAATTCATCTTTCATAGCAGCAAACTCCTTGTTTCATATTTTTATACTTTTTAAAATATTATGATTGAAATGTCACTCGTTCATTATTATAATAAACGATAAAATTGCATTATATCATTTAATTTGGTAGATATTCAACAGCTTAAGCTATCTTGTTATAAGTTAATATATTTATACTTGGTACACTAAAACCTAAAAATACCTTAAAGGAGTAATTTATGGAATGGAAACAGTTATTTAATGATGGATGGAAATTTTGTAAGCAACCACTACAAACATCATATGATTATATCAATAGTGCAGCGGCTGAATGGTCTAATGTAGATTTACCACATGACTGGCTAATTTATAACACAAATGCTCTATATGAAGACAGCGAAGGATGGTATAAAAAATTGTTTTATATAGATGCTTTATCAGATAAAAATGTTCTCATATATTTTGAAGGTGTTTATATGGACTCAACTGTATATGTTAACGGTCATAAAGCAGGTGAATGGAAATATGGTTATTCCTCTTTTGAATTTAATATAACCGAGCTACTAGTAAACGGCGAAAATGAGATAGTAGTACGAGCAGTATATCAATCTCCAAATACCCGATGGTATTCAGGAGCCGGTATCTACCGGAATGTCTGGCTGAAAGTCACAACACCTCTATATGTGAAAACAGATAGTATCTATACTTCGACAAGAGAAGAAAACGAAGGTTGGTATCTTGACATTGATGCTGATATCATCCATTGTAACAAGAATCAGGATAGCTGCAACCTCGTTCTAAAACATGTTTTACTTGATAACGAAGGAACAATAGCAGCAAATACAGAAAACTTCATGAATATAAAAAATACTGTTACAGGAAATTTCCAAACAATATTTATAAAACAACCGAAACTTTGGAATCTTGATTCCCCCTATCTCTATACACTTAAAACACAAGTTTTTACAGGCGATATAGTGTTACATGAAGAAAGCCAAAAAATAGGCTTTCGAAAGATAAAATTTGATTCTGAAAAGGGATTTTTCTTAAACAATATACATATAAAACTACATGGCGTCAATCAACATCATGATCTTGGCTCTCTGGGGGCAGCTATTAATAAAACAGCTATTAAACGTCAGATACTTAAATTAAAGGAAATGGGTGTTAATGCAATACGTCTATCGCATAACATGCCGTCTGTAGAAATACTGGAGCTTGCTGATGAGATGGGTGTTCTTATCGTGTCAGAAGCATTTGATACATGGGAATATTCCAAGAACAAATATGATTATTCCAGGTTTTTTAATGATTGGTATAAAAAAGATGTTGCCAGCTGGATTAGAAGGGACCGGAATCATCCCAGTATTATTATGTGGAGTATCGGCAATGAAATTCCAGATACCACCGGCGAAAGAGGTATAGAGATAACCAGATTGCTAAAGCAGCAAGTACTTCTACATGATCCCCGGCAAAATGCTCATGTAACAATAGGTTCCAATCACATGACAAGTGAAAAAGCTCAAGAGTGCAGTAATGAACTTCTTGTTGCAGGTTACAATTATGCAGAGCGGCTTTATGATGAACATCATAATAAATACCCTCAGTGGTGTATTTATGGCAGCGAAACCTCTTCTACCGTACAGAGCCGGGGAATATATCATTTTCCTGCAAATAAAACCGTTATAATGTATGAAGATGAACAATGTTCTTCTCTTGATAATTGTACAACTAGCTGGGGTTCTAAAAATGCACAAAGTAATATTATTTATGACAGAGATGCAGACTACTGTATGGGACAGTTTCTTTGGTCAGGCTTTGACTATATAGGAGAACCCACCCCTTACAATACCAAAAACTCTTATTTTGGCCAGATTGATACAGCGGGTTTTGAAAAAGATTCATTCTATCTTTATCAAGCTGAATGGACAGACTATAAGAAAAAACCTATGGTTCATATACTGCCTTATTGGGATTTTAATGTCGGTCAGATGATAGATGTTATTGTATATTCCAATTCTCCTAAAATTGAACTATTCTTTAATGAACGATCCCAGGGTACATTTGAAATCGACCATCAGACCGGCCTTCAGCTTAGAGGCGAATGGCGGATTCCTTATGAGCAAGGTGTTCTAAAAGCAGTTGCTTATAATGAGACAGGCGATGTGGTAGCTACGGATATTCAAGGCTCTTTCGGCGACGCATCCAGAATCCTTCTAAAGCCTGATAAAACATCTATGTATGCAGACGGACAGGATTTGATATTTGTTGAAATTTCCATGTCAGATATAAGCGGAAATCCCGTTGCTAATGCAAATAACCGTGTATTTGTAGAAGTAACAGGCGGCGGAAGATTAATTGGGCTTGATAATGGTGATAGTACAGACTACGATCAATACAAAGGTTCCAGCAGGAGACTATTTAATGGTAAATTATTGGCTATAATAGCTTCAAAAACTACAGCTGCTGACATCACAGTGAAAGTATCATCTGAAGGACTGCCTACTGAAGTGCTGACTTTTAAAACAATCCCCTGTCTCCACATAAATAAAGGTATATCGGCATTGATGGAAAATGACAAATCACTTGAAAATAGAGAAATTCCAATCCGAAAAATCCAGCTAACCGGAACTGGAAATCATATTTTAAATAAATCGAATCCAAGTACTATAGTATCAGCAAAAATACTTCCGGAGAATTCAACATATAGTGAAATTGAATGGAAAGCTGTTACTGATTTAGGTATACAGACTAATATAGTAAATATTGAAGTCAGCGGTAATAATGCAACGCTGACAGCTCATGGTGATGGAAAATTCCGCTTACGCTGTACTGCAAAAAATGGCAGAACATCTCCTCAAATTATCTCTGATCTGGAATACGTCATAGAAGGTATGGGCACCTTATTAACAAATCCGTATGAATTTGTTGAAGCATCTTTATACCATAAAAGCAATTATTTAATTGATAGCAGTTTAATTGGCGGAATCGATACAAAAGATGATATTACAAATATAATCACTTACACAGAGCTGGATTTTGGAGATTACGGAACTGACGAATTATCCTTATCAATTTACCATTTCAGTGATTATCCTATACCCCTTGAAATTTGGGAAGGTATACCTGGAACAGAAGGAGCATCGTTGTTATTAAAAGCTAATTATCAGGCCGATCCCATCTGGTGTACATTTCAGGAAAACAGTTATAAACTATCGAGGAAAATCAGAGAAATTACAAGTATTAGTTTTGTGTTTTATCAGAAATTGAGCTTTAAAGGCTTCGAATTTATTTATAAGGATAAATCCTTTGATAGATTGTTTTCTGACGATATTAGCAATATATATGGTGATTCTTATACAAAAAATATAAACTCTATCGATAATATCGGAAACAATGTTTCACTTGAATTTGACAATATGGATTTTGAAGTTAATGGAATACGAAGTTTAACAATTTGTGGTGATTCTTTTGTACATAATGTTATACAAGTTCATTTTATTAATGAAAATGAAAAAATTAGTCATATTATAGAACTCCCCTCCTCAGTTGATACCATAACGAAGGAATATACATTTTCAAAAATACAAGGAAAATTCACCGTAAGCTTGGTATTTATGCCTGGAGATAATTTTAGTTATCATTGGGTACAATTTAATAAATAACTCAGGCTTCGCCTATAGATTTCTCGCATTCATAAATGTGTGCAATAAAAAATACTGAAGATTGTCATGTGGATTCAGGATAATGTTACTGTTCACACCACTGCCAAAAGCAGCAGTGCTGTGAACAGTAACAGGATAATAACAGTTCCTGTAACCGCTAAACAATCTTCAGTACCACAAGTGGGCGAAACTTAAGCTGTGATATTACATTTTACGAAATCTTTCATAACGCTGTTCTGTTATTTCATCGGGCCTTTTATTTTTATAGGAGTGTATAAAGGATAAAATCTCTGCTTTTACGGAATTGGCCGTACAACATAAATTTTCCTGGTTTAAAGGCTCTGTTTCCGGAATAATCCGCTCAATAATATGAAGATCTAAAAGATCCTTCGCCGTTATCTTCATAACTTCTGCTGCTTCCGATGCTCTTTTGCTGTCTTTCCAAAGGATAGAAGCAAAACCTTCCGGTGACAGGATAGAATATACAGCATTTTCCATCATCCATACTTCATTGGCTACTGCCAGTGCAAGAGCTCCTCCACTACCGCCTTCACCTATTATAATACTGAGTACCGGAACCTTAAACCCTGACATTTCAAAGAGGTTTCTTGCTATTGCTTCCCCCTGGCCTCTTTCTTCTGCTTCTATTCCGGGATATGCGCCGGGTGTATCTACAAAACAGATTACAGGTCTGTGAAACTTCTCTGCCTGCTTCATCAGTCTTAAAGCCTTACGATAACCGGAGGGGTTTGCCATTCCATAATTACGCTTTGCGTTTTCCTTCATATTACGGCCTTTCTGAAGACCAATTACCGTTACATACTCTCCATCTACTACCGCAATGCCACCGATAACCGCACCATCATCCTTGCCTTGCCTGTCACCGTGAAGCTCTGTGAATTTATTAAAAATACCGCTGATAAAATCAAGGCTGGTAGGTCTGTTTGTTCCTCTTGCTATTTCAACACGTTCCCACGCTGTTAATTCTGCCGGCATATTCATATTTTTCCCTCCTTTCTACGTTAACTTAAGCATATTTAATAGCTTTAAGCTTCTTCGCTTTCTATTCCTATGTCCTGGCTCTTTACCAACAAGGACAAGGTCTGTCTTAGCTTATTACGTTTTACAACTTTGTCAACAAAACCATGCTCCAGTAAAAATTCAGCACTCTGAAAACCTTCAGGCAATTTCTGCCCTATAGTCTGTTCAATAACTCTTGGTCCAGCAAATCCAATTAAAGCACCGGGTTCAGCAAGTATGATATCACCTAACATAGCAAAACTTGCCATAACACCTCCAGTGGTTGGATCTGTCAGTACCGGTATATATAATAATCCTGCCTCATCATGTTTCTTGATTGCCTGTGCCGTTTTCGCCATCTGCATTAAGGATACAATTCCCTCCTGCATTCTGGCTCCGCCGGAACAACAGAACAATACTACCGGAAGTCTTCTTTTTGTTGCCTTTTCTACAAGGCGGGTAATCTTCTCCCCTACGGTCTCACCCATGCTCCCCATTAAAAATGCAGATGCCATAACACCAATTGCAACCTTTGTTCCATCAATGTTACCCTCGCCTGTTATTACTGCATCTTCCAGCCCGGTTGCCATACGAAGATGATTCAATTTATCCTGATATCCCGGGAAATTTAAGGGGTCGCTTACCGGAAGGTTCACATCCCATTCCTCAAAGCTTCCCTTATCCAGTATCATACTAAGTCTTGCTCTGGGACTGATACGGAAATAACCGCCGCATACAGGACAGATAAAATAATTTTGGATTACATCCTCCAGATAAACAATTTCACCGCATTTATCACATTTATCAAAGAGACCTTCGGGAATCTGAGCATCATAGATGGAATCTTTTATTTTCTGCCCCTGGTTTAAAAGTTTTTGCTCCGTACCAGTTGTTATATTTTTTTTAAACATTTCCTTAAGCATGGAACTCCCCTCTGTGTGCCTGGCACACGTACAAATCGGGATGCTGAAAAGCTTTTTTCTTTTCAGTCTAACCTCTTTTTTGAAACAATAAATAAAATAGCTCCCACTGCATGCCGTATCTGCCTGCAAATGTGGTACTGCCACAAATCAGGTGTGAATCATAATAATAATTCACACTATATATTTTGAATGAATACAGCTGTCTTATATCGCTTTCGGCATTTCTTTGGTTGCCTGATCTTCCTCGGTTTTCGGCATTTCCCTGGTTTCCCTTAACAGTCTTTCTACAAATCCTGTGTCGGTATTGCCATTTTTAAATTCCTCATGATTTATTAACATATACTGGAAGTCCAGATTGGTTATTATCCCTTCAATAACAAGTTCTCCTAATACACCTCTCATTTTACGTATTGCCTTCTCTCTGTCCGTATCATGAACCATAAGCTTTACAATAAGAGAGTCATATGCTGACGGTATTTTATACCCGGCATATAGAGCAGAATCGATACGAACACCATTACCACCGGGAAAATGAAGGGAGGTTACTGTTCCGGGACAGGGCATGAACCCCTTCAACGGATTTTCGGCATTAATTCTGCATTCAATGGCGTGACCGTTCATTGTAACTTCCGCCTGTGTCAGATTTAAAGTCTTACCTTCTGCAATTCCTATCTGCTCTTTGATCAGATCAATTCCTGTTACCAGCTCTGTAATTCCATGTTCCACCTGTATTCTTGTATTCATTTCTATAAAGTAGAAATTATTCTCTTTATCCAGAATAAATTCTATGGTTCCGGCATTCTGATAACCTGCTGCTTTGGCAGCTCTTACAGCTGCTTTACCCATGGCTTCCCTGATCTCAGGGGGCATACGATAAGCCGGTGCTTCTTCTATTAGTTTCTGGTGTCTTCTCTGAAGAGAACAATCTCTTTCTCCTAAATGAATGATATTGCCGTAATTATCTGCCAAGATCTGAAATTCAATGTGTCTTGCACATTCAATGTATTTCTCAATATACAAGGTATCATCGCCAAAAGCATTCTTTGCTTCCTGTCCGGCAGTCTCAAAGAGATTTACGAATTCTTCTTCTCCCCGAACGATACGCATCCCCTTGCCGCCGCCGCCGGCACTGGCTTTTACAATAACCGGATAACCGATTTCATTTGCTATCTTTAGCCCTTCCTCGGAGGAAGCCACAGCTTCTTTGGTTCCCGGCACTACCGGAACACCCGCTTCCATCATGGTCTTTCTGGCTTCAGATTTATTTCCCATCTTATCAATTACCTCACCGGTGGGTCCAATGAAAGTTATTCCACATTTTTTGCATAAATCTGAAAATTTCGCATTCTCAGAGAGGAAACCAAAGCCCGGGTGTATGGCATCTGCTCCTGCTGCGCAGGCTGCGCTTATGATTCTGTCCATCTTTAAATAACTGTCTTTTGAGGATACCGGCCCAATACAAATAGTTTCATCTGCCAGTTGGGCGTGAAGGGCTTCCTTATCAATATCCGAGCATATAGCTACGGAAGCAATTCCAAGTTCTCTGCAGGCACGGATTATACGTACTGCGATTTCTCCTCTGTTGGCAATTAATATCTTATTAATCATAGCTCCCTCTTTCCTAGCCGAGGACAAAAATAAGTTCTGCTTCTGCAAATACCTTCTCATCGTTAAAGGCCTTCGCTGTGGCAATCCCTATATTCCCTTTCCTTTTAATCAGCTCAACTTCCATTGTGAGAACATCTCCCGGAATAACTTTATTGCGAAATCTCGCTTTATTTATACCTCCAAATAAAGCATTCTTACCCTTATTTTCTTCAATGGAAAGACAGATTACTGCGCCTACCTGCGCCAGTGCTTCTATGATAAGCACTCCCGGCATTACCGGTTCTTCCGGAAAATGACCTTCAAAATAAGGTTCATTGTAGGAAACGCATTTCTTACCGACAGCACGTTTTCCAGGTTCTAATTCCAGGATTCTGTCTACCATTAAAAAAGGACTTCTCTGAGGTATGATTTTCTTTATTTCATTAATATCCAACATATTATAACCTTTCCCTATCCTGCAATTATCAGGCCTTAATCAGCTTATACCTACAGTGGTCTGATATAGATCAACGGCTGTCCGTATTCCACCATATCCTTGTTATTTGCAACTATTTTATCAACGATTCCATCGTATTCTGATTCAACTTCATTCATTAGTTTCATGGCTTCAATGATACCAATGGCCTGCCCCTTCTTAACCCTGTCACCTATTTGAACATAGGGTTCACTGTTCTGGGATTTCGCCGCATAAAAGGTACCGACCATGGGGGATTTTATAACTAACAGGTTTTCCTCTGCTTCAGAAGTGCTATCCTCCTTTACCGGATGGATAACCTTAGTCAGGACTTCTCCTGCCTCTTTCTGCACGCATTCCAGTTCCAGTGACACATCCCCGTCTTTGTAACGGAAAGCTGTTAAATTACTGGAAGAGACAGCTTTTATTAATTGAAGAATTTCTTCCTGTTTCACTTTTAATCCTCCTTCTCTTACATAAGTTATACACCGGCTGCACTTATAAGTATAAATACATTTCCTGGCAGCATTTTATTTTTCCTATATAATTTCATTACTCTGTGAATTTCTTAACCAGTAAGCTTCCGTTATGACCACCAAAGCCTAAGGAATTGGATATAGCATAATTTATTTCTCTGTCAGTTACAGGAGTCTTCACGTAATTTAAGTCCAGTTCCTCGTCGGGATTCTCGTATCCTACAGTTGCATGAACATAATTTTCCATTACGGATTTTACGCATACAATGAACTCAACAGCTCCTGCTGCACCCAGCAAATGTCCGGTCATTGACTTGGTGGAATTCACAAGGAGATTATAAGCATGGTCTTTAAAGGCCATCTTTATGGATCTGGTTTCAAATAAATCATTATGATGGGTGCTGGTTCCGTGGGCATTGACATAGTCAACTTCCTCAGGTGTTATTCCCGCTTCTTTTACAGCTGTAAGCATTGCTCTTGCTGCACCTTCTCCGTCTTCGGAAGGAGAAGTAATATGAAAAGCATCACAGGTTGCACCGTAACCCGCAATTTCTGCCAATATGGTTGCTCCTCTTTCCACTGCATGTTCGTAGGATTCCAGTACTACGATTCCTGCACCTTCTCCCATTACAAAGCCGCTTCTGTCCTTATCAAAAGGGATGGAAGCCCTCTTAGGGTCTGCTTCTGTAGTCATAGCTGTCAGTGCAGAAAAACCTGCTACACCAATCGGACTAATAGCTGCTTCTGTACCGCCTGCTATCATGACATCTACTTCGTCACACTGTATATAACGAACTGCATCACCAATGGAATGAGTCCCAGTTGCACAAGCAGTAACCACATTGGTACATTTACCCTTAAGTCCGTATTGGATTGCCACGTTACCAGCTGCCATGTTAGAGATCATTAAGGGTACCAGTAAGGGAGCTACTCTCTTAGGACCTTTCTCTACAAGCTTTGAATGCTCTCTCTCAACTGCCTGGAGGCTTCCGATACCGGAACCTACACAAACGCCTACTCTGGTTACATCTTCTTTCTCTAAATCCAAGCCTGAATTTTTGATAGCTTCACCTGCTGCAGCTACAGCAAACTGACAGAAACTTTCCATACGTTTAGCAGTCTTAGCTTCCATATAGTCTTCGGGCTTAAAGTCATTTATCTGAGCCGCCAATTTTACCTTATATTCTGTTGTATCAAAATAAGTAATTGGTGCAAAAGGTACCTTTTGTTCTTTTATACTCTTCCAAAAATCTTCTATATTATTGCCGATAGGTGTAATTACTCCTAATCCGGTAACTACTACTCGTTTTTTCATATTCATAACCATGCCTTTCTTACAACCTGCAAATTTTACGACTGCAGGCACTAAGTTACTTGTGTAAAATCTTAAATTCCACACGAATCTCCATGCCTTCCTAAACGTCCCTCAACGTTGTGCTGAGGATTTCGCAGGCATAAACTACTAGCTCCCATTGCATTCCGCATCTCCTTACAGATATGGCACTGCTGCAAGTCAGGCCTCACAATCCGTTCATGGATTTATTAAACCTTATGCCAGACAGTTTATATGCAATGTATTCCTAATCTATTGTATTTCTATATACCCATACCGCCATCTACAGACAATACCTGCCCCGTGATATAAGAAGCCTTATCAGATGCCAGAAATACTACTGCTTCTGCAATGTCTTCTCCTTCACCAAATCTTTTTAAAGGAATTGTTTCAAGAGCTTTTGCTTTGATTTCCTCTTTTAAATGTACGGTCATATCCGTATTGATATACCCGGGTGCGATGGCATTTACATTAATACTTCTGGAGGACAGCTCTCTTGCTAAGGTTTTGGTCATCCCAATCACACCGGCTTTTGCCGCACTGTAATTGACCTGCCCCGGATTTCCGTGAATACCGGAGATAGAGGATATATTTATGATTTTTCCATACCTTTGTTTTAACATTATACGGGAGGCATATTTTAAGCAGTAAAATACACCTTTTAAGTTCGTATCAATAACTTGGCTATATTCCTCATCAGTCATCTTAAGGATAAGATTATCCTTCGTGATTCCGGCATTGTTTACAAGAATATCAAGTCTTTTCACGTTTTCTGTAATCCAGGCAAACATTCTTTCTACATCAGAGGAATTAGCTACATCTCCCTGAAGCAGATAGGCATTGCCTCCGTTGTTCTTAATGATTTCTTCTGTTTCCTTTGCAGCTTCTAAAGAACCGCAGTAATTTATTATAACAGTTGCACCGTTTTTCGCCAGAGCAACTGCTATTGCTCTTCCGATACCTCTGCTTCCACCGGTAACTAATGCTGTTTTACCCTCTAGCATGAATAACCTCCTTAAGCTTCGTAAGATCCTGAGTTTTCTCTATATTGATAACTGAGACATTCTTATCGATTTTTCTTATAAAAGCTGACAGAGTCTTTCCTGGACCGATTTCTACAAACAGATCCACGCCTGCTGCCAGTAAAGTTCTGACACAGTCTTCCCATCTTACAGAGGAATATACCTGTCTTGATAAGCTCTCTCTAATACCTTCTGCCTCCGTTACAGGGTTTCCGTCTACATTTGCCACATAAGGAATTTCAGGCTTTGACACAGTAATGGAATAAAGTTCTTGAAGAAGCTTATCCCCTGCCCCTTTTAACATAGGGGAGTGAAAGGGTCCGCTGACATTTAAAGGAATAACTCTTTTAGCTCCTGCTGCCGATAATTTCTCAGAAGCAGCACTTACAGCTTCATTCTCACCTGATATAACAATCTGTCCGGGACAATTATAATTAGCAACTACTGCTATGCCATCTACTTCTTTTAGAACTTTCTCTATGGTTTCACCATCAAATCCAAGTACGGCTGCCATACCGCCTAAACCTTCCGGTACAGCAGTCTCCATAAGCTCTCCTCTGATCTTGACCAGCTTTATTCCTTCTTCAAAGGATAAGGCACCAGAAGCAATAACTGCCGGGTATTCTCCTAAGCTTAAACCAGCAAAGTAATCAGGTGTCAGTCCCAATTCCTTTACACTCTCATACATGGCTAAACAGGTCACAGCCATTGCCGGCTGTGTATACCTGGTAATTGATAACTTTGTATTTTCTTCAAAACACAGCTCCAAAAGATTCATCGAAAGAAGCTCTTCTGCTTTGTCATATAGTTCTTTTGAGGTACTGTAAGTATCGTAAAAATCTTTACCCATGCCTGCGTATTGAGCGCCTTGACCCGGGAATATAAATGCGGTTTTTCCCATATGTTATGCCCATCCTTTTTGGATTACCTGACAGGCTTCTGCTGTCATCTCCTCCAGTATCTCCTTACAGGACTGCTCCTTAGAGATAAGACCTGCAATCTGGCCTGCCATAACGGAGCCCTCCGTTATATCACCTTCCTTAACTGCTTTCCTTAATGAACCCAGAGTTAGAAGCTCTAATTCCTCAAAGCTTCTGCCTTCCTGTTCCAATTTCAGGTAATTTCTGGTCATGTTGTTGCGAAGAGCTCTTACCGGATGCCCTGTTGAACGGCCGGTTACTACAGAATCAATGTCCTTCGCACTAATAACTCTCTGCTTATAATTGTCATGTACGATAGATTCCCTTGCTACTACAAATCTAGTTCCAACCTGACCGCCTTTGGCACCAAGCATAAATACTGCTGCAAGACCTCTTCCATCTCCGATACCTCCTGCTGCAATTACAGGAATAGTAACAGCATCTACAATCTGAGGAATCAATGCCATAGTAGTAAGTTCACCAATATGACCGCCAGCTTCACAGCCTTCTGCTATTAAGGCATCAGCGCCGCTGCGCTCCATTCTCTTAGCCAGTGCAACGGAAGCTACTACCGGTATTACGGTTATCCCCGCAGCTTTCCAGTCCTTTATGAACTTCTCCGGATTACCTGCGCCTGTTGTTACTACCGGAACCTTTTCTTCTATGATTACCCTGGCAATCTCCGGCGCATGAGGATTTAACATCATGATATTAACGCCGAAGGGTTTATCTGTTAATTCTTTGCATTTTCTGATTTCATCTCTTACAATTTCTGCAGTGGCACTGGCTGAAGCTATAATTCCCAGTCCTCCGGCTTCAGAAACTCCTGCTGCCAGATGATGCTCTGCTACCCAGGCCATGCCACCTTGTATTATAGGATATTTTATATGAAGCAAATCACAGATTTCTGTGTGTAATGCTTTCTGGCCTTCCATTATTCCACACCCTTATTCTTTAAATAAGTTATTAAGTCACCTACTGATTCCAGCGTATTTAAATCTTCTGAAGGTATTTCAATATCATATTCTTCTTCCATTGCCATAATCAATTCGAAAAGTTCAAGAGAATCTGCTCCTAAGTCCTCTTTGAAAGTGGAAGTCTCAGTGATAGTACCTGCATCTACTGCAAGCTGTGCTGCGATGATCTCTTTGATTTTCTCTAACATATAATCTCCTATCTGTGCGCTTATGCCCACTTACATCTTAAGATGTATTTTAAATTTATTTGATTTCTATTTATATTTAATATTATTATACGGTATTAATAACTTATCTGTACTTTCTTAAACAGTTTAAAGATATGTTTTCTTCTTATCAGAACAATCACCAGTCCTATTATAACAATAAGCGCCGCTACTATGGCTGTTATGATTGTGACCAGATTCTTGATGCTGCGCTTAAAGACATGTATGGTAAATCCTCTCTGCTGTGCATCCTGTTCCTGTTCCTCTTCTTCTGCTTCCATGGCAGATACTGTTTCCGTATCTATAAATATCTCTTCGGAAGCTTCCACATATTCCTCCAGATGATCCTTAAGTATACTTCCCCTTACTGTATCATCCTTTCGATTTAAGGATCTTATATAAAAATAAGCTCTTTTAAAAACATTTCCGTCTTTGTTTCTTAGATCTTTTTCTGTAAAATTTTCTTTTAAGGAACTGGCATCCAGTTCACTTAGCATATTTATTAGCGTTTGTTCATTCATTCTGTTACCTCCTACTAAAGGTATTGCTTTACACCGTGATTCTTAGTTTTTGGTCAAAGGTAAGCTTCATTTTATTCCGTAGTCTTGACAACCTGCTGTCCACTGCTGTTACTGACATCTTCATGGCACTGGCAATGTCCTTGGAGGACTGCAGATAATAGTACCTGCGCAGTACAAGCTCCCTGTCCTTTTTGTCCAGTTCTCCTATGATCTCATTTAAAAGGAGAATATCCTCTTTTCGAAATACCTGATTTTCTACATTCTGGCTTTGATCGATGTAGTACTGGGCAATATCTGAAAAGTCTTCTTTATATTCCATTCCCTCTCTGCGGCTTAGATCACGAAGCTTATTTATAGCTGTGTTTCTTATAATTACTTTTAAATAAGTTTTCAAGGAGGCTTTCTCCATATCATAACGGTCGATATGCTTCCATAGTTTCATATAAGTGTCATTCACACATTCTTCAATATCTTCATTACGTCCGCCAAGGATTGTACCGGCAATATGGATTAAAAGCTTTTCGTACTTTTCAGCCAACTTTAATAAACCTATTTCATTTTTTTCAGACAGCAGGTTTATTATTGCCTCATCCTTCAAGTTAACAGCCTCCTTTCGCATGCTCCAATACTTATACACATTCCTTTTAATAATCTTGCAAAAATTATTTATTTTTTTTGCGATTTTTTTTGCATTTCTTATGCTTTATAAAAATTACTACTATATCCTGTGTACTGCCTTGCGTTAATTTTGCTTAGTTCGTCTTATCAAGAGCTGCTTCCGTATAATTATTGCTGCCATTCCAAAGAATCCATTCTGTATATCCGGCATCATATACGGCCTTTATCTGTGCTCTTATTTCCTCCTGTCCGTAATCTGCATGATGTCTTACCCAGGAGGCAGTAAAGTCCTGTAACCAGGGTCTTACCTTTGCAGCTGTATTATTGTCAGCCTCTTCTCCGTCATTTCCTTCTTCCAGTACAAGCTTTGATTCCTTTAACGCTGCCAGTATGGTATCATAAGGCTTCATATCCGGATAATCGATTCCATAGGAGCCTTCCGCATAATGAGAAGGATATATCATAGGACAAATGAAATCAAGATATTTTGCCATAGCTACATAGTCCTGTCCCACAATTTCTGCGTCTACGGAGCTTCTGATAATTGTTCCGTACACATCTGCCGAAACCTTTACTCCAAGAGGCTTTAGATTATCACAGGCATATTTGGTGAATTCCGTAATAATATCAATCCTGCTCTTATTCTTTGCTTCTGCTCCGTAATTAACGGTCTTCATCCCCGCATCAGTGGAGAAACGGATATAATCGAATTGTATCTCATCAAAGCCTATCTCTGCGGCTTCTTTTCCGATATCTATAAGATAATCCCAGACCTCCCGTTTATAGGGATTTACCCAGCTGTCACCATTCTTATCTTTAAATATTACACTGTTCTTATCTCGTAAACTTAAATCTTCCCTTTCTTTTGCCAATAAGGGATCTTTAAATGATACTATTCTGGCAATGAGATAAATATCTTTCTCTTTTAACTGCTTTACAAGTTTTCTGATATCTTTTATATATCCGGTTCCCGCTCCAATATCTACTGCCAAAGGAAGCTCTGTCTTATAGGTAATTTCACCATAGTCGTTCTTAATATCAATTACCATTGCATTTACTTCTGTATTTTCTGCCAGAGATATCAGTTCCTGCATATATTCATCAATACCGGCTCTTGCTCCGGAAACATATATACCACGCACTGGCTCTGAGGTTTTATTGATAAGATCCTCCGTCAGAGGTTTCTGGCTGTTTACTGAGGCTTCCTGTGCGCTGTTTCCTAAGCTTTCGCCCGCTTCCCCAGGGTTCTTATCTGTCACCGAATTATTAATAGTAGTTTCCTGGTCTGCTGTATCTGAGGCAGTGTGCTTATTTAATTCATTCTGTTTATCAAGAGCTTTTTCCCCTTCCTCTTTTACTTCCTCGTTCGCTTCAAACGGCACTTTCAAGGACTCCCCTTCTCCCTGTATCGTTATGTCTTCTGATATTATATTCGGTTGCTTTACTCTGTCTAAAAGTGAGTAGATAATCTTGTCGGGTTCTATAATTCGAAACTGCCACAAGACTATAAATACAATGGCGGTTATTGCGGTAATTGAGAGTATGATAGTTCTTGGTATCCTTCTTTTTCTTTTCGTTCTCATGCCCATATATTTTCCGGGCTTAATATACATATCGCGTTTTCTCATAAATCTTTTATCCGCCCTTCCTCTTTATGAATCCGTATCTCTTTATGAATTTATATTTCTTTATGCTTCTGTATTTCTCTTTGCTTCTGTATTTCTCTTTGCTTTTGTATTTCTCTTTGCTTTTGTATTTCTCTTTCCTTTGTATTTCTCTTTGCTTTTGTATTTCTCTTATATTCTGTATCTCTTGGCTTCTGTAATTTTGTACGCCTGTATTTCTCAGACAGCAGTAATTTTCACATAGTATTTTTCTCGTAGTATTTTTTCACTTAGTATTTTTCTCTAAGTATTTTTTGAACAGTAGGATTTTTTTACAGTCGGACTTTTGCGCAGTAATAATGCTAGTATGCCGATTCTGTACTTGTAATACTACTTGGATCCTAATTCTTTTGGGTACAACAATTCTTCTCTGTTGTCCAGTATTACTGGACGTCAAATTATTTGTGTACCAGGCCTTCTGTGTATTAACTTTACTATGCGTCTGTACTTCTATGAATCTGTATTTCTATGCGTCTGTACTTCTATTCTTCTATTTGCCTATTTTTCTATTTGTCTATTCTTCTATTTGTCTGTATTTCTATTCATCTATTCGTCTATTCGTCTGTCATTATTTGCGTCATTCGATATGTTAGTCATTATGTAATTTGATTTACCTTTATTATACATTTCTTAGTAAATTAGTGCATTATATTTTTTGCCTTCTTAAAAGAATCATACAATTGAAATAAAAATATATAATTATAATTTATAAGAATACTATTCCTTTCTTAATTTCTAATAAACCCATTATATGTAAAATACTTTATACAACGATTAAGTTGGGAATTGACACACTCTTTTTACAGTTATATAATTTTTTTGTATTGATAACTAATATATTGAACCTATATGAATTTTATTATAAAGCGCAGCATATTATTCAGCTCCGTTTTATTCTACTATTAAATTAGGGAACAAATTGATGCAGTAAGGGGGAGCAACAAAATGGATTTTAATGATCGGTTAAGATTTTTAAGACAAAAGCATAAGCTGACTCAAGGAGAACTTGCTGGTGTTATTGGAATCAAATCAAGCGCAATTGCTAACTATGAATCGCAGAGGAATGAGCCCTCGTTTAGCAAGCTGATAGCCTTATCCAATTATTTCAAAGTATCATGTGACTATATGCTTGGGGTTTCCGATAATTCTTTGCGTATTGGTTATGGAGATTTTGTTAATGAAACTGCGGATTTTATCAAGAAATATAATTTGCTGTCTCCGGCGGGAAAAGAAGATGTCTTGGAATATGTTAATTATCTTTTGTACAAACAAGAACAATATAAACAGGATTTGAATGAATAATATTAAGGGCCGTTTCAATTATTTGAAACAGCCCTTTCATTTTATAATTCAAATTTGTCTATTAAACCGGATAATTCTTTGGATATTTCCTGAAGTAGTTTTGTGGAACGTGCTATATTTGCAATACCCTCATTCTGGCATTCCAGAGAAGATGCAATCTCTTCTGTTGCTGCACTTGACTGCTGAGCTACCGATGAAATATTCTCCATTAGATGCATTGCATCCTCTTTACCGGTATGCACTTTCTTTATATCAGTCACAACACTGTTAATATGAGTGATAACATCAAATATGGCTCTTTCGATAAGTTCAAAAGCTTCTCCTGCTTCATTGGAGGCTGTGGTAGTGTCCTTTACGGTATCAGCTCCTCTATCCATGATTTCTACTGTCTTTGTAAAAGACTCTTCAACTTCTTTGCTTAAGTTTTCTATTCCCTCTATAGATTGGGTGGTCTGTTCTGCAAGTTTTGCAATTTCTTGTGCAACAACTGCAAAGCCTTTACCCTGTTCACCAGCTCTGGCACTTTCAATCCTTGCGTTTACTGCAAGTAAGTTCGTTTGATCGGCAATTGCTCTGATAACAGAGGTCATATTGACGATTGATCCCAATTTGCCTGCCAAGTCATCCACCGTCTCTTTCATTTGAACAAAGACAGCCCCGTTATCATTAACCTGTTCATGAAGTTCCTTCTGACACCTGTTCCCGTTTAAACTGGCAGTCTTAATCTGCTCGATACTTTTCTTTATAACATCAAGACTTATATACAATGAATTAATACTGTCTGCCAGTAAATTCATCTTAGAAAGACCTGTTTGTGAGTTGTCTGCCAAATCTGCTGCTCCCGCTGTCAATTCTTCTGATACTTTAGATATGTCCATAGCTGACATGGAACTTTCCTCCATGGCTGTGTTCAGACTCGTTACACTGTCAAGTACTTGCATGGAATTATCCTTGATACCGCTGACCAGCTGTACCATATTCAATCTCATATTATCAAGGGCTTTACTCATGTCTCCAAGTTCATCTTTACTATGAACCTCCGTTTGCTTTCTAAAATCACCCACCGCGTAAAGCTTTAGGTTCTCTGACATGCTAAGTATCGGCTTAATGATTTTGCCGGTGGGTATTACGGCAACAAGTACCGATACTGCCATTATGATGATTCCAATGACAGCCATATCAAAGAATGCGATCTTAACCTCTTCATACATGGTGTCCAGAGAGATTCCAAGATTCAAATAACCTGACTCACCGTTATACTGAAATCCTGTTGTAATATTATAAACTTTTGTTCCATCAGGCATTTTAAGAATATTTCCTGAGATTTCTTCCTTGGATATAGAAGGCTCTTTGTCACCACCAACTGTAGCCGAAGATACTCCGTCAACCTCTTCTCCTGTCTGTCCGAATATTTTATCATCCGTTAAGAATACACTGGAATTAGCATCTGATAAAGAAACATAGCTGATATTTCCACTGCTTGCCTCTTTTATCTCTTTAAAAATTTCCTGCATTCCTGTCAATTCTGTTACATTGTTCTTAATCAATTCTCTTTTGATAGTTGTTATCAGAGTCTGTCCGTCATTTTTCATCTGCACGGTTACTGCCCTTTGTATCATATAAAAAGATAAAGCCATGTATGCAAGACTGCATACCAGTACAATGATAACGATGATAGCCCTGATTTTCCTTCCTAATGAAAATCTCATCGTATTTCCCCCTTAATATTTTTTTATATCATACTATAATTTTACTGAAAATCAAACAAAAACTTTTCTAACCATACTTTTTTTGTCATTGTTTTCACTATCTTTTTATGACTACTTGTGGTTTTCATAGGTATTTTGTCATCTTGGGTACTAAAATTAATTTTATTAATAATTTAATACAAAATAGAAATCCCCCTTGGTTAGACTTAACGTCCAAACTAAGGGGGATTCAATTATATGTAGATTCTTTGCTTGTTTATAAAAATGTCCACGCACTAAATAATGCGTGGACAAAGCGTGGAAATACCACATTTTATTTAATCTAGTATTCTAAAAACGTCTTACTATTAAGCTTTACCGCAGCAGAATTTGTATTTCTTACCGCTTCCGCATGTACAGGGATCGTTTCTTCCTACTTTTTTCTCTTTTACTACAGTCTTAGATTTCTTCTGCTCAAGATAGAGTTCTTTCCTTTTATCCTCAGATAACAGGCTGTCCCAGACAGGAAGTTGATAGAGCCACTCAGCTTTCGCTTCTACCATGTTTTTATACAGCATCTCTTTATCAAATCCAAGATTTACAACTGTTGTCTCTTCCATTTCTTCAATAGGGTTTTCTTTCACAAGGCTCTCGTTGATGCCATCTAAGAATCCTGTCATAAGTGAAATGGTAGTGCCGTATTTTGCTGCAAGATCAGCTACGGTTCCTTCTACAACAACTTCGGGCTCTGCAAGAATCTTCTCATAGATTCCCTGCTCTACATTAAAATAATTAGCCCAAAACAGCTGGCCTTCTTTCTGGTTTGTGTCAAGGGCATACGCAAAGTCCCTCCACTCAGTTAATAAACTCATTGTTCTACCTTCCTTTAATCATCTTTTGATTCTCTATAGATTTTTTACATAATATTTTTTATTTATGTATAATCTTAGAAATATTGCATCATACTATAATTAATCTAATTCGTCGATGATTTAGATTAACCGGTGCCATCTGAAACCGCTGGATCCCCCCTCCAGCATAAAGGATGACCGACTGTACAGATTTCTGTGCAGCCAATACCAAAGAAAAGTTAAATACTTATCCTCCCCTTTTTGTGAACAACCCGCTGCAAAGACGTAGTGGGTTGTTTACTTTTATATTGCGGGTTGTTTTTTACTGAAACCCTTATAATTCAAGGCTTTCAGTGTTCTTAACCTCTTATGGCACAGAGAGTATTTTATCATATAAATAGTTTATACGCAACTTATACGCAATTTTTCTTTTTAGCCAATAAACCTACACTCAAATAAGCTGTCTCAGCATTAACATATGAAACAGCATTAATATTGCTTATCTTATTCCTGCAAATTTTGACTTATGGGGTTCCTGTAATGTAATGCGATTAGCATGAATGCTTATCTTTATTATCGTTGTGTTTCCTTTTTTTCCTCTTAATTACTAATCAGGCAGATTATAGGATTATTTAAAAGGCCATAGTTTTTTCTTATAAAAGGGTGATGCAGCTTTCACTGCACTTTTTCCAAAGGAGTCAGCATATGGGATAAAATCAATATAGATTCCACCTGCATATGCCACAGCAATCTTAGCAATATTTGAAAATAACTGTTCTTTATCTCCCGTAAAATCCAGAACCAGAAGGTAACTTTTTTCTGCTTCTTTGATCATAAGCTTAAGATAAGCAGCCTTTACATTTTTGCAGGTTTTAAGATATTCAGATATGGCATTTACCATTTCCTTAGGATAGTCTTTTGGCTCACCTAACAAAACCCTCGTATCCTCCTTTACAACCTGTTCTTCTATTTTTCTCGGTTGTTTTTTATCCAGTACAACCGCTTCCATCTCTTCAAGCATCTTAGAAGTCAAATTCAGATTCACGCCGAATGGATTAATCACAATCCCGTCTGCTTGCTGAATAAAATATTTCATGTCTTCAAATTGTGTAATTGAACCACTATATTTATTTTCTCTGTCGAACTTGCGAAGTTCAGTCCAATCCGTGAAAAAGGCATAGAAATGTTTGTTATCTGCATTGGTTATTAGAGGAAAGGACATTACACTGTCTTCTTTGATAATGCTCTCTCCTGTCTCTTCATTAATTTTCTCCTGATTCAATTTGCTTGCATCCATAGCAAGCAGATATTTACCTTGATAAATCTCATGAAAAAGCTGTTCCTCCAACTCAGGGCTGGCGCTTTTTCTTATGAGTTTTTGCATAAAGTCATTTGCTGTTCGTACCAAGGTTGGGTTCATGACTGGGCGGTTAATCTCCGGGATTCCTGAGAAATCCGGCTTTTCTATTAAATCAAATAAACTCATACCCAGGAATTGCTGACCGTCGTCAAGAATAAGTGCTTCAAATCCACTGCGGTATAAATCACCAAATAAGTTCATACGGTCTGCTGCTTCATTTTCCAGATATGTTACCTGTATCATCTGCTGCATTATGTAGTCTTGATACTGTTCATAATAATCTTTTTCTGTGAAAATATAGGCAGTTGGTTTATTGTTTACAAAATCCAGATAATAATTGTATTCCAATCCAATACACGTTTGGTATTGGAAAAAACTCTTTTTGTTCTAAGCTCACTGATAAGTTGCAAATATGCAGCCAGTTATTTTCATTCAGAACTTCCAGATATACATCTGCATTGTATCTATCCTCTAACATTGGCCCTCCATTAGATATCATACAAGGTTACCGTTTGATACCCCTGATTAAACAAATTATCCAGCTAGTATATTTTATCATTTAATTTCCCAACCATCTCATAGTACAAACTCTTAGAATTTTTAAAAGCAACAAGAAAACAAATTGCTGCAATAAAAGATATTAATATAAGAATAAGAGTTATCGATGGTATTAATAACACAAAAAAGGTCAGAACATTAAATACTGCGAGGAATGTCCAGGCTCTTTTCAGACTGTCCCCATTGAAAAGGGTGTTATATTTTTTCTCCATTTCTACAACTCCCAGTACAATATTATATGAAATATAGAGGGAAATAGAGGTTGCTATAAAAATTAGGAGATATGATAATGCACCTAATGATACTGAAATGCCAAGCATGTCAAATATATACAGAATGCCAGAATAAACTATCATGAAAGTTACATATGGCTTAATCTTTATAAAAAGTGAACTTTCTCTAGCCATTTCAGTCAATCCGCTTGTTATAACAATGTAACCGACAAAGTCTGGGATCAACCCAATTTTTGAGTTTCCAAGATTTAAATTGAAGTTAAGAAAAACTAAGATAAATCCAATTAAAATATTTTTCACACTACACTCCTTTTAAACTTTATACTGAACATTTTACTGGTTCTGAATCCATACTCATTGTCTACGCATATGATTTACATATAATTTTCATCTGCTTCATCTAGCATATTCATCGTAGAATTTCACTATACTATCCATAAGTTCTTCGTCAAACGCATATAATAATTTCTTATCTAAATTTTCATTAAGATATTCCTCTTTTAATTCTACCGTTAAATCCCCATGCCGGTGCATGAATAGTTAACATTCATGAATGGAATATTTATATATATCGCCTTACTTTATTCATATAATTTATATACTCCTCACCAAATTTCTGAACACACCATCTTTCTTCCGATAGTATTATCCAATGAGCAGATATTTGAAAAATTACCAATATACCCAATAAGGGTAAGGACTGCGTAAGCATTGTACAACCTAAAAAATAAATAAAATACGCTACATACATGGGATTCCTTGAAATCCGGTAGATTCCCTTAAGGTTGATACCATTTCCCTCAGATTCTGCAAAATTTATCACAGACACGAAACACAATAGAACTCCTATTCCATATATCACAAGTCCTGCATAAAACAAGTAGGAATCAGTTCTAATCTTTAGGAAGCATATATATACAAAAATCAATAAGTTTGATATCTGATAAACCCAGTAGGCAGACTTTTCCCCTCCAATCAGGGGTGCGAAATATGCTGCACGCTTTAATGAATTCTTATCTATTATGCTAAGTACACCAAACCTTATAAGCAAAAGGGGTATTATTGTTAGAAATGCATTCATTATGCCACACTTTCTTAAACCCCTAAGATTAATCCCATTGTCCTGGAAATCTTAGTTTTTGTAGTTGCGGAAACTTTTTATTGTATTCTTCTACCTCCTCCTTGGGTAAGTTGACGAAGACATCAGATTCGTAGAATTTTCCTCTTATATCTTTCATACTGCCTTCCACTAGTTCAATACCCATAAATGCATTGAAATTCTTCCCTTCAGCAGTTGTGATATTAAAATTATCACAGGTTTTAAACCCAATTAGAGGGTAATAATCCGGTTCACCAAAGATTACAATACCTTTGTATCCTTTATCAGCTGCCAATGCCATAGTCTCCTTCAATAAGAGCTCACCTACTCCGCTGCCCTGCCATTCAGGAGCCACGCAAAGAGGGCCAAAGGTAACGATATCATGTGTTTTATCACCGTCAACAACCTGAGCCTTTGAATACATAATACAACCTATAATCTCCCCATCCTTAACTGCAATTCTGCTTATCTCCGGTAAATAGTCTTTATCCTGACGTAATTTATGTACAAGGTAATGCTCATCACATCCAAGATGATGTTTATTCCAAAAGGCATGTTGAGTCATCAACTCGACGTTATACCAGTCTTCTTCCGTTTCCGTTCTGATTTCAACTTCTTCTTTTCTTAATCTCTTCTTCACTTTAGGAAACCAGCCAAACTCCAGTCTTACTTCTTTTCTTTGCAAATCATCGTTCTTGTAACAGCAGGTGTCCATACCAATCAGCCGAAAGCCTTCGTGTTGATAGAAATCTATAGCATTTACATTACAGGATTGAGTTTCAAGTATAATAGCCCGCCTGCGTTCTCTTCTTGCCTGTTCCTTTGCCATATCTATTAAAGCATGACCAATACCCTGTTTTTGATAATCCTCTGCAACCCACAGCTCTGTAATTCTAAGTCGGTTAGACCAAATTTCTTGGTCCGTTTCAATTGCGGCAATCAATACATTATCAACCAAAATCCCCCAGGCATAGGCATGTTCCCAGTGATCTTCATATAATTTATCCGGAAAATCGTATTCCTCCGGCGTATGTGTAACAGGTTCAGTAAAGCTTTTTTTCTCAATATCTATAGTATAACCACTGTCTTTCTTATTCATGGAAACATCATAATACTTATCTGTTGAGTACTTTATCGGAATGATTGTTCCTTTCCATTTCTCTTTCGTTAAATGGATAATTTCATATTTCATATCTATATCCTCTCTTTCTAGTCATTCGCTTATTCCCGCATCTCCTGCCCGAAGAACAAATTTCTGGTTAGGGTAACCCAGATTTACTATTAGTTCATCCGGCGCAAAGCCAAGACTTGTATATAAAGCTCTTGGTGCAATCCCTTTTGGATCTTCTTCACGGAATGTATCAACTGTTATATCTCTGTGTAGGTCCAGGTTTTTCATCATTTCATTTATCATTGATTTGGCTATGCCCTTCCTACGATACTCAGGATGTACTGCCATACAGCATAACATGTTGTATTTCGTAGAAAATAATAAAATACCAATTACTTTACTCCCGCATACAGCGCAGATTGCACTTTTACAGTTAATGTTCTTAATAACTGTATTTTTATACTCCTCTAATAGGGCTTCTGTTTCAAGACCCGGAAAATTCCATGCCACCAGGTGCACAAGCTCTATCCAGGAAGGTAACTCTTCCATTGTTGTATATTTAATTCTATATTCCATATAACGTATCTCTCTTTCCATATTTTACAGTTTCTGAATTTACAAGAAAGTGCTTAGAATTACACCTCTTGCGTTTATCTTAACTTTTTCGTTATGTAATCATCAAGCCTTCATACAATTCCTGTTTTTTCCAATTGTTATATATGTATAACAAACAGCAATAATGTATCCAAAAATAAAGCATAAATTATAAATATTTACATTTATAATACTCCAAAATTATCCTTTATACTAGTTATAATATAATTATAATTAAATAATTACTTCACATAAAATTTTAATCTAAGATAAAAAATAACAGCCCAAACATTGTCTGAGCTGTCTTTCCATCCAGTTTATATTTTGTATCGCTATTATAAATTATAACCGTATAGCCTCAGTAGATCTTAAATTCTATAACAGTCCGGTTAAATCTATCTATCATTCAATGATTACTGCCACCTCAAATATCACCACAGCACCTGTTTGCTCAGGCTTATTATAATACTTAATCCCCCCATTATACCTTTCTGCAATATGATTGGCATTATACATGCCAAGACCGTAATGCTCCTCTCCTCTATGGGTCTTTTCCGTATAGAACTGGTTCTTGGCATATCTTAAAGCCTCCTGTGTAAAGCCTTTGCCGTAATCTTCTATCTGAACACGAAAGACTTTCTCTTTCCTTTGAAAGCTTACCTTGACCTTTTTTTCCTGCTCTGTATGCTCTGCTGCATTTTTTATAAGATTAATTACAGCTCTTACAATAGAATCCTTATCCAAAAGGGCTTCTTCCTCCCTAATAGTATCAGAAATCTTTAACTCTATACCACTGGCTTTACAAAATGCTTCACTTTCTGCACAAATTTCTGCTATTAGCTCCGCAAGTCTTACTTTACCTGTCCGGCTGTTATATTGTGCGTCTCTAGTTTCATCGATTAATAATTTTATATACCGCTCGATCTTATCAGAGTAAACCCCAATAATATCTGCTGACTGATAGATTTCTTCCAGCTTGTCTTCCTCTAAGATAAGCTCCGCATTTCCTTTTATGATCGTAAGAGGAGTTTTAATATCATGGGCTAAAGCCGAGATGTTCTTTTTTCTCTCCTTTTCCGTTTCCCATTCTTTTTGGAGAGATACCGACAAGGCACTCTTCATTTCATAAAGTAATTGCAGGATATCGTCAAACTCTTTCACTTTGGAGTTTTTTTGCTCAATTATTAATTCTTTGGTTTGAATTTGTTCAATTTCTTCCTGAACCGGCTTTAACAGATGTCTTAATTTCCTGCCCAGATTCAGTGCATTGCCAATAATAAGTGCAATAAAAATTAGAATAAATAATATTAAACCCATTAATTCAGGAGCAGGAAAGAACCAGCGCAGGGTTGGTGAAGCAAAATAGGCGGCTAGTTTGTAGCTTACCACCAGGTACCCTTCTCTTCGTTCAATAAGCATATAATAGCCCTTTGAATAGCCCTTTTCTATAAAATCTTTAGCATCTGCCTGTTCCTCTTTCTTAAAATTCCCCAACAGATAAACTCCCTCTCTGTCAAAGATCCCATAGTTGCAGGAATAAGGAATCAACTCTTCAGAGAATGGCTCACTTTCTGCCAGCTTGTCCTTATTCGCCTCCAAATAGCGTTCCGAATAATTGGCAGGTAACAGGATACCATTGTTTATAGCTACAAATAAAAAGGCAACAAACAACATTATTTCTATTAATATTGTAAAAGAGAAAATTATGAGCTGCTTTAAAAATAACCAAAAAAGAGTATTGATTCTTAATTTCATTATACCCATTTATATCCTATCCCCCATACTGTCTCAATGGGTTTTTCCTCATGTTTTTTAAGCTTCGCCCTAATATTTTTAATATGCTCCCGAATTATGCTGTTGTCACTCTCACATTGGAAGCCAAATACTTTTTCTAAAATCTGCTCCAGTGTAAATACGGTCCCTTTATTCTTCACCAGAAACTCACAGATTTCATATTCACTTTTTGTCAATTCTATCTTGTCCTGTTTAAAATACATAACCTTTTCTGATATATCAAACCGATAATCATTCGTTACAATACGACTGTGATATTCCCTTTTCTCACGTCTTAAATGCGCATTCACTCTTGCCCTTAGCTCTGTTAAGCTAAAGGGTTTCCGGATATAATCGTCTCCGCCTATGGCAAACCCCTCCATAAGGTCCGTATCCATGGTACGGGCTGTAATAAACAGGATTGGACAGTCCACACTGTCTCTTATCTCTCTGCAGAAAGCGAAACCATCAATATCCGGCATCATTACATCCAGCAGAATCAAATCATATGCTGTAAGCCTGTCTCTTCCCACCTTATCCGCCCTATCCTGTACTTCCACCAGGTGGTTATCTTTTTCCAGAGCTTTTTTTACTATATTTAAAATCTGTGCATCATCATCTACTGCAAGAATTTTCGCCATTGAATCCTCTTTCCCTGCTATCCCTTCCTTCACCCGGATAACTGTTATGGAACTTTAAACTATGTTACTGTCAGTATACCTCAACACCTACAACGGCTGCAAGCCCGTATGCCATGCAGTGCTGCCCAAATAAAAAGCCTGAGATGTCTTTTAATTTAAAGACGTCTACTGCTTGAAATCGTGCCATGTGCTTTATTATTCTTATCCGTCACAATACAATCAGCACCCGTTATAAATCCGGGTGCTGTAATTATACTCTGCAACAATACACTAAGTTTTCAGTTACACACTAATGGTTCAGTATAAAATAAAGTCCTATGGACAGCCCATATAAGATATAGACATGGGCCGGATAAAACCAATAGAAGAATTTCTTATTTCCCTTTCCTCTCTCTCCGTTATACAAAAGCATTGGAATTGCTGCAAATACACCCATCCATTCATAAGCAATTGTAAAGAGCATTTTTACCGTAACCTCAGGAAAAGCTGCCAGCGGATAGACCACGTACAGCAGAATGGTTGAAAGAAAGAAAACCAAAGCCTGCCATTTACGTTTCTTACGAAACAGATACATTAATATACCCTGTAACACAAAAAATGTACCGCCATCTACAATCCAGCTATGTAAAGGAAGCACTGTGAAATGCAGCAGATTTATCATAAACAACGACCCCGGTACCAGGTTTGCTATAATTACAGCCACAAAAGGCAAGATAATGGGTAAGATGATAGCAGCTAAGCCTTTGCCCCACTGCTTTTTGGCACACCAGTCGAATCCCTGCAGAATCACCAGCAGAATCGTAAAAGTAGCAAGCATCTGGTTCTGGGGATAAAAGCCATCAGGTCGGTTTAACTTAAGTACTATAAATAAATATTGCAGAAAGCTCATGACAATGGCAATTGCATATATCTGCAGAAAGTATTTTCTCTTGTTACGGGTATGGGTAAACCCTTCAATGACACAGAATAAAAATAAGGGTGCCGACAAACGTCCAAGCATTGAAAACCATTCCGGTATCTTACCTGTAAAATCCATGAAGTAATGGATGTGGTCCAGTACCATTAAAAACATTGCCATATACTTTAGCTGAAATCCGGTTAAGCCTTTCTTTATTGATTGATCCATTTTTATTAATCTCCTTTCCTATCAGTATTAGTCTAACTTATATATATAAGGATTTTATAAGGATGCAGATTGAATAATAAATTTCATTACATTTGTCATCTTTATCTATGACATGTCACACTACAAAATCTGAAGCTTATGGAATACAATACCATTTATTAGAGCTTCATTATTTGAGCAGCAGCGAAGGAGAGCAGCATGAAAATATTTTTAAAATATGTCCTTAAGAGCATGACCGAAAAGAAAGGGCGGTTTTTACTGCTGATTATAGCCATATCTATCAGCACAGCACTACTGGTAGCCAGCACAGGTATGATTGATATTATCTTGGATTCTTTAGTCGGACCGGAATTAAAAGCATATGAAGATAAAAGTATTACAATTACAGCGACTGATGAAAGCCAGAACTTCTATTCTACTGAGGATATGAACCTTAGCGGTATCAAGAAAGACAGTCTGGTAAAAGAGTTGTACCTTACAGGAATGCTCTCTGATAAAGCAGGCACCGACGAAGAAACCATGTTGTACATACCCATACATGGCAGAGAACAACAATATCTTGAAACTTATAAATTAGTCGAAGGCGATTTGGCTGATTTCTCTGGTAAATCCTGCATCATATCAGAAAGAACCGCAGAAGAACGCAATTTACATATAGACGATACCTTAGATCTAATTATTGCCGGAAAGACAGAAACTTTCCAGATTAAGGCTGTCAGTGCACCTTCCGGTATATTTTATAATGATAAGAAAAATTCTTTTAGCGTGGTACTTTCTTATGAATATCTAAGCAAAGATTTTGGTGCAGAAGGAAAATATAATGCAATCTTTGCAGATTCCTCAGAAAAAAAAGCCCAGGAGGGTATTGATAAATTCAATGAAGCCAATTCCTCCTTTACTGCAAGTAAGCTATTTGACGATGCTGCTGTAAAAGAACAGTTCGGGAGCTTTGAATCCCTTTTATATATCATGATGGTTGTTGTCGTTGTTATGAGCTCCATCATTATCTATAGTTCCTTTAAGCTTATCATAACGGAAAGGCTGTCTACCATAGGTACCTTTCTAAGTCAGGGAGCAACCACCGGTACCGTAAAGTTTATCTTGTATCTGGAAAGTATTACTTATGGTTTAACAGGTGCCCTATTTGGCAATCTGTTAGGTATTGGGGCTTTACATCTCATAAATTACATGATATCTCCGTTAAAAGATTATGATATCTATGGAACAGTAACTGTCCTGCCCTCTTATCTGATAAAAGGAACTCTGTTTGCCATAATCTTGTCGCTGCTATCCTCTATTTTACCAGTTCGTAAAATTTCAAAATTACAGGTGAAAGAGGTAATCTTAAACGATGTTAGAATTTCTAAAAATATAGGCTGGAAGAAATTTATTTGCGGCACTGCTTTGATTCTGGTATCTATCACACTATTCATCATAGCAAAGGAAGACTTAAACGGTTTTTCAGCAGTGCTTTTAATTCTCTCTCTGGTTGGTGTTATACTGGCATATCCCAAATTAATTGATATTTTGTCTGGATTTCTATATCAGTTATTGCGAGGACGGAGCAGAAACATAATCTATGCCATTAACAATCTCAGAACCTCTAAGATTTTACTTGGTAATATTACTTTAATTATTATCTCACTGGCTTCAATCATTGCTATTGCCTCTATCGGCACTAGTATGATTAATGTAGTGACCGAAGCCTATACAGAACTGGATTTTGATGTAGAGCTTGATAATATCTCTACTTTAAGAGAATCCTCAGATCAGTCAACCGCAGATTATCTTGTAAATGAACTGAAAAGCCTTGGAATCAAGGAATCTGATATTAATTTGATCAACAATCAATATGCCACTATAGAAAATGAAGATACCGATAAAGAAATGAGCATAAGCATTATCGGTGCAAACATCGATACTTACGCTGTTTATAATCAATATCTGAAGTTAGACAGCAAGAATAACAGACCGTATATTTCAGATTATAAAAATGAAAGCAACGGAATTATCTTCACTACTGCTCTGGAAAAGAAATTTAATAAGCATGTAGGTGACACTCTGGATATTACCTGCAATGGTATAACAAGAACCGTTAAGATCTCAGGTATTGTTGATGGAAGGCTTTTTCAAAACGGTTACTTTATACTGATGAAATTAGAAACAATGAAAGACCTTTTCGGAATTAACAGTGCCAACACCATCACCTTTACAACCGATAAAGTGCCTGAGGAGATCGTTAAGGAATTAAAACCTGTATTACGAGAAGTCGGTGCTACTGCAATAACCAGAGATGAGATGTGTGATAACAATGTTGAAAATAATAAGATGCTGGTAAAAGCCCTAAGTGTTTTTTCTTACATGGCAATTATTATTGCTGCCTTAGGCATTGTAAATAATGTATCCATCAGCTTCCTTCAGAGGAAAAGCGAGTTTGCCATCTTGTCTTCTGTTGGCATGGAGGATTCCGGGCGTACTAAAATCTTATTCTTTGAATCCATTGCCTCTGTAACCTGGGCAATGTTAATTACCTCCGTTTATTGTATCTTCGGTTTAAAACTGATATCCATTATGACAAAGTCAATAGGTTTACCTATGACAATTTCTCTGGATTACTCTGCTTTACCTATGATTTACGCTGTTTCTTTAGTTATTGTTCTTTTAGCTACTTTGCCGGTATTGTTAAGAAGCAGAAAGTTATCGGTTATACAGGAAATTAAATATGAATAATGAATAACCATATAAACCTCTTATAAATGAAGTGAAGATAATGACTTTTTCTTCCCCCTGATTTATATGCGTGCTAAAGCACGCAAACGGGAGCCTGAAGTGAAAGACAATGAACTTTCACTTCCCCCTGATTTTATATGCGTGCCATAGCACGCAAACGGGAGCCTGAAGTGAAAGACAATGACTTTCACTTCCCCCTGATTTTATAACGTGCCATAGCACGCAGATTGGAGCCAATATGAAAGCTATTGAAGTAAATGGATTAAATAAAAAATTTGTTACAGGTAAAGAAGAAGCTCATATTCTTAAAAATCTCACTTTTAGTGTTGACCAAGGTGAATTCGTATCAATTATGGGTCCATCCGGCAGCGGTAAATCTACTCTTTTATATCTGCTTGGGGGCCTCGATAAACCCACAGATGGTACCATTAAATTAGATGGTAATGATTTAAGCTCCTTAAAGAAGAAAGCAATGAGCAAATTCAGAAGAACAAAAATTGGGTTTGTATTTCAATTCTATAACTTGGTTCAGAATCTGAATGTAGAGGATAATATCCTTCTTCCCTTAATCCTTGACGGCAAAAATCCGAAACACTATGAAAAGAAACTTTCTGAACTGCTGGAGGTTATCGGCTTGTCTGATAAAAGGAAGTTAACTCCCAGAGAATTATCCGGTGGTCAGCAGCAAAGAGTAGCCATAGCAAGAGCGCTGATAACTGATCCCGAAATTCTCTTTTTGGATGAACCCATCGGCAACCTGGATTCCAAAACAGGAAAAGAAATCATGGAATTGTTTAGAAAAATTAATGTAACCTATGGTAAAACTTTGATTCAGGTTACTCACTCAAGCAGTTCCGCTCAATATGGCACCTCCGTCATTCGACTGGTCGATGGAGAAATCGTAGAACAATCTGACATTGCCTTAAATCCACTTAATGTAGCAATCTAAGCAGTCACCTAACTTTGCTTATATAGCTGTTAGTATAAATCAGACAAAAGATGTTACAAGATAAAATAGCTATGAGGATCAATGTGAAATTCAGCACTTCTTACCCGAAATAAGGGTTCAAGCGCTGTTTCAATATAAAATTTCTGAATCCCTTTCAGGACGATGAGACTGTCAATCACACACAAAAAAGCCTGTTTACCTTTTAAACAGGCTTTTTGTGTATACGCTAATCTGTGTACCAGGTTGCAAAGACGCAATCCGAGCCTTCTGTTGCAAAGGTCTCAACGATATCCATATGACAGCTTCTATCAGGAAACACTAATTTATAAATACTTAATAATGTTCCCTGGCAACATCTGCACCAGGTCGTTGTGGGTGGTTTCTGCCAGCCTCCCTTGATTACATAACAGACGCAGGAATTTCTTACAGTGCTTTTTCGCGTTGTCCATCCATTCCTCCGTTTTAAACTGATATCGACATGCTGTAATATCTTAACAGGAAGTTTCTTCCTTTATCTTCGCCCATAATTCCATTTTGGTAGCTTCCGGTGTAATATCATAATATAGTTCTGCCATAAAAAACTCAGTGGCTATATTGTGCTTTGGCAGCCAAACACCAAATAAATAATCCCTTGCCTTATTAAGTGCTTCGTTTACAAGCAACTGAAAGTTCTCTGCCTCAAAGGCACATATAATATAATTTCCCTCTGGCATGTCCCAGTTGACAAAACCTTCCGTTAACTCCCCTTCTTCTACTTCCCCACCTGTAAAGTAAGTAAAAAAACCTGGCTTTTCTCCGGGAGAAGAAACACCGGCTTCCTGTCCATTCCTTTTAAGGCCTTGAATGGAAGCTTTGTGCTCATGAAATTTATCCCATAACTCCCCAAGCAGATCCACACCAGGTTCATCTCCCATAGGATTCTGAATACAATATCCCATAAATCTTCTGGACTTAGAAAGATAATATCTGCTTACCTCCAGCGTAATACCTTCGGATATTAAAGGAACATTTTCATCAACCATATAATAATTCAAGGAAATGTCCGGCATTATAAAATGCGTTAAGGAACGGGGATGAGTACGGTAATTTTCCGGTGTCATACCGTAGACAGCTTTAAAGGCACGAGTAAAGGTTTCATGATTGTCAAATCCAAAACGAAAGGCTGTCTCACTGATTTTGCTATCCTTATTCCCATTGAGATAATCAGCTGCACCAGCCAGGCGGCGAAGTTTTACATATTCCATCACCGGTTTCCCAACTAACCTGTTAAAAAGCCTCTGAAAATAAAAAGGAGATAGATATGCCACTCTGGCAAGCTCCTCCATATTTATTTTTTCATATAGATTATTTTCAATGTATTGTATAGTATTTTGAATAGAATCCCATGCTTTCATATAAAATATATAATTTTGATGTATTTGTAATTGACCTGTAATGCTCTTTTAAAAAACAAGATGTTATAATAACTTTGTATAAGTTATTATAACATCTTGCACCTTGCATATAAACAGATTTATCCAATTTCAGTTCTTTGCTAAGCTACTAATCATTCCACTAAGAGCACTGCCTTACATCAAGGGAATGTATCGTAAAATGAGCTTTCAGCTCTATAAGAACCCGGCACTCAAACAACCTGGTCAGACAATATAACCATATCCCCAATCCGGATTAGGATATTCTTTATCAGAATCTCTTCTGGCTAAGTAGGTTAGAACAAATCGCAATAAAGGTGTATTAATCTTATCCGTAACGCTAAGAATCTCCCCTCCTCCTCCCTCCAGAATAGGAACAATCATATTTTCCCCTGGTGCAGCAATATCCGGCTTGGGAATATTATTGGAAGTAAATCCTCTTCCTGCGCTGTCTGCCAGAGTCAGCGTAATTGCATTATAAGAAGTAACAGTAATCAACTGGGACGCGTTTCCAGGTATTGAGATTGTGGTATTAACATTCGGATTAAGAAAATAAATATCGCTTTTTAGAAAATTTCTTATGGGAAGCCAAATATGGCAAAGGGATACTACTCCCTCTCCTTCTTCTATCTGAAACCGCCACACCCCTTTTGAAGTATTCTTAAACCGCAGTAATATTAATTTCTTCTGGGAATATATTTCACTGCTAAACAGATCATAATAGATAACGGTATCTCCATATTGTATCCTGCCGTTCCGGCTTGCCGGAAGGAGCGTATCAAAATGGAAAACCGCTGTATTATCCGGCGAAAGAATATCAAGACTTAGCGGATTCTGAATATACGTCCACAGCTCCATGGTGAAATCTGTGTTATCGCTTCCTACATTCAGCTCTGCTATACTATATTTCTCTTGAGCCGGTTTTATTTCAATGAAGTGAAGGCCCTGGTTGCCTTCATTTCCCACCGCAACTGCCAGTGCAACACCGTTGTTATTGCCGCAGTCTGTTAAATACCTGCTCATGATATCATAACCGTCATGAGCTCCCTGTGAAGAACTTAACCCCATACAGATGGCAATGGGCATATTTAATCTTTGTGCGGTTTCAATTAGATATTTTACTCCAAGCATAATGTCATTCTGCTGATAACAAACCGCATCTTCTTTAATACCATAGAAGTCTCTTAAATAATCCTTTGCGGTTTTTAACTTAACTACTACTAATTCTGCATTAATGGCAATTCCTGCAAATGCTGAGCTTTCTGACTTATTCCCTGCTGCAATGGCAGCCATGGCAGTTCCTTCCCCCACGTCATCTATACTTGGTACATAATCATATGGATTAGTCTGCATAAGGGCATAATCAATATCGTCTTTGCTATACACTGCTCCATACCCAAAGTCCGCAGGCTGATTTCCGTTTTCAATAGTCTGATCCCAGATATATCTTATTTTAGTAGATCTATTATCCTTTCTAAACGCTTCGTTCCTATAATCTATCCCGGAATCTACAATACCTATGAGAATTCCATTCCCCTTAATATCCTCCAGCTCGAACTGCTGTATGGTATAAGCACTTTCAATTACTTCATTACGGTAAGTTGTAATTCCATAGCATGCCGGCATAGCAGAATACCCATATTGCTGTAATACATCGTCTGTTATCTCCTCAACCGGTATATGAATTACTCCATATTGACTGCTTATATCCTGAATTACAGAATTCGTGAAATCACTTCTGTTTATGTTAGAAATTGTCCAATCCACTATTAGATCAGCGTAGTCCTGACTGGTTATTTCATTGATATTTTCATTATTCATGGATGTACTCCGTTAATACAGGTGACTGATGGCATTTTCATATACTATCAATCATCTAGGATAGTTACTTTAATCTATGATTCTTAAGGATACATTATTATAAAAATATACCGGCTTTGTCTGAGTTTCCAAACAAATCCGGTATATTATATCCTATCCGACAAAATTCATAAGTTCACAATTGAATTTGTCTTTTTCATCATAGAAAAGTCCGTGTCCACTTTCTTCAAAGGTTACGAACTTTGATCCTTTTATGCCTTTATGCTGTGCCACTCCCAAGGGATATTTGCATACCTGATCGTGTATGCCATGCATAATCAGTGTAGGTACGTTCACACATTTCATATCTTCAAATAAGGTTTCATACAGCCATGCACAAGCTACATAGGCTGTTGCCCAGCTTGCTGCTACTGCTCCCAGTGAGCCAATCCACAGAGAAAAGGCTTCTGTTACCGGCTGGTAGAAGAACATTTTCCCGAAATCATCAAGCATCTGAGGGCGGTCTTTATAGGTATTCTGAATTATCTGAATAACATCCTCCTCTGTTTGACCATAAGGAAAGTTCGGTCTTTGTATCAGGCTTGGCGCAGCAGCAGCACAAAGTACCAGTTTGGATACTCCATAGCCATTATGCCTGGCCATATATCTGATGGCTACCGCACCTGCAGTTGAATGCCCAAGTAAGGTCAAATCTTTGAGTTTTAAGGTCTCAATAACACATCGAATATCATCAGCAGAAGAATCATAATCATATCCGTAAACCGGCTTATCGGATTTACCAAATCCTCTTACGTCCATGCCTAAGCAGCGATAACCCTTCTGTATCAGCTCATTATACTGATACTCGAATAAGTGATGATTTGCAGGCCAGCCATGCATAAAAAGAATCGGTTTGTCTCCTTGGGGATTGATATCATTTACATAAATTTTGACACCTGGTTCAACGGGAATATAGTACTCCATATTATTGCACCATAACGTTTTATTACCACTGTATTCAAAAATAATATTTATGCCACAATTTTTTTAGATTTTCATTAGATTTACCTGTAGACATCTGCCAGAAAGAAAGCAATTCCCTCTATGTTAAGGATACCGTATCCCCACGCCTCATTGGGATAACTGCGTTCTTTATCCCTTGTGGCGCTTTCCTCGAAAATACGTTTGATATGAGGAGTATTCAGATAAGGTGCCTTTCCTTCTACTATACCTGTCAGTAGGGTTCATAAGATTTACCTATAACTTACTTTAGTTAATCTATATGAAAATTACGACAAAGTATGACTGTCACAGAGTTCGCTAATCGTGTATGATATTATTCTTTACATAATTATAGGAACATCCCACATTCAACCCTTCTGATACTTTATTCATCTTGCGAGTATCACCAAGCAATATTGCTCCAACCAATTTATTATCTAAGAAATAGAATTTCTCATAGTTTCCGTCTAAGTCGTTCCTGTATTCCAAGGTCTGATATTCTTTTCCTTCCATCTTACCGTTATCTCCTCCGGCAAAAAGTGCAGTTTTCATACCGTGAAAGGTAAGTGCCGGTGGATAAATGTCATAGGTTATATCCTCTCCTGCAGCATTGGCACCGGCGGTCTTTCCCATTTCGATTGCCTGAGCCCACACCCCGTAATTTACACCCTTACATTCGGCACAATCACCACAGGCATAAATATTTACTATGTTTGTCTCCATTTTAGCATTCACTTCCACTGCTTTTCTAACCAGTAATCCGGCCTCTTTTGCCAAAGCAGTATTAGGACTGATACCACAGGAGAAAATAACCAGATCTGCCTCAAATACTTCTCCGGTATTAAGTGCTACTCCGGTAACCGTCTCACCTCCGGTTATATCCGCTATAGTAACGCCTACCCTGTAATCGATACCCGCTTTCGTAATCAGGTTCCCAAGCATCTCACTTGCTGTCTCATCCAGCTGTCTTACCATAAGCTTGTCAGCAGCTTCAAGGATAGTCACTTTACACAATTTACTTAGCTCCCAGGCAGTCTCAAGTCCTAATACGCCGCCTCCTATTACCACTGCATTTTTTGCATTTTTACATAGTTCCCTGATATCACTTACATCCTGAATATCTCTGATAGCCTTAACGCCTTTTATACTGCTGCCTTTTATAGGCGGTACAAAGCTTTCTGCCCCAAGTGCATATATACATTTATCATAACTTAACTCTTCGTCATTATTCAAAAGAACCGTTTTATTAACGGTATCTATTTTTTTAATTTCACTGCTCAGGTAGTTTGTAATCTGATTTTCTTCATACCAGTCAGGCTGGTGCATCAGAATTTCTTCTGCAGAATGAAAGGTGCTGAGCTTTTTGGTAAGCAGCGGCCTGTTATAGCTTAATTCTGCTTCCTTTGATATGATAATTATCCGACAGGTATCATTCCGTTCTCGGATTGCTTCCGCAGCACTAATACCTGCTGCTCCATTTCCCAGAATAATAAAAGTCTCCTGTGTATCTTTGCGAAACAGTATCTCTTCCCCATCATAAGGAATAAAATATTCTCTTCCTACTCCGCACACCGGACAGGTATCAATCTCTGAATCAAATATTTCCCCGCATACAATACATTTCACCAGTTTTCTTTTTCCCTTTGGCATGTTCGTTTCTCCTATTTCTCATTCTAGTATCATTGGATATTATGACCAGTTGTCCCAATTTCTATCATTATAGACTTTAAAAAGCCAACGGTCAATGCAAGAAAAAGCTGTGTTCCATAAGTCCTGACAGTATCAGACTTTAGAAAACACAGCTTATTGAGGTTCCTTTATTTATTATCTAGTGATTTATTCATCATAGTAGTTATACTCATATTGAGCATTTGTAGTATTTACCGTATCCTCAGTATTCTGCCCCGATATCTCAAGATAAAAAGCAGCATTTGCAGCTTCCATATAAGGAATCACCCATAATAAACCGATACCACAGGTAAAGGTGCCAAGTATTATCCAACCAAGGAAACTAATTGAAAGACAAAAATATTTCCATTTATATCCCATCATCATTTCTTTCGATCTTCTGATAGCTTCAAAAATACCTACATCGGGGTCCTCTGCCATAATATAGGGAGCCATAGAATAACTAAATGACGCTATAATTCCCGGAATAATGAATAATAAAGACCATAAAACTGTAAATACTCCTATCATAAAGTATAAGCCAAAGTTTTTTAAGATATTATAAAATCTAGCAAAAAGATTCTCAAAACCGTAATCTGTTCCTTTCATAAGATTTATGTTAAAATAAACATATCCCATCACGAAGGAGTAAGTTACCAATCCTGTAATAGCTAATAACGCCCAATATATCAAACTTCCAATAGGCGAAGCATAAGCCCCTATTTCATCATACGTAAAAATACTAGCATAATCAATAAATCCGGCCATAGCCAGAATTATCTTAGGTAAACTGTTAATAATCATTATAAGAACCTGCATCACGAGTACTATAATAACTGCTAATGTCCAATTCCCATTCAGAGCCTCTCTAGCCTTTGCCCTGTAATCACTTGCTCTTAACATAAATATCCTCCCTGTAACGCTTTTGTGTTATCTTTATGCTCCAGTATCTATTATATTCTCCCTATTCGAACGGATAACATTGATATTATATCACAAAAGAAATTAAAGTCAATTTATGTAATATTGTAGGTTTATAAACTATTTTTCTATTTCATGTCATCTTATATAAAACTTCTATTCCCATTATACTTAGTTTATTTAATTAGTCTATTAATATCTTCGGCTTCCTTTACTACAAGTTTATAGAAATAGCACTGTACCAGCGTATAGATCAGAAAGAAGAGCAGGCTGTTTATAATGAAGGTGGCAAGATTCTTATAGTTAGACCAATTAAAGGCATATGATACAGCTATAAAAAATAAATAGAACAGAACTCCTTCTACAACAACATACATTCGAAAACTGGAGAAAGGTATTTTTAACAGCAAATAATTCATAACGTTGATTGCCACCAGAAATATAAGCAACTGAAGATTAAAAATATTACTGCTTTCCCTGTGCCCCTGAAGAAGATTAATAATGGATGCAAACAGAGTAGTATACATAAAACTCAAAGCAACACTCGGCAAAAATATTCTACGAAAATGATTCAAAATAAACCTCCTCCTCTTGATAATAATTTTACTCTCAACACTGAGATATAGTTTCTTGAAACAATTACTTTTTCATTATTCTTTAAGGTAGCCTCAAGACGATGATTAACAATAGGCTGAACCTTTACCAGATATGTAGTATTTAGTATACAATTCTTACTGATTCTAACATAAGGTGTTGCTTTTAGTTTACTTTCCAGCTCAAAAAGGCTATCCTTGGCTTCATAGATCTTATCTGTCGTATAAGCAAAGGTTCTGCCGTTAGCAGAATCAAAATATAGAATGCTTTCAAGAGGGATATGATAACTTTCGTTCCCGTTAAACAGTTCCATGGAAAAAGAATACTGTCGTATCAGTTCGATTAGACCTTTAAGTCTTTCATCCACATAACTGCAATTAATAATGATTTCCTCCTCCCCGCAATCCATATTCTGATTAATGGTTACTTTCATTTATACTCTCCTTCCCCGTGAAGGTAATAAATTAAGTTCTATCTATAATATCCTACCGTATATATACCTGATTCAGGGCTTTTACTTTGATTTTACATTATCTCTAGGTCTAATTATATACAATGTAAATAAGATAACAAGTGAAAAAGTACCAAATACCTTAGATACAGCACCAAATACCCCACAATAAAAAAACACCTGCCCAAAAGGCAGGTGCTCTAAACATTATTTAGAAACCATTTGCTTGGCTTTTATAAAGCTTTCTCACCGCGTTCTTTGGTACGGATTCTGATACAGTCTACAATATCAGTAACAAATATCTTTCCGTCGCCAAACTTTCCGGTCTGAGCGATATCAATAATGGTATCAATAATCTCTTCCATTCTGTCATCCGGTACCACAAGTGTTATCTCTATTTTAGGAAGAGTGTTCATTATAATGGTATTACCTCTTACGTATTCTGTAAAACCGTACTGTTTACCACAGCCAAGAACCTGATTGATCGTAAGACCATTTACCTGTTTCTTTAACAAAGCTTCCTTTAAGGGCTCCAGTTTCTCCGGTCTGACAATTGCTTCTATTTTCTTCATATACTATCTTCCTTTCTGACTGTTAATATGAATAATTAATCTAAACCATTAAAAGAAGGATATGCAACTTCGCCATGTTCAACCAAATCAAGTCCCTGTGCTTCTTCTTCCTGTGATACTTTAATAGGCATTACTTTCTTAATGACGGATACAATGATAAAGGTAGCGATACCTGCAAATGCGATAGTAATTGCAATGCTTAAAACCTGTGCTACAAATAATTTCACATCTCCGAATATAAGTCCGTTCCACTGTGCACCGGAATTAATGGAAGTCTGTGTGAATAACCCTGTAGCTATTCCACCCCAGATACCACCAAGACCATGGCAGCCAAAAGCATCAAGAGCATCGTCATAACCAAATTTGGCTTTAATCTTAGTCATTCCGAAGTAGCAGATAGGGCTTACCAGTAAGCCTATGACAAGAGATGCCCAGATGGGTACAAAACCTGCTGCCGGAGTAATTGCTACAAGACCGACTACCGCACCGGTACAAGCACCTAAAATAGTAGGCTTTCCGTGTAGAACCTTTTCAATAAGCATCCAGGACAGAAGAGCTGCTGCTGCTGAAGTATTCGTAGTTACAAATGCATGAGCTGCAAGTCCGTCAGCTGCTAAGGCACTGCCGCCGTTAAAGCCGAACCAGCCAAACCAGAGAAGTGCTGCGCCAAGTACTACAAATGGAATATTATGAGGTTTATAAGGTACTAATCCATATTCTCTGCGCTTTCCAAGTAAGATACAAGCTACAAGTCCAGATACACCGGAGCTGATATGAACTACATTACCACCAGCAAAGTCAACAGCACCCAACTCTCTGATCAATCCGCCTACACCCCAAACCATATGAGCCAGAGGATAGTATACCAGTAAAGACCAGGCAGTTACAAAAACAAATAAAGCTGAGAATTTCATACGTCCAGCTATCGCTCCACAGATAAGCGCAGGCGTAATAATCGCAAACATCATCTGAAACGCTGCAAATAGTGTCTCTGGAATTGTTCCGGCATAATCACCGTTAGGCTCCATACCAACTCCATTAAAAAATACTTTACTGAAATCACCGATAATTCCGCCGTGATCATTTCCAAAAGCCAGTGAGTAACCAACTGCTACCCATAATACAGCACCAAGACCTAAAATAAAAAAGCAGGACATTAAAGTATTGAGAGCATTCTTTCTTCTTTCCATACCTGCATAGAAAAATGCAAGCCCCGGTGTCATCAGGAGAACCAATGCACTGCTGACAATTATAAAAGCGGTGTTGCCATTATTAATTTCCATAATTTATACCTTCCTTTTGATTGATTTACAATTTTATACGTTAATTCAGCGCCTCTATACCTCGATAAAGTATTCAAGCGGTTAAAAATGCAGCTCACGAAAGCAAAGGTATACGGCCGTCTGATACCTAATCCACTTGCTGCATAAACAAAAAAAGACAATTACCCTATAAATATAGAATAATCGCCTTCGACTTTAAAGAAATTATACATCATATTTTTTAAATGTCAAATATAATTTTTCCCATCTTTTATTATCCTACATTATGCAGTATAGAATGTTAGCTTTCATTATTTAAGTAGTGCATAATGTACAATACTGAGGGACGAATATGTATGATTATACCAAAACTACCATCAACTGAAAAGTCCCTGATAATAGCCAAACAAGTCCAATGCCAGGAGCAGACCTATTAGGATCAACAGCGCCGCCGATATTTTCTTAATAGTCTCCATATGCTTTCTTATGAAGCTGTTAAGAAGTTTAAGATGTGGAAATAACATTGTCATTATAAGAAAAGGAATCCCTAACCCCAGTGAAAACAAGAGTAACAGAAACACTCCTTGATAAAGGGTTGCTGTCTGAGAGGCTAACAGCAATGCCGAGCCTAAAAAAGGCCCAAGACAAGGTGTCCAGCCAAAGGAAAACGCAAACCCAAATATCATACTGGTAAAGAACTTCAGGTTATGAGTATTCACGCTTCTCGTACTGGTTCTATTCAACAATTTTAGTTTAAGAACGCCCATAAAATGAAGCCCAAAGATTATCATTATAATTCCGCTGGCCCGCTGCAGCAGTTCCTGGTACTCCCGCAGCAACTGACCCAGGGCAGATGCAGTGGCACCCAAAATAACAAAGACCGTAGTAAAACCTGCAATAAATCCTAAAGTATTAAGCAACAGTCTTTTGTTGTTGTTCTTCTTATCCTCTGCATTTCCGCCAAGATACATAAGATATACCGGCAGCATGGGAAAGATACAGGGTGAAATGAAACTTAGGATTCCTTCTGTGAATACCAGCCATGCCAGGTATGGTGTCAGTTCTTCTGCTGTTTTCAGAAGCATTATTTGGCCTCCTCTATCATCTGGGCTACTTTCGAATATTCTGTTCTGCCAAGAACATAATCAGACAAACGCCCTTCTTTGTCAATTACAACTGTGGTAGGTATACTGTTTAAACCAAAGATACTTCCGCCAACTTCTCCGGTATCATAAAGTATTGGAAAGGTAAGTCCCTCTTCTTCTATATAACTATTAGCTTTCTTTTCTGTCTCACGCTGCCCGTCAGTCTGATTTAGCATCAATAACACAGCATCCTCAGATTCTGCAAGCTCATCATACAACTTCTGAAATTCCGGCATTTCTTTCTTGCAGGGAGGGCACCAGCTGGCCCAGAAATTAAGTACCACTACTTTGCCGGAATAATCCGAAAGGCTGATTTCTTCTCCTTCTGAGGATTTTAACGTAAAGTCTGGCACCAGGGGGTTCTCTTCTTCTTTAACGTCAGAAGCAGTACTTTCATCTGTTTCATTATCTTCGTTTGACTCATTTTCATCTTCTGTATCGGTATCAGTGCCTTCCTGGTCTGTATTTGTATTATCCCAGCTACCCTCTTTGGTATTATTGTCTTGTACTGTTTTATTTTCTGTCTGATTCTGTTCCTTATCATTCTTTTCTGCCTTATCGCAAGCTGTAAGACCCACCGACAGCAGAAGAACAGCTGCAATCATCAGAAGGTTTACCCTAGATTTTTTAACTTTTTTCAAATATTGCTCCTTTCGATGAAAAGCCCGGGAAACAAGGCTTTGTTGCTTGCTTTTACAATACATTTCCATTATACTATTTAAAGAAATAATTAATCCCTGTTATATATAAGTTGAATTTTGTTTTACTGTTTCGTGTATGATAAAATACATTTCACGTACTTGCCTGCGCCTATTACTTGCAGGCTGTGAGAAAGGCATGGTTATTAATATGAAGAATCTAAAACGCATTGGTGCAATCTTAATAGTAGTATTATTGTTGTCCTTATATGGACTTACACTTTATGCTGGGCTAACAGCTTCCCCTGATTATCAGAGTCTGCTTATGGCATCTCTCTACTCAACTACCATGATACCGCTAATGCTGTATGCATATATGTTAGTCTATAGACTCCTGAAAAAACGAGCGGAGGAAGAAGCCAAAAGGAAATAATTATTCAGCTTCTCTCCTGATTCGATTAAGATGCTCTTTCAGGTCCTTTTCATAACCTTCATCGGATAGTTCATAAAAGGTTCGATCCTTTAAGGCATCGGGCAGATACTGTTGTTTCACATAATGATTCTTAAAGGCATGGGCATACTGGTAATTCAGTCCATGCCCTAATTTATGTGCCCCTTTATAATGGGCATCCATAAGGTGAGGGGGAATGGCAGGCGTACTTTCATTCCTTACAGCTTCCATAGCTGCATCAATAGCCATGATAGCTGAATTACTTTTAGGCGCGCAGGCTACATAGGCTACTGCTTGTGCAAGTATGATACGGCCTTCCGGCATTCCTATTCTTTCCACTGCCTCAGCAGCCGCATTTGCAATCACAAGGGCATTGGGATCTGCATTTGATACATCCTCTGATGCGCAGATTACAATTCTTCTTGCGATAAAAGAAACACTTTCTCCTGCATAAAGCATCCTTGCCAGGTAATAAATAGCAGCATCAGGATCTGAACCTCTCATACTTTTGATAAATGCAGAAATAGTATCATAATGATTATCTCCTGCCTTATCGTATTTAATAGCCCTTTTTTGAACACAATCCTGAGCTACCTCAAGGGATATGTGTATTTTACCGTCTGTCCCACGTTCTGTTGTAAGGATACCAAGTTCAATAGCATTTAATGCAAGTCTTGCATCTCCTCCAGCGATATCAGCCATAAACTCTAAGGCATCCTCTTCAATAACGCCGTTAAAGTTCCCCATACCTCTATCCTTATCATTCACAGCTCTTAGCAGTAGTTCTTTGATATCCTCTTTCTGTAAGGATTTCAGCTCAAATATTACAGAACGGGAGATTAACGCACCGTTTACCTCAAAATAGGGATTCTCCGTTGTTGCTCCTATCAAAGTAACCGTACCATCCTCCACAAAGGGAAGAAGGTAATCCTGCTGTCCCTTGTTAAAACGATGTATCTCGTCAATGAAAAGTATGGTCTTACGACTATACATTCCCATATTTTCTTTTGCTTTACCAATTACCTCCTCCATATCCTTCTTGCCGGCAACCGTGGCATTTAATTGAAGAAAGGCTGCACTTGTGGTATTAGCTATTACTTTTGCCAGGGTTGTCTTACCTGTTCCCGGGGGACCATATAAAATAATTGAGCTGAGCTTATCCGCCTTTATGGCTCTGTATAATAACTTATCTTTTCCTATTATGTGCTCCTGCCCTACGACTTCCTCCAGAATCTTTGGCCGAAGTCTGCTGGCAAGAGGCGCTTCCTTTTCTTTATTGGTTTCTCTCATATATTCAAATAGATCCATAATTCCCTCTCATTCTGCTGCTGAAAGCTCCTAAATGATTCTTAAATGGGCACTGCTCATCTCGAGATGCTTTTAAGCTTAACACTTCATCAATTCACTGCATACGCATTAAAATTTCATACAAACCTCTGTTCTTTTATTGTAAAGAATATATCTCCTTCCGTCAACTAAAAGCTTCCTCTCCTATTTTGTTTCATAGTGTTTTGTGGTATAATAACAGAAAACACTGCTTAGGAGGACACCATGGCACTGCCGAAAGATCCATTTATACTGTTAAGCTATATTAATACTCAATTAAGAGATAACTATAACAACTTAACAGACTTATGCGAATATCTCGAATTCAATGAGCAGGAATTAAGAGACCGGCTGAAGGTTATTCATTATGAATACATTCCTGAATTGAATCAGTTTAAATAAGGAATCAGCAATGAACGAAAGCTGCCGTACAATATACAGTAAGAGCACAGGTGAAGTAATTGTTAAAAAGTCAAGATTTATAGCCTCAGTTTTTCCCATCTCCTCTGATGAAGAAGCTCTTCAATTGATAGAGCAGGTGAAGAAAGAGCATTCCGGTGCAAGGCACAACTGTTTTGCATATGTTGCCGGAAGCAAAGATGAGTTCAAGCGTTTAAGCGACGACGGTGAACCTGCTAAGACTGCTGGTCTTCCAATCATGGATCTGATTATACTTGAGAAGCTTCACAATATTTTAATCGTGGTGACCAGATATTTTGGCGGAACCCTTCTTGGAACCGGAGGTTTGGTGCATGCCTATCAAAGTGCCGCAAAGGAAGGCATCCAAAATGCTGTCATCATAGAGAAAGAAGAAGCCTGGAAAGCAGATATACTTATAGATTATACCTTAAGCGGAAAGGTTAAATATACGATAGCACAAATGGGTATTTACCTCCTTGAAGAGGAATATACCGATAAGGTAAAACTTACTCTGCTTATACCACCTAATGCTTTTGATAAGTTTGAAAGAAGTCTTTTAGAAATCTCTGCCGGTACTGTTAATCTTCCGAAAGAAGAAATACTTGTTTATGCAATCGTAAACGGTAATCTTGAGATATTTAATTAGTGCATATTTAATTTGCACAAAAATAAAAAGGAAAAAGAATTCACTTCTGTAAATTCTTTTTCCTTTTTATTCAGCTTAGTTTGTTATTATTCTATTATACCGTATTATCGTATCTAGCATATTCTTCCGATATCTTATAATGTATATTCCGAAACCAAATCGTCTACAATTTCTAGCATCGTAATCAGCGTGACTTCATTTTTCCAGAGTTTATGTATCATGTCTTTCACCGTCTCCTTTGAATAAGAAATCGGTTCTGAATATTCTACTAACAGATGATCTTTCATATGTTGAAAAATCTTTATGCCGTATAGTTTCTCATGCTCTGTCTGGCTTCTGCTTTCTTCCACCAGATAGTAATCAAATACCAATTCGTTATTGTCTTCCAGCACTATCTTTTTTGTTCCCTCTAAGAATAATTTTTCCATGGCCCCTCCAAAAATTCTGAAAATTTGTAAATAACACTGCAATAATAGAAATAATAAACTATGGTAATTATAACTTCACCACAATACAAAATAAAGAGATAATTTTCTGATTAAAAGCCAATAAAAGATGCTTTCAACCTTTATTACACGATGTGTAAAAAAATGGGTCTTATAAACATAGTTTACCATAGAGTTTGTGATTTTTCTAACATTTTTAGAGTTTTTTTGAATGCTACATTTTGTTGCCTATGTGCATAAAGACATATTTATTCACATATATTCCAATCATTTTGTATATACTTAACATATTAATTTATGTTTTATATATTGTTCAGTGACATAACTATTAATTTTTAAAGACTTTTATATGGTAAATTACAACATTTTTAACAATTTTTCATTTATTTCCTGATCTGAAATTCTTAGGGTTCCTCCTTCAGAATTAATTTTCCCCCTGCTGCACGCCAGAAGAATGCAGGACGGTAAAAAAACCTTTATTTTAAAGGCTTAATTTGATATAATAACGAAATAAAGAAGGTTACATCCTTTATCGAATAGCGAATATCCAATAGCAGATTGGATACTCAGGAAAGAGGTTATTATGGATTTCAGCAAGAAAGGAACCGCCAGAAAACAGCAGTATATCCGATCTGCCTCACGGAAGATAGCTACTAAGGCAAGCGTTACTGTATTCCGGTTATTTATGGTAGGTTTGGTTTCCCTCATAATTATCGGCTCCTATTTGGGCTTTGGTGTATTAAAAGGTTTGGCAGACAGTGCACCTAGCATAGATCAGATTGATTTAGAACCAACCGGCTACACTACAAATATATATGATAAAGACGGAAATCTAATTGATACTCTTATTGGAGCAGAATCAAATCGTGTTTATGTAGAGATAAGTGCTATTCCCAAGGTTTTGCAAAACTGTGTTATCAGTATTGAGGACGAGCGTTTTTATGAGCATAACGGCATTGATGTGCAGGGTATCTTTCGTGCATTTTTCGTTGGTTTAAAATCTGGTGATTTTGGACAGGGTGCCAGTACTATTACCCAGCAGCTGATTAAAAATCAGGTATTTGACGGAGGAGCTGAAGATAACTTTACCGACAGATTCATTCGTAAAGTTCAGGAGCAATATCTGGCTATACAGCTGGAGCAAAAAATATCAAAAGATCAGATACTAGAATACTATCTGAATACAATTAATCTTGGTGCAGGTACCTATGGTGTCCAGACGGCTTCCAATCGTTACTTTAACAAGGACGTAAAAGATCTTACATTATCTGAGGCCGCCGTTATCGCCGCCATTGCACAGTCACCAACGAACATGAACCCTATAAATCATCCGGAGAACAACACCCAAAGACGTGCTCAGATCCTTGAAAGCATGAAACGTCTTAACCTATGTACGGAAGAGGAGTATGCAGAGGCACTTTCCGATGATGTCTATTCCAGAATTCAGACAGTTAATGATGAACAGGATGTTACTTCCTATAACACTTACTTTGTAGATGAGCTCATTGAACAGGTTATAGCCGATCTTCAAGAGGAGAAAGGTTATACTTATACGCAAGCCAGTAAAGCACTCTACAGCGGCGGATTAAATATTTATACGACTCTGGACTCCAAAGTTCAATCCGTCTTGGATGATGTTTATACCAATGAAGACTATTTCCCGAAGATAGGGACAGATTCTTACTGGGAGTTAACTTACGCTTTATCTATTGAGAAGAAGAGCGGTAAGACTATTCATTATCATACCAATGATCTGCTGGATTATAACCACCTGACCACTGCTTATTTCTCCTCAAAAGAAGGAGCAGAAGAGCTGATCGAGCAATTTAAAGCAGCAATGGTAGAGACAGGTGATACTATCCTCGCAGAAAACAGCAGCCTTATTATTCAGCCTCAATCCTCCATGCTTATTATGGACCAGCATACAGGTAATGTGGTAGGTCTGATAGGAGGACGGGGAGAAAAGACTGGTAACCGTACACTGAACAGAGCAACTAATACTACAAGGCAGCCCGGTTCCACCTTCAAGATATTGTCAACTTACCTGCCGGCACTGGATTCAGCAGGAATGACACTGGCAACGGTTGTAGATGATGCTCCTTATAAATATCCCGGAAGTGATAAATATGTAAGCAACTGGAGCGGCTCAAATTATGAAGGTCTAACCACCCTTCGCAGAGCTATCATGCGTTCCATGAACGTGGTTACCGTTAAGACACTGGAAAAGGTAACTCCTAAAGTAGGTTTTGATTATTTGCAGAAATTAGGTTTTACTTCTCTTGTAGAAAGTGGAGTGTCAGAAAGCGGTAAAACTTTTTCAGATATCAATCTTCCCTTAGCCTTAGGCGGTATTACAAAAGGTGTATCAAATCTTGAACTTACTGCTGCTTATGCAGCAATAGCCAATGGCGGAGTGTATTCGAAACCAATTTTTTATACCAAAATACTGGATCATAATAATAAAGTATTAATAAAGAATAAGACTTCTGTTCGCCAGGTCATGATGGAATCCACTGCTTTCCTCTTAACCAGTGCTATGGAAGACGTTGTAAAAAAAGGTACCGGAACGTTAGTAGGGTTTAAGAATCTTATAATGCCTGTAGCAGGTAAGACAGGAACTACTACTGATGATTTGGATTTATGGTTTTCCGGTTATACCCCTTATTATACCGCTACTATCTGGTCGGGTTATGACAATAACAGAGCTCAGACCAACACCAGTTATCAGAAAATTATATGGCGTGATGTTATGGAACGTATTCACAAAGAATATGGACTGGAAGCCGTTCCCTTTAACAAGCCTGAATCTATTGTAGAGAAAACTATTTGTACCAAGAGCGGTAAACTTGCTACTGAAGGCGTTTGTGATAAGTACGAAGGCGGCTCAACCGTAAAGACTGAATACTTTGCTAAAAATACGGAACCTACGGAAAAATGCGATGTTCATGTGCCGGTGAAGATCTGCACTACATCCGGTAAGATAGCCAACGAATTCTGTCCTCCTTCAACCGTTAAAGAAAAAGTCCTATTGTTTAAGGAAGAGACAGCAAAAACACAGGATACTCCATTCCTCCTTCCAAGCAATGATGATATCTGTACAGTCCACAATGCGAAAAATTCAGGACTGCAGAACCTTATTCCTACACCAGGTCAAGGTATTACACCATCAATTACCACTACACCGCCTAATACGAACAACTCCGGTAATGGCAATAGCAACGGAAATAGCGGTTCAAACGGCAATGGCAATAATAATAATGGCAATAATAATGGCAATAATGGAAATGGTAACGGAAACAATAACAGTAATAATACTGGTGGCGAAGAAGATTACTATGATCCTGAATTCGATTATGATTACGGTGATTAAGTAATATTGACTAAAGCACAATGCGGGTCTTGTTAGATTAACTAACAAGACCCGCATATTTTTATTCTTTATAACCTGCCGAATATAATATTATAAATAATTAGTCTTTCATTTTAGGGCTAAAGATCCATGATGCAATATAGCTAAATATCAGGGCTCCTGAAATTCCTGCCGAAGCAGCTGTCAGGCCTCCTTTAAACAAACCCAGCAAACCGTCTTTATCAATTGCTTCTTTAATTCCCTTAAACAGCGAGTTTCCAAATCCGCTTAGAGGTACAGTAGCACCTGCTCCTGCCCATTTTGAAAAGGGTTCATATAAGCCGACCGAACCGAGAAAAGCTCCAAGGCAGACCAGCATAACCATAATACGGCCTGGCATCAGCTTTGTATTATCCATTACTATCTGAATAACCACGCAGATAGCACCGCCTATTAAAAATGCTTTTATATAATCCATTGAGTTCCTTTCCAAAGCCTATATTATTTGCTCCAGGCTTTTGATAATCCATTATATTTACAATCCTTCTATTATTATAGCATGGGCAATACCGGGAACCGGATTTCCTTCATTAAAGCTTACTGTTGACAGCAGGGCACCTGTAGGAACAAATAATACTCTTTTCCACTCTCTTCTGCGCAGTTTCGGTATGATATAACTGTTTAAGGTGATAGCACTGCAACCACAGCCACTTCCACCGGAATGAGTATCCTGGGTTTCTTTGTCAAACATCTCAATACCGCAGTCCATATGGTTCTTAGAAATATCGATTCCTTCCTGTTTTAACAGATCGATTAATATGTCCTTACCTATATAGCCTAGATCACCGGTAATAATCTTATCATAATACTCTGCTTTCACGCCTAAATCCTTTAAATTAGCTGCGATGGTCTTATAGGCCGACGGCGCCATACAGGCACCCATATTCATGGAATCTTTGATGCCATAATCCACAATACGTCCAATGGTTACTCCTTTAATACACACTGGTGCCTCTTTTTCAAGTAAGCTCTCGCTCCGTTTATCCTCTTTATCAATAATAACTGCTCCGCTGCCGGTAACCGTCCAACTGGTTGCTAAAGGTCTCTGACTACCATAACCTAAAGGAAAACGAAACTGCTTCTCCGCACCGCCAAAATGGCTGGAGGTAATAGCCATAATCTTATCAGCAAATCCTCCGTCAACTAATACTGATCCGATAGCCATGGATTCACCCATGGTGGAGCAGGCACCATATACACCAAATAAAGGAATCTCCAGTTCCATAATACCAAAAGAGGTTGCTATTAACTGTCCTAAAAGATCTCCACCGACCATATATCTTATATCTTCTTTTGTAATACCTGCCTTTTTAATTGCAAGATCAGCGGCTCTTCTCATCATCCTGCTTTCCGCATCCTCCCAGGTGGTACCACCAAACATAGGATCTTCCTCTACCTGATCAAAATAACTGCCTAAAGGACCTTCTCCTTCTTTTTTACCGGCAATAGAAGAACCTGCTGTTACGTAGGGTGGGTTTGCAAACAACAGACTTTGCTTCCCGCACATTTTACTGTTCTTCTCCATTCTTACCTCTCATTCCGCCGCCCACAGCGGCACAAAGTATGATGAAAGAAGCTTAATAGAAGCACCCACGTGCTCGCCTAAGTTCTTTCAGAATAAATGTATTATATTCCTTGTTTTTACTGTTCTCTGAATCAGACAATTCCAAGTTTCATTAATACAAAATATATAACCCCCAGCACCCAGGAACTAAATACACCATATAAGATTACAGGACCTGCAATGGTAAATATCTTACATCCAATACCAAATACTTGTCCTTCTTTTTTAAACTCTACTGCCGGCGCAGCAACAGAATTAGCGAAGCCGGTGATAGGTACTACGGTTCCGGCACCACCAAATTTTGCAATCTTAGGATAAATATTTAATCCTGTAAGAATAACTGATAACAATATCAATGAAAGTGCAGTATATCCGGATGCCTGATCTTCACTGCATCCAAGGGATGTATAGTAGTTGTTTAAGCCTTGTCCCAGAACGCAAATGAGCCCTCCTACCCAAAAAGCATTTAAAATATTGATAAATTTATTATGAACAGGTGTTTTATCTTTCACATATTTATTATATTTCTCTGCTTTCTTATCCTTATCCTGTTCCTTCACAACATCTGCGGCAGTAACTTTATTTTTGTTATCCTGCATGTTATTACCTCCTTATTCACTTAAATAAACGCCTTACTATTTTACATAGTTGTCATAGAATTTATTCTTTATTTTTTGATTTGAGAGTTAAAAGCCCTGTTGTAAATTTCCGTCCTAATGATAAAACTGTCTATTGACACTCAAGTCATTTTTTATAATGTATAAATAGTTGAAAAAAAGCACCTGCGCCTTTTCCTAAAGCCAAACACAATACGATTATGGGTATTCCTATTTTAAGCTTAAGTCTGTGCGTCATTATAGGAAATATCTGTATTACCTCTTCAAGGGCAACAGCAAGACATCCGACAAAGCAGCCTGAAAACAGTCCGAAGATTATCAGCCCCACATGCCCAATGGGTAATGGAGGTTTAAATATATCCAGAATATTTCCTAAGGTTGACCCAACTACAACAATATCTTCATATAGCAGAATTCGCTTGGCGGTATCTGTTCTTATAGCAAGACGAGTCAGAACCCCGACAATGGTTATAAAAGCTACCATACCTGCCGCTATCAATATACCGCCGGTAAGTCCAATAAAAACTAATAATAAGTATTTAAGGAACATCGATGGATTTCCCCTCTCTTGATTTGTTTTCAATCAATGTTTCATCCAGATCCGCTTCATATAACCTTAATTGCACCTGCATAGGTGTAGGATCCTTTCCGGCTTTCATTTTACTAAAGTGATTGAAGAAGATTATGATACCAAGAGGTAACCCAGCTGCATAGGAAATTTCCAAAATAGATCCCTTGACCTGTTCCGTCCCCATAACAGATTTATAAATTAATTCAAAAATAACAGATACATTGGCATCCTCATTAAAAGTCATTATAGTAAAAGCCGCACCAAAAAAGACAATACAGGATACAAAGCCCACTTTAAAATACTCCCAAAGCTTCTTTTCCTTTTGTTCCGGTTCATAGAGAATAATAAAATCCCTCTCACCCAGATTAATAATTTCCAAATCCGGATACTCTTTATGAATCAATTCCAAAAGTTTTAACACAGAGAAAACATAGTTGGCTTTTTTATCATCCTTTATAATAAAGAGCACCTGTTGATAAAGGTCTTCCGTTACATTTCGATTTGGAGAAAAAAGTTTTGCAACATCTTTTAATCGTACTATCTTATGATGTACCAGATTATTTTTGTCAATTTTAATATATAACCGTGTATTCTTCATCAGGCATCTTTCCTTCTATTCCGGTTGCACTGCAATAACTGCTCTTATATACAAGGGTTCCCTTATGAATCTCCTTCTCCGTATTCTGTGCAAAAATTACAATAATAATCCCTGCAGCAATTAGCAGTAAAGTGGCGGCTGTAATTATCCAGATTCGCTTCTGTCTGAATATCATTTTTAGTTACCTAACCTTTCTAATGAATTTTATTCTATATAAGTTGAATTTAAGTAACTCTGCTTCAAAGAAGAAAGAAGCTTCAATAGCCAGAACAACTTAAATCAATTCATAAATAAAGCGACATAAAATTGTAAATAAAAAACAGCAGCAGTTTTTTTAACTGATGCTGTTCTTTCTTGTATTTATGATTCCTACTGTCATAGATACTTGTATAATTGTTATTATCTGTTAACTGCATTATTATATACTGGTAATATCAGCCATTGTTTACGACATTCTTTCTCGCATTTTTAAGAGTATCTTCTTTTCTAACCGCGATACCTGAACCTGGGAAATTCCCATTTCTTTTGCGATATCTGTCTGCGTTCTATTCAAAAAGTATCGAAGCCTGATTAATTCCTGATCCTTCTCATCAAGTGATGCGATGGTCTCTCGTAAGGCAAGCTTGTCAATCATATTTTCACTTTCATCATTGGTTTGTTCCAATTTATCTATAAGATAGATCGCATTTCCATCTCCCTGATAAATTGTTTTATAGAGCGATTCTACTTCTGCACCTGATTCCAATGCCATTAGTACTTCTTCTTTTGCCAAATTCAATTCTTTACTGATCTCTTCTAAGGTTGGTTCTCTTCCATACAGGCTTCCAAGCCGTTCTCTGATAACACGAATCTTGCCTGCAGTTTCTTTCATAGAACGGCTGACCTTTATTGCACCGTCGTCCCTTAGAAATCTCTTTATTTCACCCATTATCATAGGTACTGCATAGGTGGAGAACTTCACCTCATAGCTCATATCAAATTTATCAATTGCTTTTATCAGTCCGATACTCCCTATTTGAAATAAATCCTCCGTCTCATGACCTCTTGACATAAATCTTCTTACTATACTCCATACCAATCCTACATTCTCCGTTATTACCCTATCCCTTGCCTCCTTATCTCCCTGTTGCGATAAACGGATTAATTCGATTGTGTCCACTGTTTCACTTCCTTCCTGCTCATGAGGTTTACTCAGGATGTAAGCCCTAGTGGATTTTCTTTTTCATTTTTATGATAGTTCCTTTGCCTATTTCTGATTCCACTTCCAAATCATCCATAAAGGCTTCCATAAAAGAAAATCCCATACCGGATCTCTCTTCCTCCGGCTTGGTGGTAAACAGAGGCTCCATTGCCTTAGTTACATCCCCTATCCCTTGACCTTGATCCCGCACCTCAACATACACTTCATGTCCAAATATTCTGCAAAAAACAATAACTTTACCTTTGAGCTTGTCATAACCATGTATAATGGCATTGGTTACAGCTTCTGAAACAGCAGTTTTGATATCGGATATTTCCTCCAATGTAGGATCCAGCTGAGCTACAAAACTTGCCACTACCGATCTTGCAAAACTCTCATTTTCAGATTTGCTGTCAAACTCTAATAACATTTCGTTGGTATCCATACTTATCCTCCTGTTTAAACACCTATCTTCCCTTAGCTAACGCCTCTTCTATGGAATCAAATTTCGGAACGATCCGATAAAGTCCGGACATTCTGAAAATTCTGTCTAAATTATTGTTTATACCAGTTACAAAAATCTTTCCCCCTGAAAGTGCTATTTTTTTGTAACGTCCCATTATTACTCCGATTCCGGAACTATCCATAAAATCCGTTCCACTGAAATCAAATACAATATTCTTAATCTGTCCCTTGTCAAGAAGCTTGTCCGACTGTTCCCTGATTGAGAGGGTATTATGATGGTCCAAATCCTGTTTCACCTGTATTATCAGACACTTCTCCTTAACGTGGTATTCCGCCGCCTCCTTTTTGTTTATTTCTGCTTTTCTCTTTAACGGTTCTTTCTTATCCATGCATACCTCTTTCCGGACATTTAATTTTACCTACCTCCTTCATTAGAGCCAGGTGCATTAACTCCCATCTGTGTGCGTTAACACACATACAATTCAGGATGTTGAAAAAACGTCTTTAAGTTTTTTCACACTAGTTCCCATTGCAGTCCGCATCTGCTTACAGATGTGGAATGCCACAAATCAGGACGTGAATTAAGTATCTCAATAATTCAGCACTAGTTCTTCACCTTTACTTTCAGAAACTCCATAACATTCATTACAAGAAAACATGAAAAAGAGCATATATGAACATTATAAAACCCAGAAGTTTACATTTACATATTTTAACATATATTTTCTCATCCGTCTATAAGAAAAGACAATTCCAAGTAATTTTTGGAATTGTCTCTCCTCGTTGTGGTTATATATGATTTTTTATTATTTTATTCCGTGATTTTAATACTCTTTTAAGGCAGTGACTGCAATTTTTCCTGTGATTGCGTGTAGCGTTTGCCGGAATCCGGGTAATTCTCTATAATCAGATTATAGTATTTTCTGGCATTCTCATAATCACTGAGCTGATGGTAAGACCTGGCAATAAAATACACCGCATCCACGTTGGTATCGTCCAGTGCATTGGCCTGAAGAAGCACCTCTAAAGCTTCATCGTATTTTCTGGTAGAATACAGATTATATCCCTGACTATACAATGAAGTTGCCGCTTTTTCACCTACAGCGTCTTTTATCTGGTTATACAGCTCCAAAGCCTGAGGTTTCTCTAACTTATCAGTTTTGACCTTTGCCAGTTGCTCAGCTACATTAATATAGTTAATCTGAGAACTACCTTTCTGAAGCTCATTAACGTAAAGAGCTGCTGTTTTAAAGAGCTGATCATAAATTGTATCATCCACCTGGTTGCCGGTCAATTCTTCGATCTGCTTGTTCAAAGCAGCGATTTGGGTATCCAGTTCATCCTTTGATTTTACCGCAGCGTCATACTTCTGTTCCATTTCATTAATCTGTGCGATGTAATCACTTTTCTGCGTATTGGACTTGCCTTCGTAGTTGTTAATAACTGTCGGCACCAGCAGAAATGCTGCACCCATAATACCGATTGCTATACCGATAATTAGATTTACAAAAGGCCATATATTAGGTTTATCTTCTTTATACGGAGTATGCCCAAAGACTACTGGTTCCGTTACGGCTTTTCTTTCTTCCTTCTTCTCTGTCTTGGTATCTTCACCTGAGGCTTGAGTCAGTTCATTTAATTCTCTCATGTACTTGAGGGTAGTAGTATTGGATACATCTATTTTGCTTGCTTTGGTCAGATTCTTAAGAGCCTTGTCAAGCTCACCGCTCTTAATATACAACAAGGCAAGCAACTGAAGCGCCTTAACAAAATGCGGATTAAGGTTAACAACTTTCTTCAACTGAATAATTGCCAAATCCTCATTTCCCTGCTTGGCAGACTGTAAGGCCGCATTATATCTTTTCGTAGTCTGATTCAGATTCTCAAGTCTGGTAGGATTAGCCTGCACTAATTCCATATATCTGTCCGCATCATTATTCTCCTGCTGCAGATGCTTACTGATTACCCATTGACTTAGAGCAGCGACAGGTTCTCCCATCTCATAATAAATAAGGCCCAGAAGATTTCTGGAATCCGTATTCCTCTTGTTCAGCTCCAAGCTCTTTTTCAATATAATGATAGCACCGGACAAATCCCTTACTTTTGCCTTCTGCAGTCCTTCATTATAGTAACGGTTGGACATCAAATTTACTTTCGTATAAACTGTTAAGTCTTCACCGCAGCGTTCACAGCGATTATTCTTACCCTGAACGCTTTTATTGCATACCGGACATATCATGTTATCTTCCTGCCACTTGCCATACGAGCAAAGGAATCTCTTGTGGCTTCCTTTCCATTCTTATTTTCCATTGCTCTTCGCTCTGCTAAAACCACCTCGCTCTGCCTTGGGTTAATAGTGGTAAGGCAGTACTCCGCGCACTAGGGTGTGTTTGAAAACTGCTTGTGCCATATACCGCTATGGGAGCCGGTCAATACAGTTCAAAAAGTTTTCAAACACACCACCAGGTTAATTCTTGTCTTTAATTTCCTTCAGCATAGTCTTAATAATATCTGTAATATCAGACAGATCATTACCTTGTATTACTTCCTCCACCTGATCTACTTCAAGGCTTGGCTGAAATTTAGCAATTTCTTCATCAAAATTAATCATGCTAACTCCTATCTGTGCGTTCCGGTGCACTCTTTTTATTTCATTCACCCATTATATATACATATCACAAATCTGCTTGCAATATGTATATATATAAGTGAATTATATTTTTATTTCTATCAGATTTAAATCGCTTTTAATAAAGCTTTCTATATCCGCTCTTTTCTTTCTATCTTAACCATTATATGGGTAAAAATCAAGTGTAATCTCATACCCTAAGAATTTTTACCTCTTATCTTAACTATTTCGTAAGAGTCTTAAGACGTTCTTCCACCTGTTCCATAAGTTGGGTGTATTTTGCCAGTTTTTCCTTCTCCTCCTGAATCTTGGCTTCCGGTGCTTTGCTTACGAATCTTTCGTTAGCTAACATTCCGTTTACACGACTTAACTCACCGGATAAACGCGTCTTTTCCTGATTCAGTCTTTCTATTTCTTTCTCAATGTCTACCAGTTCTGCAAATGGCATATAGATTACAGCTTCCGGAATAAGTGCTGTAACTGCATCTGTAGGTATTCCATCGGTATTCTTCTGTATGGTTACTTCAGAAGCATAAGAAAGTGCTGCAAAGAAAGCTCTGCTGTTCTCAAAGATTTCAGTTATTCTGCTGTTTTCCGTTACAATGATAACGGAAGCTTTCTTTGAAGGCGGTACATTCATACCGGCACGAACAGCTCTGATACCCTTTACTGCTTCCTTCATTAATTCAACTGCTTCTTCCTCTTTGCTGTAATTGTACTTCTCATCAAATACCGGCCACTCAGATATCATAATGGACTCTGCTTCTCCGTCTTTTCCTTCTGCTTCTAATAAAGTACAGTAGATTTCTTCTGTAATAAAAGGCATATAGGGATGAAGGAGCTTTAAGGAGGTGATCAAAACCTGTTTTAAAGTCCAGATAACACCTGCTTTGGTCTCATCAGCATCATTATAAAGTCTGGGCTTAACCATCTCGATGTACCAATCACAGAATTCTTCCCAAACAAAATCATATATTTTCTGTACAGCAATACCAAGCTCGAAGCTTTCCATATTATCTGTTACTTCTTTTACAAGGGTATTGCATTTGGATAGAATCCACTTGTCAGCATCTGTTAAGAGAACCTTATCTCCCTCTACTGCTTCAGCTTTCTCAAGATTCATCATAATGAAACGGGAAGCATTCCATACCTTATTGGCAAAGTTTCTGCTGGCTTCTACTCTTTCCAGGTAGAAACGCATATCATTTCCGGGGGCATTACCGGTAATCAGCGTCAGACGAAGAGCATCTGCTCCGTACTTATCAATTATCTCAAGAGGGTCGATACCATTTCCAAGGGACTTACTCATCTTTCTTCCCTGAGAATCTCTTACCAGACCATGAATCAGTACCTTATGAAAAGGTGCTTTGCCAGTATATTCATATCCGGAGAATACCATACGTATTACCCAGAAGAAAATAATATCATAGCCGGTAACAAGTACATCGGTAGGATAGAAGTATTCAAGGTCTTCTGTATTCTTAGGCCAGCCAAGGGTGGAGAAAGGCCACAGTGCTGAGCTGAACCAGGTATCCAGAGTATCCTCATCCTGAACCAGGTGATCATGTCCGCATTTCGGGCAGGTTCCTGGTACTTCTCTTGATACTACCACATCTCCGCATTTTTCACAGTAATAAGCAGGAATTCTATGTCCCCACCAGAGCTGTCTGGAGATACACCAGTCTCTGATATTGTCTGTCCAGTTAAAATAGATCTTATCAAAACGTTCCGGTACAAAGGTTATTTCACCGCTTTTTACTGCATCTACTGCGGGTTTTATCAGTTCCTCCATTTTAACGAACCACTGCTGTTTGATTAGGGGTTCTACCGTTGTATTACATCTGTCATGGATACCTACATTATGAACATGGTCTTCTACTTTCTTTAGTAGTCCCATATCCTCTAACTCTTTCACCATCTGCTTTCTGGCTGCATAACGGTCCATTCCGGCAAATTTACCACCTTTTTCATTGATTGTGGCATCATCGTTCATGATATTGATCTGCTCTAAGTTATGTCTTTTTCCTACTTCGAAGTCATTAGGGTCATGAGCAGGAGTAATCTTTACAACACCGGTACCAAAATCCTTGTCTACATAGGTATCTGCGATAATCGGTATCTCTTTGTCAAGGAAAGGAAGAATTACGGTCTTTCCAATCAATTCCTTATAACGCTCATCTTCCGGATGTACAGCAACAGCAACGTCACCTAACATCGTTTCAGGTCTTGTTGTAGCTACCTCTAAGAATTTATCTGTTCCTGTAATAGGATAGAGAAGATGCCAGAAATGTCCGTTCTGCTCTTCATGCTCTACCTCTGCATCTGAGATACTGGTCTTGCAGACAGGGCACCAGTTAATGATACGGGAGCCTTTATAGATAAGTCCTTTCTCATAAAGTCTGATAAATACTTCCTCTACTGCCTCTGAACAACCCTCATCCATGGTAAAACGTTCTCTTTCCCAGTCACAGGAGGAACCAATCTTCTTAAGCTGGCTTATAATACGTCCGCCGTATTCCTCTTTCCATTCCCAGGCTCTCTTTAAGAAGCCTTCTCTTCCAAGCTCCTTCTTATCAACGCCTTCTTTCTTAAGCTGTTCGATAATCTTAACTTCCGTTGCAATACTTGCATGGTCTGTACCGGGCTGCCAAAGCGCATTATAACCCTGCATTCTCTTAAATCTTGTAAGAATATCCTGCATGGTATTATCAAGGGCATGTCCCATATGAAGCTGTCCTGTAATATTGGGCGGGGGCATAACAATGGTAAAAGGTTTCTTGCTTTTATCCACCTCAGCCTTAAAATATTTCTTATTTATCCACTTTGCATACAATCTGTCTTCTATATCCAAGGGGTTATAGTTCTTTTCCAATTCTTTGTTCATTCTTTCCTCTCATTCCGCCGCTCATGGCAACCTCTTATTTCTGTTTTACATGCTATTACTTCTTACTGTTTTGTATTAGTTTTCCTATTTTATAAGAACAAAAAAAGGCTCTCCGTCAAAAAGGACGAAGAACCGTGGTACCACCTTTGTTCACAGCTAAAATCTGCTGCCTCTTAATCTGTAACGGGACTAACCGGCATTTCCTACTCGCTTTCAGAAACACAGTTCAAGAGCTACCTTCAACAAGCAGTAAGTAAGACAGCCTCTCAGCCTTGAACCGTCCTCTCTGATACACTTACCTGTCTAATCCTCTCCATCATTACCTTTATATTATCTATAATCACTATGAATATCATATGAAAACTTTCTTCTTCTGTCAAGTACGAAATGTTGGTTTGCCACGGGATTGGTATGACGGATTGGTATGACGGATAACTGTGGGGGTGTCCGATGAGAGTGGCTTGCATTTATGCATTTTCCCGTTCAGGGTTCTAAATTCCACTAAAATGGCAGTTATTGTTTCTGGCAGGTGAAAGGATACCAAACTCGCTGTAAATCGCTCAGACAATGGTATCCTTTCACCTAGGCACAATAATTGCCATTTAAGTGTCATTAAGAACCCTTCAATGGAAAATTCCTAAATGCAAGCCACTCTCATCTGGTATTTAGAAGTAGTCTCTCTATATCTTTATACCTTCATACCTTGGTATGATTGTTTTTATAAGTTGATACCATGCTTTTTCAGAAGCTCTGAAACATACTCTTTGTTCTCTTCTTTTTCTTTGGTGAATTTTTCAATATCCTCGAGGCACTTTTCCTTTAGCAGGTTGTTCTGCTCGATTCGTTCCTTTAATTTCTGTCTTCGGTCTAGAAGTGCAGTACTTACCTTCTCCATTTCTCCTGAATCCAGCAAGGCTTCTAACTGATAGATCCATATCTTTGCATCTGAAATTTTTACACTCTTTAGATGATTGATGATTTCCCTGTTATAATATTCTGTCTGTTCTTTGCTGACCTTATACTTATTCTCATCTTCTTTTTCCTTCTTATATTCCTCCCAGAGATAAGTCAGCTGAGCATAACTGTCTACCATATACTTCTGATAACAGTAATCCAACGCATTGGTATTATTTATATATTTAATTTTTACTTTGTTCAACAGCTGGATTGCACGGTTTAATTTTTTTTCTGAATCAGCCGTATCTTTTCTGTTCTCTCTGGCCCGTAAAAATATATAAGCTGCTGCGGTTGCACCTAATGCAATGGTTAAGAGAAAAGGCAGCTGCATATTGGCGCCGGTTCTATGGTTCACCCAGATGAATAACAGAAATAAAAGAACTGAGAGTATACTGGTCGTAATCCCTATGGTGCCAAGGGTTTTCTGATTTGCTGCTGCATCCTCTTTCTGATGCAGAAGAGCTGCTCTCTCACTGTCCAGATATTTAAGGTCATTTTCTATATCAAAGCTGTAAGCCTCCCAGGCTTTCATCTTTCTTAGATCCAGCGGAATACTTTCTTCAAATTTAGCCAGATTATGATACTGGGTATCCTTAATCTTACGGGTGCCTTTCTTATATCTCTCCCTGTCTTTTGACAGTGTCAGTATCTTTCTGGCAAGGTCATTGATAAGCTCTCTGTCTTCCCGTTCCAATGCCTCGATTCTCTGTATATCACTGATATAATGCGTTACTGCCTGCAGCTCTGTCTTCATTTCCTGTGCCTGCAAAGTACTTTCTACAATCTGCTGGCAGCTATCTTCTATAGCGTATTTGGAGTTCTCCGCCCTATTTACTGTCAGGCTTACAGGTTCTTCTGTCGTTTTATTCTTGGTTTCCTCTGAGGCTTTGCGTTTTCTAAATGCCATGTGCCTGATTTCCTTTCCGTAACCGGTTTATAAATTCTCTTTGCGGTACTCCTGTTTATACACAGTTATTATATCCTTAACTTCCCGCGTAAAATCATTAAGCCTTCCGGTATCTTTTGATTCCTTAAGAGCTGCTAACTTAATATAATTATCGCTGTCCTTAAAGCGTAACAGGCTTTGTTGTATTTCTTCCTTTAATGCTTCTATATAAGTTTCACCTTCTAGTTTATGGACTCCTTCTTCACCGCCTTGTAAGCTTACAATTTCAATTGCTTCGCCTAATAGCAGCTTACACAGGTAATATTGTCTTTTTGACTCTTCACTGCCATTTAACCGATAGGCTTCCTTAAATTCTGGCTTTGCTCTTAATAACCCTTCCAGATGGAGTCTGCATATTCCAAGATTATGCCGTATTCTGCCCGTAACTTCTGCCGTTAGTGTATTACTGTGATTATTTAACAGGACTTCATATAGTAAGCCTGCATCAGCATACTGCCCATGTGATAAAAAGGAATCACCTTTCTTTAATGCCATTTCAGCAGGTGAAATATTTTTTCGTTCCTTTTGCTTCTTCAAAAAGTCATCTGCTTCTGCCTTTGTATAATAACCCGAGTCCGGCAAGAGTACTTTGGCGGCTTCTAAGAGTGCTTCATAGCCGGAAAACATAGTTATTATTTCTCTTATCTTCGAGACTTTTTCAGTTTGCTTAAGCTCTCGCTCCATCCAAAGGAGAAATTTCTCGTCTAGAAGTTCATCCGTAAGCAGCATGAAATTATGATAGATATAGTAATAAAGTTCCTCTGCATTGTTAACAACCGTTTCGGTTATTTTAAATCGGTACGGAATTTCTGTCTTGGCTTTGTCACATAAGATGAGTATTCCTGCCCTCTCTTTTGCAGTATTATTTGCATCCTCAAAGAGTTTTATAAGTTTTTCCCATTTCAGGCCTGATGACGCCAAAAACTGCCCAAAACCAATATCTCTTATTCTTACTACCGCTGTATTCTCATCCTGAAAAGCCATGGATACTTCTACACGTGTAGTCTTATCGTTTTTTACCTCTAAGCCTTCCAGAATAATTTCGTGATATTCCTTCTTAAGTGTGAATAAATCCTTCACTTGCAAATTTAAAACATTGCTTTCAGTTAAAATAAACTCCTGGGTGCAGGGTTTATCATACCAGGCCTTATAACCGTCCCAAAGTGGAATTTCTGCTGCTTCACCCTCCTTATAACCCTCCACTGTTATAAGGGCATTTATGCAATCTGAATCCAGGAAGATATATTCCTTTAACAATCCAGCCTGAGTATCCTTTTCCCTGGAGGTATAGCAGGCTCCTTTGGCATATAAATTCTGCCCTTTGAACACTCTTCTGCCGTTACATAGTTCCTTTAGGGCATTGTCAACCCAATCACCTTCAAATCCTGCACCGGTTACATAAATAGTAGAAATCAGCTGTTTATGAAGAATTCCTTTGGCAAGGTTAAGAAAACAGTACTCTGTACGTTCTCTGTCAGCCTTCTCCACCTCTATAAGGGTTAAGATATCATTAAGTTCTCTTCTGCTTATCCCTACCGGTATAGGATTTAACCTTCTATTTATACTTATCTGACTATAATAGAATTCCTCTTCATCCATATGAAATAGTCCCACATCATTAAGCCACAGCTCCTTCTTCTGACTGAGGGCATAATATTCGTAACTTAGGGAATTACTCTGAAGAATAAGCCTGTCCTCTTTGATTCCCATATTATAGAAGGCTTCTGTAAGTGCTGATTTTAAGTTCTCATTTAGATTTTTCACTGTTATGGTTATTTTACCGATGCTTTCACCGGGAAACTTCAAGGTAACAAGAGTCAGGCATTTGCGAAAGAGCTTCTCCAGAAGGAACGCTGTAGTGTAGGTCTTGTCATACAACTGAATCTCATCCCCAGCCATAGCTTTTACAAGCAGGTTATCTGCCTTCTGGCACAAGCCTTCCTGTTCAAGGCTTAGAACTTCTTCTCCATAAGCCCACTCCTTACCACCTGCCTTACTTCCCACCAGTGCCGGATAGAGATATTTCCCCTGATTTAAGGTAACGGATTCCGGTTCCATCGTCTTATGATTATAAAAGCATATCTGTATATAATCATTGCCGAAATCAATTCCTAACAGAAGTTTTTTTCTGTCAGTCATACAGCTCTCCTTTCTGCTTCCATACTCTAGTACATCGGTGATTAAGTTCTGCATAGTTAAACGCAGGATATTTTTTTGAGAGTATTGTTTCAAAAACGCAGGCGTAATGGTGTTTACGCCGAGGCTTTTGGAATAATGCTATCGAGAAAATAGACAAGTTTAAATAGCAGAAACTTAGTCAACGATGTACTGGTACTATGTATTCTACATCTAAATCGGCTTAAATAAATCAATCATGAGATGCCTGTTCTTTCCATAGTTCCACATACTCTCTAAAACACTGGTGTAATCATTCATTTCTAATGCCGTAAGCATAAAGTTAATCTGATCCAGAGGAGAATCTTCTTCTAGCTGCATCTCCTGCTCCGCCTTTATACTTCCGCTCTCTGTAATGTTGGTCTGGAGGTTGTCGCCTTCTGAGATATAATATTGCAGATTCTCATCCTGAAATACTGTAAAGTCCTTCACCCGGATTCCAAGAAACATATCCTTCATTTCCTCTGTGGTGAATTCTTCTTCTTTGTTTTCGAATCTGTAATGGATAACTACCTTACTGGAAGGATCAGTTATATAATCTACTAAGTATTTTTCGGTTATTTTGGGATTTAACGGTATAACTCCTTTAAAATTTTTAAAGAAAGGAAGAATAATTCCTCGTCTTAGAAAACTTTGCAGGTTATAATCCACAAACTCCTTTTCACTTTCATCGAAAAATTCTTCTTCTGACAGTTTCTTTAACAGTGCAAGCATACATACATCATTTTCCTCATAAATCAGTTCACGTTTCATAACATCAAATAATTCTGCTTTTAGAATTCTGCCGTTCATCAGATATTTATAACCATGATAGGACAAAAATGCACGTATCAATTTACGGTTGCTGCCTCTTTGATAGTATTTAAAGAATACCTCCGGTGAGTTCAGCAGATATTCCCTGGTTACCAGCATCTGTGTCAGAAGTCTTTCCTCAAGCACACAGGTATTAATTTCAAAGCTTAAAGCCGCTTCCCATAAACCATAGAGCTCACCGGTTGTTCCTTCATAGTATTCTGAAAGATACAGCAGTATTTCCTCATTATATTTTCCAGCCTTATAAATATAATGACAGAGCTGTAATAAGAATTCATTCTTACTCGTATTTTTACCTAGCAGATTGATTGCTGCCTTTAACAGTCTGTTGATCTGTATTCCTTCAAAGCCAAATTCATAGAGTGCTTTTTCTGCTTCTTTATAATAGTTTCTGATAATAAGAAGCTCTGTAACTTTTATTCGGTCGTTTTTATTTAACTTCGACAGGTCAATCTGCATCAGGTATTCTTCTAACAGATCACCCTGGAAGTTGTCATAATAAAAGGAAACCAGCTCCATTAAAAGTTTACCCCTGTAACTTTCCTTCAGAAAAGGAGCCTCTAACAGTTTTCTCCTGATTAATACAGATGCCTGGTCAAATTTCTGATAAGTTTCTATCTTATCCGCATAATATAGTAAAACCATGGTATTCTGACTGTTATGGAGCAGACAGTCATTAAGATAACTATCTTTGTTAAAGAAAGGATAAAGGGTGTATTCAATGGTATTGGAATACCTGTTATCCTGTGAGTCCACCAGCAGTATTTCATAGTTTTCCATATAGATGTCTATATTTGCTATATTTAAGACCAGAGGTGTATAGACTTCTTCACCGGTTTGACCATGAATCGTTATCACGCCCTTTACCGCAGTATTACCGCAGCATAGCTCCTGTTTGAACATTACAAAAGGAAGATCTTTAGAAATCTCCTCCGTTAATCCGTTTAAGGTTATAAGCTCCTCATAAATAACTGCGTAATTCCTGTCAATGGCATGCTCTTTCAGCATTCTCCCTGCAAAGCTCTCTATCTTCTTACTATAACTTCTGTATATAGGGCCTAATTCCTCTTTATTCTTTATAATATAAGCGTAAAGAAAAGCTTTCTTCTTATCACTTAAGCTGCTGTTATAGATAAAATACAAAAGCACCTGCTGAGGAAGCTTATGCTGAGGAAGTTTTGACTGGAGCAGCGTATATTGTTCCTCCTCCAGGGAATAGAGATAATATTCATACAATTCTGTAATTCTAAGCTGTTCCTTCACTCCCAGCTGATACCATATAAAATACTTCTTGCCACGTTTGTGTCCTTTAATCAACAAACTGCAGATTGCAGACAGGATATTGGTAAGAACAGAACTATCGCCTTTGTTATCCAATTTAGAAAAATTATTGTACAACAAAGAGAGGCATAGATATACACCTCTTGTAAAATCTCTTTTCTTGCCAGCCAGATAGGCAAATTGCCCTGCCAGCTCATCACTTATGTATTCTTCTTTCACTCCGAATAAAATCAACTGGGTTTCAAAATCTCCCAGTTCCGTTAAGTAGACCGGATGCTCCCTTAAGATCATTAACGCTTCCAGATACATATACGGACTGCGGCACCCATTATAATATTGTTTCTTAATCAAATCCAGCGCTTGATTTCTATTACTTTCATATTTCTTATCCGTATATAAGAGAAACCATAAAATCCGATAGTCAGAGGAATTCATACGGTAAGCTGCCTGTATTTCCTTTAATGCTGCCTCTGAAGCTTCACTGTTCTTATAGATCAGAGCTGTCAGATACCAGAACGCACAGACAATTGCAAGCGACGTCTGTTTTCCCTCCAGGATTTCAGCTTTTATGGTATTTAAAGCTCCTTTTAATTCCTCTTGTCTTTCTTCTGACTCCTTATCCTTAACTTGAATAAGATGTATCTCCAGAAGCTTATACCACATGAGATTCTGCTTGTCTCCTACTTTCAGACCGTGTAATTCTACTTCTGTCTTCTCTGTATACTCCTCTGGACTCAGGAGATCTTTACGAAAATCCAGGTAATTTCTCACACAGGCAGTGACTTTTTTTCTGATATGGTGGTTCTTACGGGTATTTTCTTTGTTTTCTGACTTTCTAACAGCAATTATTTCTACTACAATTGTATCATGAACAGAAGTAAGAATAATCCTGCCATAGTTCTTCCCCTTACGCATCTTTTCCGGCTGAATTACAAACTCCAGGGGATAGACATTCCCCACAAAATAATCAGACCAGATAATCTTATGCTCAGGTATAATAAAATCCACATCACAGGTAACTCGAATCTCTTCATATCCCCAGTTATCCTTCATAAGGGTCACCTTGTCCATAAAGCTCTCAGTGCTGACCTCATATTCTAAAGTGTTCTTATCAACAATAATATTAACGGGGGTTTTCTTACGAACGGTAACCAGGAATTCTTCCAGAGCCTGACTGTAGGATCTGCTCTTTCGTAAGCCATCGTAGAGGGCAAGGTATTTTTTATCACGAAATTTGAGGAAGGTACGAAATTCTTCTGATTTAAATAACTTTACCGCTTCTGCCCAGTCTGCTTTGGCAAGATTGGTAAAATGGAAAAAGTCTTTGATTTTACCCAGAGATGAGTTAAGATACGGCGGTTCTGCGGTTATATAATAGGGAAGCTTTCCTTCTCCGCTGTTGCTGACAATATGGAGTTCGCCTCGTATCATATCTCCGGGTGTAAGATTCTTTCCCAGAACGGTAAAAGTAATCTCGCTCCGTATTCCTTCAAATTCCTTCTTCAAAGCAAAAAATGTACTGGTAGAATAACACTGTCCCTGGACCATAGTTCCCAATGAATTCTCTATGGTGAAGGAACCTGTATAGCAGCCCCCTGCATCTACCGTTATAATTAACTCTTTCTCAGACAATACTAAAAAAGGTGATTCATATTCAAAGATACCCTCAGCCAGCTGTTTTATTTTCTCCTTCAACCATTTCACCTCAGACCTTGATTATTTTTGTATTGTATTGCATTTTTCTTCCTTTATAATATAATTATTATAACACTAATCGACAGGATTTCGCAAGGGAAAGGATAGTTATGATAACACCGAAAGAACATTTTCACGGAAGTGATTTAGAAAAAATAGAAACCCTTTATGGGATAAAAAAAGAAGACCTTGTTAATTTTGCAGGAAATGTCAACCCTCTGGGAATATCCCCCCTGCTTCGTCAGTCTTTATCAGAGCATATCGATGCCATAACTGATTATCCGGACAGGGAATATACCTCCTTAAGACAGAGTATTGCCGCTTACCTTAATAAGGACAGCAGCGTTGGTGCTGTCGTAAGCAGAGAGGATGTCCTGGTAGGAAACGGTTCTACGGAACTGATATCGTTAATGATACAGTTTATTAACCCCTCAAAGGCACTTATCCTTAGTCCTACTTACTCAGAATACGAGCGTGAACTCACTCTGGCAGGTAGTAAGATTGACTATTTTCCTTTGAAAGAGGAAGATGATTTTCGTTTAGATTGTACTGCTCTAAAAGCAAAACTAACAGAAGGGTATCAGCTTTTAGTAATCTGCAATCCAAACAACCCTACCTCCTCTGCTATCAATAAAGATACCTTAGCTGACCTCCTGACTTGCTGCCAGGATAATAACGTCTATTGTATGGTGGATGAAACTTATGTAGAATTTGCTCCTGTTGTTAATGCTATAACGGCTGTATCCTTGGTATCTGATTATAGTAAGCTGATTATTATCAGAGGAATCTCTAAGTTTTTTGCCGCTCCGGGACTTCGCCTGGGCTATGCAGTAGTCGGTGATAAAGAGCTCATCGCTAAGGTAAACCGCCGCAAGAATCCCTGGACAATCAACACACTTGCTTCTCTGGCTGGAGAAATTATGTTTGCAGACGAAAATTATATCAATACTACCAGAGCCTTTACCCAGAAAGAACGGCAGCGGGTGGTAAATGCACTAAAGGACATACCGGACATAAAATATTACGAGCCTTCTGCCAACTTTGTCCTTCTTCAGGTACAAAAAGACAGTCCTACCTCATATGAATTATTTGAAGGCGCTATAAAAAAGGGAATGCTGCTTCGTGATTGCAGCAACTTCCCTTTATTAAACAGTAGGTTTATACGCTTTTGCTTTATGTCTGAAGATGCGAATAGTAAACTGCTGGATTATCTCAAAGAAAGATTTATCTGAAAGAAGCTTCTATGATTAACTGCTCGTGGCAGGCTGGGGTTTTACTTTGTAGGAGGCGCAATTTAGGGTGCATAGCAGCTTGCTGCGTATCCTAAATTGCAACGCTTTATACCACAAAGTCGGCACTCAGAAAAGTTCAATAAGTTCTTAATCACATTCTAGTAATGCCGCAGCCTCTTTATCTGCTATTACATGAAAATCACTGTGCATCTGTAGAATTGAGGCCGGCACGAAAGGTGTAACCGGGCCGTTTATTGCAGCCTTTAATATCTCTGCCTTATCCCTGCCGCTGACAACAAGTACAATTTTTCTGGCCATCATAATACTCTGAATTCCCATGGTATAGGCTTCTGCCGGTACCTCTTCCCCCTCTTTGAACAAGCGGGAATTGGCTTCTATCGTTGATTGAGCCAATGCCACAAGGTGGGTTCCTTTCTCAAAGCTGCCTCCGGGTTCGTTAAATCCGATATGCCCATTATGCCCCAGTCCCAGGAGCTGTATATCGATACCACCCGATTGTTCTATTACTTCATCGAACCGACTGCATTCTTCCTCACTGTCCTTTGCCAGACCATCCGGCAGGTAGGTATTACTTAGGTCAATATTCACATGACGGAAGAGATTCTCCTTCATAAAATAATGATAACTCTGCTGATTTTCCGGGGATATCCCCTTGTATTCGTCAAGGTTTACCGTCCTGACTTCCTTAAAATCCAGATCGCCCTTCTGATACCAGTCAATCAGCTGTCTGTATATTCCTATTGGTGTTGAGCCGGTTGCCAGACCCAAAACACTGTCAGGCTTAAGAATAATCTGAGCTGATAGTATATTGGCTGCCTTTCTGCTCATATCCTCATAATCTGCTGCTATATATATTCGCATGTTTCATCCTCCTGTGCTTGTCTTAATGTCTATTGGGAAGGCTCAAGTTTTTTTATTTTAATGCCTTTTATAAAAATCAAATATAATATCCAGAATATCACCAAACTGGCAGGAAGAATGGTAAAGGATATGGCAAGCCCGATTTTATCAATTAACTTACCGAAAATAATATTAAAGGTTATATCACAGATTGTCGCCAGACTGATAATGGCTCCTGTTGCCCTGGCTATTCTGTCTTCTTCATAGAAGTTTCTGATCATAAGTATAAGGGTCGGATATACAATGGAGAGGCTAAAGCCTGATAAGCTCAGCAATATAAAGACCTTGCTTCCAAATGCAATTCCTGCCACATATAAAACCATGCCCGCTGTGCTAAAGATACCAATACTTTTAGATACACCTATTTTTTGTACCACCGGTGCAAATACCAGACGTCCAATTGTCATACCCGCAAAGAAAACAGACAGATAAAAGGCTGCTTTTCCATTGTTGAAGTTTAGCTCTTTTGTGCCATACATCATCAACCAGTTCAGAACACCATGTTCTGCAATAAAATATGTACCAAAGAGCAGGGTAAGAAACAGAAAGGCGCGTGTTTTCATAATCGACCCATAGGATACCTTCACTTCTTTTTCCTTCTTAATCTGAGGCAGCTCATTCAAACTGAATAATATTGCTCCCCCAATTGACAGAAGGAAAAGCAACAGGTTGACCGTCTTCCAGCTTGAAAAATCTGCGGAATATCTTCCGATTACATTCTGGCTGCCGCTGGTTCCTATTCCCTGGACAAAAAACAATACATTAACAATTAGCCCTGGAGACGCTGCAAATACCACCGGTACCAGTATATTGATCGTAGTGTTTAGAAGAGTAGAAGCTCCCATACACAAGAACATACCTGCCAGCAGAAATACATAGCTCTCAGTAAGCAGAAACAATAACGCACCTGTCATCCAGATTCCTAATACTGCCAGAAACACTTTCTTCTTCGGGAAGGTATCCAGAAAATACCCTCCGAAGAACAAAAACACAAGATTTCCCAAGTAGCTGACTGTAATTATCATCGATACCTGGGTATTCGTCAGCCGGAAATGTTCCTGAAAGACCATCCCAAAGAGGCCTCTTAGGCTGTCGCTTGCCCCCATGACGATCATGATAATCATAAAACTAATAAATAGAAGCACCTTCCTATTCTTTTGCATCACCATAGCTCTAATTTCCTGTATTATCCCTTCCTCAGTCTTCAAATACTTCGATTGTTACATTGTTATCCATGAAACGGTAACGGAAGCGAACTACCGTATTATCCTTTTCTACTTTAAAATAGCCTTTATTAGAAGAACCGCTTCTGGGATAAGTATCATAACAATAAGTAGCTGACAGGGTTCCATAAGTGGAAACGGCATAATCATATTCTCCCGCAAAAGGAATTACCAGGGAAAGCGTATAAGTATTGTCTCCGATATAATACATTCTGGTAACTTCACTGTTGGAATCATTATGAGTTGCTCCAACAAAAGGTTGAAAACTTCCATATACTACAATCTTCTCCGGTAATTTATAGCCTGTTTCCGGATCAAAAATATTCTTAGCGCCGTAATCCATAAGATCAGCAGGGTTTCCGGCAAGTTTGCGCAGCTTATCCCCAGTCTCCCAGAGCTCTTTTACGGTCTCCTCCATATGAAAGCCCATAGGACAATCGGCACTTTTATTATTTATCTGATAATAATCCTGCATATCCTCTTCACCGTTATCAGCGCGAACCATTTTCACAGCCGCACTTTCCAGGCTCCTGCGGAAAGGTATTTGAAAATAAGCATTGGAATGGTTAATGGCAGTCCACTTATAGGTATACTCCAGGAAGTGTTTCTGTCCTGCCGCATCCTGATTGGCAAACCATCCGATCTGGTCATAACCCCACCAATCCTTCCAGGCTCTTTCTTCATAGCTGATGCTCTCAAAATCCTCTATAACTTTACCGCCCCAGTTATCATATTCCATTAGATAAGGCATGGATTCTGCACTCCAGCCATTGGGATTTAAGCCACCTTCGCTGTAACCTTCTTTCACTAACACCAGTTTCTCCCCTGCTCTGTCTGTAACAGGGTATCTGGTAAAAGGCATGGCATGATAATCAAGGAGCAGTTTTCCTTTTATATTAATGCCATGGCTATGTGCATCCATTAATACTTTATGCCTTCTTGCATGCTCTTTTCCATAGCTTCGTATCATCTCCATCAGTTCTGTCATCTTTACCATACCACGATCATTGGCGGTATAGAGATGAATCTGTCCCATATGAAGTGCCTCAAAGCCGGCATCAATGTACCTGGTTGCACGGTAATAAAACCACAGTCTGGTTTCCAGACGGTCTATATCCGGAAGTGCTCCGTCTTCTCCCCAGATAAATCCGTTAGGTTCTTGTGGAAAACGCATCTCTTCAAAGCGGAACCCACGGTCTTCCACAGGCAGACCAAAGGCTTCAAATACATATGCCGGAACTTTAAAATTCTCAATATGTCTGTAAACAGCTTCAAAAACACAAGCCTGTAAAATGATCTCTGTATCAATTTCATGAACACGGTCTGCCAGGTATTTTGACTTCTGAAAATGTTCCTCATCATCAAGGTCCGGATACCATACCCCGGAGGCTCTTCCGATAAACTTAACGCCCAGATTTTTAATAGCCCTTAAGTCATCCTCTAAGGTTTTCGTGTGTATAAAAAATGCCGCCGTAACGGATCTGTCCAAATAATTTTTAAGGACTTCCTGCTCTATGGTAGTATCAAAGGTATAATTTTTCATGTGTACACCTATTCCATACCGCAAACAAGCCTGCGGTATTGCCACAAATAAAACAGGTTGAAAGAATCATATTGTGGCATCCTCTACATACTTATTTTCTTTCAACCTTACTTCTCTTTTCTTAGTCATAACATCTTTCGTAAATAATCAATCTTTGATTGGTCATACACGAATTCATAATCCTATTGTTCGTAAAGCTGCATTACAAACAGGGCAAACAGGGAATTGGCCCATGCGAACCATTCTCTTGTATAAAGCTTAGGATCATTACAGCAGAATCCCTCATGCATCACCATTTTATCCGCATCTGTAGCCAAAAGGGTGTTAAGTATTCTTAACCTATCTTCCTGCTTCGTTGCTGTAAGTCCCTCCATGGTAAGGGCAATATGCCAGATATACTGCTCCGGTGTATGTGGACTGCCAATGCCTTTCGCGGCTGTTCCTTCGTAGTAATATGGATTCTTGCGGCTTAGAATGCACCGTCTGGTATTTTCATAGATAGAATCATCCTTATCCCTGTATTTCAGCCAGGGAATTGATAATAAACTGGGCACATTGGCGTCATCCATTAAATTATAGCCTCCAAGACCATCGGTTTCATAAGCATATACTTTCCCGAATTCCTCTGTATCTACAATACCGTACTGGCTGATACCCTTTTCTATGGTTTCTTTAAGCTTTGCTGCCTGGTCTGCCAATTCTGTGTCCTGATAGATTTCTCTAAGGTAATTCTCCATATAACCTAATACCACCACTGCAAACATATTGGCCGGAATCAGATATCCATAACAGCAGGCATCATCACTGGGACGAAAGCCGGACCAGGTCATGCCGGTATAGGCTGTCGGTTCACCTTTTCCTTCTCTGGTCAGAGTATCGGAAGGAGGACAGTTCAAACGGACAAAGGAGTAATCAGACTGGGACTCATGGTTTTGTTCTTTGATCCAAAGCTTTATAATTTCCTCAAAAGCCATTTTAACCTCTGGGGTGAAGATATCACGGTTTCCGGTTCTTTCGTAATATTCGTGAATCAGCCAGACAGGATAACACAAGGAATCCACTTCATATTTTCTCTCCCAGTTCCAGGGATTGATTTCGGTAATATCTACTTCCCAACAGTTGCCGTTTGCTGTTTCATTAAAAGCATTGGCATAGGGATCAATGAGTATATATTTCATCTGTCTCTTAATAAGACCTCTTACAAATTCCTCAACGATACCATATTCCTTCAGAAAAGGAAGATAATGCACCACCTGCGCGGAAGAATCTCTAAGCCACATAGCTGCAATATCTCCTGTAAATACAAAGACTTCATCCTCCTTAAGAAACTTTGTGGTAGTCTTTGCAGTGCTCTCAAAGCAATTGATAAAGGTCTGGTATAATTTCTGATTCTCTTTAAAACGAGAAGCAATATTCACTGCTATTTCGCTAATTGCCTCATTCAGGCGTTGTTGTTTCATATCCGTACTCATATCTACTCCATTCCGCCGCCCACAGCGGCAACTTCTTCACCCTTTTATCCATGGCGTATCCGATAACTCACAGTACCAATCTGAATGCCCGTTTTGTGGTATTCTTCCTTGCAATTTCAGAAATATGATACCACTGCATTTTTAACATTTCACCAAACTGTCTGTGCAAACTGTCTCATGCAAACTAAATCCCACAAAGTGGAATCTCCAATCCGGCACAAGCAATTTTCAGACACCACCTAAGGCAATACACCCTAAATGAAACCGGGACAAACCACGCCGAAAATGACTGCGGCCTGGCTTGTCTTATTATTTCTTATATTTATCTTGATTTAAATGCCAGAGCGTGTTTGAACTATCATAGTACCGTTTTCTTTCCAATACTTTAGCCTTGACATATAAGGCCTTAGCATGTTTGAACAATCCTTGCACCGTTCTAAACACCAACTTTGAAGCATATTGCATTGAAATAGTATTTATCAAACACACTTACAAATTCTTTTCATATAGAAACGCAGGCAAATAGCACAAACCAGAAAGAACGAATGCGCCTATGGAAAGGTATTAGAAGTCCGGACTTCACCTACCGCACTCAAATCCTTCTTAAAATTGTACCAGTATAGTTTTAATTTCATAAGGCTTTATGTCAAGTACCACCTCATGTTCGGATACCTCTCCTACAGGTTCCTCCATAAGGTTACATTCACACCAACTTTTGACGGATAAACTGCCGTTCATAGTTACCTTACCTCTACCGCCTGTAAACTCATGGAGACGTATTACATACCACGAGGAATTCTCAGCCTTTTTAATACAGTCTACTACGACATTTTTCTTATCAAAGGACAGCAGGCTGCTTTCTCCTGCCTTGCTCCTTCCTTCTATGGGGACTATGGGGACATTTAAGTCAAAGGCTTCCTCTTCCAGTCCGCTCTGGTACCATTCCTCCCTGTGAGGATAGAGGGAATAAGTAAATTCATGATGCCCCAGGTCAGCGGTATAATCCGGATCCACTGCTGATTTAATCAGTGTCAGACGCAAAGTGTCCTCCAGGATATCATAGCCGTACTTACAGTCATTTAACAGCGCAACTCCATAACCCGCCTCACTGATGTCCGCCCATTTGTGGGCTGCAACTTCAAATTTGGCAGCTTCCCAGCTGTTGTTTCTGGTAATAGGACGGCGGATATTTCCAAACTGTATGTCAAACCTCGCATCAACTGCCCGGATGTTAACCGGAAAAGCCACTTTCATAAGCTTCTGGCGTTCCTGCCATTCCACCTCTGTCTTAAAATCTATTCTTTTCTTTTCATGATATAAGCACATGGTTTGGCATATAACAGACTTATGATATTTCCACTTGAATTTAACAAAAATTCCTATAGAAGTTTCCTCTGTCTCAATATTCATACAGTCTTCTACAAGCTCCAGCTTATCCTTCAAGGTAGGCTCTAACTCCCAGGCATCAAAGCATCTGGGCTTATCTTCAAATACCTGAAGCACATTACCACATTTCTCCTTGGAATGAATCTCACGATCTGCTTCTTTATCATAGAGCCTTGTAAGTTGTCCCTGCTCATTCCAGGTTACTTCATAATATTTTGTTACAGCCGTATTACCTTTTGTTACGCTGGCTTCTTTTGTATTCACCTCAGAAGCCGCCAGCCTTTGAACTCTCTTAATGGTAGTAAAGGAAAAGGGTTCCATATCTTTCACAAAAATGACTGCTTTACCATCTGCTATGATACAGGGCAGGTAATTTCCATTACTGTCTGTAAAACCATCCATCTCTGAGCTAGCTGAAAGCTCCACATAGGTACTGCGCTTCCAGTTCTGATTATTCCATAAGGTGTAGACATTTTCTTCTTCGGTGCATAAGGCAGCATAAGTCTTATCTATTACTCCCTTAAGCAAAGCCTGAGCTTTCTCATATTCTGTATGGCTGTCTTCATAGACCTCTTTGATTGCAGAACCTGGAAGAATATCATGAAATTGCTGGCAGAGGATTATTTTAAGTGCTTTAGAGATTGCCTGCTCATCATATGGAACTCCCGCTGTTTCAGCGGCCAGTACAGAAAGAAGTTCGGTGTGATACAGCATGAACTCCATACGGCGATTCATCTTTTTGTTGTACGCCTGAGAGGTATAAGTTCCCCGGTGAAATTCCAGGTAGAGTTCTCCATCCCAGACCGGCAGGTAACCCTCCAGAGAATTTTCCTTGATATTATTATGAAGGCGCTTAAAATATTCCGTACCCTTTTCGGATTGCACGTAAGGCAGTCCGGGTATTTTATTTAGATGCTTTAGTGTCTCAAGCATATCCCTGTTAGGGCCTCCGCCTCCATCGCCATACCCATAGGAAATCAAAAGGTCACGATTAAGATCTTTATTCTTATAATTATCCCAGACACCCTTTACTGCATAAGGTCTTGTATCCCCGTTATAGGTATAGGAATCGGAATCTAAGTCACTGGTTGTGATAAAGTGGGATAGAATCTCCGTTCCGTCTATACCACGCCAGGTAAAGGTGTCATAAGGTAATCTATTGGTATCATTCCAGCTGATTTTAGTTGTGATAAAGGTGTCTATCCCTGACTTTTTTAATATCTGAGGAAGTGCCCAGGAATAGCCAAAGACATCGGGCAGCCATAGAAAATCATTTTGATAGCCAAATTCTTTCTGAAAGAAGTTCTTTCCCACAAGAATCTGCCTTACAATAGACTCACCGCTGGCAAGATTACAGTCACACTCCACCCACATAGACCCGGAGGGTTCCCATTTGCCTTCTGCGACTCTTCTCTTAATATGAGCATAAACTTCAGGATAATCCTTCTTAAGGTAATCATATAACTGGGCTTGTGACTGCAAAAAGGAATAGTGGTCATAACGCTCCATCATTCGGTTTACGGTTGAAAAGGAACGGGCAGCCTTTTCTCTGGTATGGCAGATTCTCCACAGCCAGGCCACATCAATGTGGGTATGTCCAAGCATACTGACCTTAACCTCCGGCTTTCCTCTTCCATCCATCTGTCCGTTAAGATAAGCATATGCCTTCTCGGTGCTTTGATAGAACTCTTTAGAGCCAGGTTCCGTATAATCCACCAGCTGAAAGGTCTTTACCAGTATATTCAGCAGCCATTCCCTGTACTCATTGCCCTTCTCCAGTAATCCGTAGGTTTCCAGTACGCTTCTGGAAAGAAAGTATAAGTCATCAGTTGGATGGTCCAGTACGCCTATTTGAGCACGCTCCAGTTCCATTACCATATCTTTTGGCTTCCCACCGCCATTCAGACCGGACCAGACTCTAAATTTAAAGTCCAGTTCCTGTCCGTTTACCGGTATGTCAAGGAATACCTCTTTGTGGTTACCGTCTACTCCCTGATAAGGCTTTCCGTTAAGATATAAAAGGCTTTCGAAGTGGCTGTTATTACCCGTTCCCACCGGTACTCCAAAATCAAACAGACCGATAACCTCCTGGCCTTTAATTTCATCAGGAACCCTGATACTGGTACACAGCCAATTATAACGGTCGTAACCCTTCCAACGATGTCCGATTTGTACCTCTGTCGGTGTTCCCTTCGGGTCAGAATTTCCAATGGTCCCGTCATCTTCGTACCACAGAAATCCCGGAATATCCTGCAGATTTCTGTAACGCAGCTCCGCCAGTTCTTCAATTAAATGGTCAATTCTGTCCTGGTTATGAAAATCAAAGGGCATTTCCGCCTCCCAGGATTCCACCGTATACTGTATCATACTTCGTAACCAGTTTTTTAGCCAGAGAATAGGAGTTCACTAAGGGATGCAGCGTAAGGGCCTGAATAGCAATTTCCTTGGAGTTATGCTCAATGGCCTTTACTGTAAGCTTCTCATACATCTTAATCATACGGATTAAGAGATAACAAGGCTCTGGTACTTCGCCAATGGGTACAGGCTGAATTCCTTCTGAGGATACCTTGCAGGTAACTTCGATAACATCCTGATCCTCAAGCCCTGCTATACAACCGTTATTCTCAACAGAAAGCACCAGATAACGGCCTTCCTCACTTTGCAGGCCTTCAATACAATCAAGCATTACACCGGCATATCCCATTCCGTCCGGCACTTCCAGTTCACCCTTTTTAATCTCTTCCTGATGGTTGTTGCCGGTCTCAATACTCATATAAGAACCTTCACGGATTGCCATGTAATATAAGAATATCTGAAGCGCTGCCTCCGGATCGGCATCGATATCAATTTCTTTTAATTCCTGCATCATCTGAAGATTCACAGCTTCGATGGTCTTACCTCTGGTAGCTCCGGATTTGATAATATTTTCAAGAGCTTTCTCTCTGTGATAATAGTAGTACAGGTACTCATTGGGTAAAAAGCCGATGGAACGCAATAACTCCGGATCAAACATGGAAAATTCCTGTATACCGGATAAAAAGCCGTCATCCTTTAATAAGTCGTCAAGAATTTCCGTCCCCTTCTTCTTAACACTTTGAATCCAGGAAAGATGATTCAATCCAAAGAATTCCACATACAGATCTTTCTCATCAACCTCTAAGGCCTTTGCCATTCGGAATTTTGTGCTGCTTGGTGCATCACAGATTCCGATAATCCGGTCATAACCTGCATTTTTAAGAGCTTGTGTCACCAAACCGGAGGGGTTGGTGAAATTAAAGATCCAGGCATTTGGTGCATACTTCTTAACCAGTTCACAGTACTCTAACAATACCGGGATGGTACGCACTGCCATGGAAAAGCCGCCTACTCCTGTGGTTTCCTGACCGATAACGCCTTCTTCTAAAGCTACTTGTTCATCTGTTACTCTGGAGTGATCTCCACCTACACGAAGGGTGGTCACAATATAATCTGCTCCGCTAATAGCGTCTATGGCATTATCTGCTGTCTCCAGTACAAGATCTCTGTTCTTGCGTTTTATGACATGGTTACAAAGTTTTCCTATAACTTCAAGCTTTTCCTGATTAATATCATATAAAACAACCTTATCTATATTTAAGTTTTTATAACGTTCCAGCAAGCCGTTAATAAAGATAACCGTCCTGACACCTGCTCCGCCAATTACTGCTATTTTCATATTTCCCTCCATTTCGCCGCATTAAAACGGCACAAAAACTGATAAAAGAAGCTTAAGCTGAGCACTGCTGTACTCATTTTGAAGTTCTTTTAATGTGAAAGTATTTTCTTTGAAGCTTTATAACACCTATACCGCAGACCAAGCTGTGATTACAGCAAATTATGATATTTTATAGGGTTAAACCGTTTTTCTTAACTATTTCAAGCCTTTGCTACTCTTTAGCAACCTTGTTCTTTCAGAAATTTAATTAATTCTTCCTGTGTAGGAAACGCTGTATTTCCGCCATAAGCGGTAACAGACCTTGCACCGCAGGCATTACCGGTTATAAGGCATTCTTTCACAGACTTTCCTTTCAGAAATCCATAAATAAAACCTGCATTAAAGGAATCTCCTGCTCCAGTGGTGTCTACAGCAGTTACCGTAAAAGGCGCCGCCTCATAAAATTCTCCTTTTGAAACAGCTATCGACCCTTTCTTTCCAAGCTTTGCTGCTACAATCCTGCAATGCTTTGAAAAATCTTCTATTGCTTCCCTTGCAGCTGCTTTTCCGGAATAATGAATTGCTTCCGTTTCATTCATAAATAATACATCGATATAGGGAAATAATTCATAGATTCCTTTAAACCACTCACCGCTGCTGTCCCAGCCCACATCAAAACTAATAGTAATATCCCCTGTCTCTTTAATCTTCTTTAACAAGGAAAGATACTGTTCATGATTTTTACGACCTGCGTATTGGGTAACATGGATATGCCTGGCTTTCGCCAACTTGGTAAAATCAATGGCCTCTAAATTAATCTCTGCATTGGTTCCCTGATAGGTAAGAAAAGAGCGATCCTTCTCATTGGTAAAACTAAGGGATATACCTGTTTTATTATTTTGACTGGTAGTTAGCAAGGAATCATCCACATTATTCTTTAGAAACTCGTCTTTTATAAACTTTCCGTAACAATCCTCACCTATACTGCCTTGAAATACCGGGTTCAAGCCAAGTTTTCCAAGTCCCAGCGTAAAAAGGGCTGCGCCTCCTCCTACAAAGGTATCCATACAGTCAACCAAATCTTCTTCCCCGGGTGCTGGAAACTTCTCCACTCCTGGTATTACAATATCAACATTGACGTCGCCATAGACGAAAGCATCCCACTTTTTATCTTCCATATCTTCCTCCTTATGACTTTTATAATAAAAAAAACTTTACCATTTAATATAATTAATAGCTTATTTATAATGATATTAATTAGACAATGGTAAAGAATCTCTATGTTCGTATTTTGTTATTCCTTGACAGCTCCAATCATTGCACCCTGGGCAAAATATTTCTGTACAAAGGGATATACACAGAGGATAGGAACTGTTGTAACTACCACTGCCGCCATTTTCAGGGAATCTGTCGTAACCGTATTGGCATTTTGTGCGATTGCCTGAGCAACTGTAGATACATTCTTAGCACCCATAGCCTTTGATAACATCTGTTGCAGAACAGTCTGAACGGGCCATAACTCACTGGTTCTCATATAAAAGGAGCCTGCAAACCAATCATTCCAATGGTTTACTGCAGTATACAGGCCAATAACCGCCAGTACGGGCTTACTAAGGGGTAATATAATTTTAGCAAAGGTTCTGAAGTATCCGCAGCCATCCAGCTTAGCCGATTCCTCCAAACTGACAGGTATATTTTCAAAAAAGGTTCTCATCATCAGTAAATAAGTAACACTTACCAAACTAGGCACTACATATACCCAAAAGTTATTCACAAGTCCCAGTTTATTAAACTGAATATAAGTCGGTATCATACCACCGCTGAATAACATGGTAAAGGTAATTAATATGGTGATAAGTTTTCTTCCCGGTAAATCTTTTTCTTTTAATGCATAGGCTGCAAAAGAGGTAATCAATAAACTTGCCACTGTACCGATAACTGTACGTGCTATGGTTATATTGTATGCTTTCATGATCTTGCCGTCACGAAACACCTCTTTATAGTTATCCAAGGTAAAAACTCTGGTCCAAAAATAAATTCCGCCCTTTGCAGCATCCTTACCGTCATTAAAGGACAATGCCACGATATTGATACAGGGTAGAATTATAATCAGGCAAAGTGCAATAATAATAATGTAAATAAGAATCTGAAGAGCCTGTTCTGAACCAGTGGCTTTTATCCTGCTTTTTGTTTTCATACGAACACACCCTGTCCTTTCATTCATTGGGATACCACCTTGGTATCCTATACCTCATAGTGGTATCCCATTTATTAATCCTATTTGTTGTAGAAATCGATTGCGCTGCTATCGCTCTTATAAAGTTCTGTTAAATATGCAATAAATTCATCATTACCAGCTACTTTTAGCTGAGCTCTGAAAGATTCAACAATATCTTTTACTTCGCTGTCTGAGCTTGCATAAATTGCCTGAACCAGCATCTCATTGTAGTTAAGTAATGCCATATTAGCTTTTACTTCTGTAAGTGAATCTGCTGATAAATATGCTGTTGCATCAAGCCCGGGAACTAATTTTAACTTCACCGGATATTCTGTAGCAATCTCAACAGATCTTTTGAAAGTTTCACTGGAAGCTGCACCAGGACGGCTCTCACCATAATTTGCAAGGTTATCTACATTTGTCTGTATAAAATTAAAGAAGTTAAAACCTGCATTACCAAAACCTGCTCCAATGTTGTTAACAAGCGCTTCTTTTTCACCGTTATTGATCATATTAAGAACCTCTTCAGTAACCTGTGGTTTACCATCCACCATGGTATAGCTTACGCCTTCAACACCGTACTCGCTAAGAATCTGTCCTTCCGGTGAAGCAAGGTAATCAAAGAAATCAAGAATTTCTTTCGGATTTTCTGCTTCAGAGGAAATTGCCCAAGCACCGTTTTGTGTCTTACCATGTACTACTTTGGAATTGTCTCCGGTGAAATCATTTAAAGGTCCCAAAGGAATCCATTCATCAGAAGTGTAAACAATATCCTGATAATTGTGAACATCGGCAATGATTGCTGAATTATGTGATCTGGAAACCTCTTCTGCACGAGTAGGATCCATGGTAAAGAATTCAGGATTCATTAAGCCGTCTGCCAGAAGTTTTCTAACATAATTAATTTTTTCAAATACATAATCTGTGTCTGCTTCGTGTATGATGGTACCATCTTCTGTGATATTGTAACCATCACTTATACCCCAGCTATATCCGGGAACAATGTATTTCAAGGTATCAACAGAGCCACCCCAGAATTTCGGTCCTAAAGCATAAACAGGATTTCCGTTATCATCTTTAAATCCGCCATCCTTAATCTTAACTAAAAGATCATAGAACTCCTCCTGGGTCTTAACCTGAGTAGGATCGATTCCCAGTGCATCAACAATAGATTTCTGAATATACATACCGCCTACAAAAGCATCCTGAGGATTGTATTCTAAAGTTCTGTCCTCCGCTGAAATGTATAAAGGAAGGATATAAGCTGCTCCGTTAAATTCCTCACGGAAAGTAATGTTCTTCTTTGCATCATCGGGTAAATAACCATCTTCTAAATAACGTTTATAAACCTTTGTATCAGGCAATAAACCGGAAACATCTGCAAACATCTCTTCTCTTGCTGCTTTTAATAAAATAGGAAACTCCGGTCTGGTGGAATTGTCCAGATAAGAAATAATCACGTCCGGAATGGTTCCTGAAGCCATCTGTGCTGCCATTACACTGGCATCACTGTCTCCGGGTGTATACTGAATATCCAGTTTAATACCCGTACGCTTCGTAATCTCTTGCATAACCGGTGTGTTGTTAAGATCCTGGGGCAGATTATTACCGATATCATCTACATAAGCCTGTATCGTAATGGTTCTGTCAGCTATCCAGGTATCCGGTCTGTTTTCTGTAGTACTTTCATTTTCTGTACCGCTTTTCTTATCATCTGATTTGCTGCTGCAGCCTGCAAGTGCGGAAGCTGCCATTACTACAACCAAAGCTGTGGCTAAAAAGCGTTTCTGAAATATTTTTTTCATAATGTTCCTCCCATTAAATTATATGTGATCTCTGCATCCCTTATAGCAGTAGAGAGCATTCATGTTACCAGAGACTGACCTCTGTAAATTTCTTAGACAGTTTATTGCAGGTAACCACCAATATCAGTCCTACAATACCCTGAATCAATCCGATAGCCGTAGCATATCCGAACTGTCCGTTTAAAAGTCCAACCCGAACCACGAAAGTATCCAAAGTATCTGCAACCGTCATATTTCCTGGAGTTCGAAGCAGATATATCTGTTCAAAGCCGGTAGATAACATACCGCCTACACCCATAATGAATAGTAATCCAATAGTACCGCGAATTCCGGGAATGGTAATGTGTCGGATTTTCTTTAACTTTGAACATCCGTCAATGCCGGCAGCTTCATAAAGGGAGGGATCAACACCGCTGATCGCTGCCAGGAACATAATAGAATCCCATCCGATATTTCTCCATAAATCCATAGAAAACAACAGTTTGAAGAAGTATTTGGGTTCCATCATAAAGAATGTCCCGGGATCACCCCCCATACTGCCAATAATCTGGTTTAGTACTCCTGTATTGGGAGCCAATATTCTCTGGAGCATGGTAACAATAATAACCGTTGATAAAAAGTGCGGCAAATAGGTAATTGTCTGGGTGATTTTTTTGAATTTAACATTTCGTATTTCATTTAGCATCAATGCCAGAATTATTGCAAAAGGAAATTCCAATATACATTTGATAAGACCTACCGTAAGGGTATTTTTTAAAAGTCTTGTAAAATCAAAGCTATTGAAAAAGGTCTCAAAATAACGGAAACCAACCCAAGGGCTTCCCCAGATTCCTTTTTTAAAAGAATAATCCTTAAATGCTAATACAATTCCCCCCATAGGTACATAGCATATTAAAATATAGTAAATGATACACGGTACCAGCATCAGGTACAGGGGCCAATACTTTAGCAGTCTTCTACTCAAAGAATTATTATCCAACGACCTTGGTTGTTTCATTCAGCTCACACCTCTTTCTTGATATAGCCTAATTATAAGAAAATCTCGATTTTCTCACAATGGACAAAACTTTTTTATTCAGTGCATATTTCTACAGCCGATGCAATACTACCGTCTTCTAAACGAAGATAGGTCTCAAAGGAATCTCTCTTTTTTTCATCCAGCAGAATAATTCTGGCACCTCTTAAAAATCCATCTCTGCCATAAGTGTTATACCCGGTAGCACGGCCATACCCCAGCTGAATTCCATGTAAATCTCCAATATAGTCATTTATATGATCGTG
>JAQSXJ010000006.1 GCA_029256725.1 Anaerocolumna sp. | reverse complement strand
CATACGTTAGATTTTTAGGTCTAATTTATGGGGGTCAGTTCAAAACACAGGCTTCTTTTTTATTTATGAACATCTATTAGTTTTTATTGCTTAAATATTCATCAATTGCTTTTGCTGCTTTCTTACCGGCTCCCATTGCAAGGATAACCGTAGCTGCACCAATAACTGCATCTCCACCGGCAAATACACCTTCTTTTGTCGTCTTTCCGGTTTCTTCATCTGCTACAATACAATTATATTTATTCAGGTCAAGACCTTCTGTAGTTGATGAAATCAGAGGATTAGGGCTTGTGCCAAGAGACATGATTACAGTATCTACAGGAAGTTCAAATTCAGAATCCTTTTTAGGTACAGGTCTTCTTCTGCCAGAAGCATCAGGCTCTAAGAGTTCCATTTCCTCGCATTTCATACCCTTTACCCAGCCATTTTCATCAACAAGAATTTCTGTGGGATTGGTAAGTAACTTAAAGATAATTCCTTCTTCTTTGGCATGATGTACTTCCTCTACTCTAGCCGGAAGTTCTTCTTCACTTCTTCTATAGATTACATAAACTTCTGCTCCCAATCTTAAAGCAGTTCTGGCAGCATCCATAGCTACATTACCACCGCCGACTACGGCTACTTTCTGTCCTGCTGCAATAGGTGTATCGTATCCAGCTTCAAAAGCCTTCATAAGATTGTTTCTGGTAAGGTATTCATTGGCTGAGAATACACCATTGGCATTCTCTCCGGGAATTCCCATGAATTTAGGAAGCCCTGCTCCTGAACCGATAAATACAGCTTCAAAACCTTCCTCTTCCATTAACTCATCGATGGTTGTAGATTTACCAATTACTACATTGGTTTCAATCTTAACACCAAGAGCTTTTACATTTTCAATTTCACCCTTAACAACTGATTCTTTGGGCAGACGGAATTCGGGAATTCCGTATACTAATACACCGCCAGCCTCATGAAGTGCTTCGAAGATAGTTACATCATAACCGGCTTTTGCAAGATCACCTGCACAGGTTAATCCAGCAGGTCCGGAACCGATTACTGCAACTTTCTTATTCTTTTGCTCTGTAGGCATATCAGGTTTGATTCCCTTCTCTCTTGCCCAGTCAGCTACATAACGCTCTAACTTACCAATAGAGATTGGCTCTCCTTTAATTCCCCTGATACATCTCTCTTCACACTGAGATTCCTGAGGGCATACACGTCCGCATACAGCAGGCAGTGCAGAATAATTGCTGATTACTTTGTAAGCTTCTTCAATATTACCTTTTTCAACCTGATTAATAAATCCCGGGATATCGATACTTACTGGACATCCGCCTACACATTTGGCATTTTTACATTTTAAACATCTGAGGGCTTCTTCTTTCGCCTCATCATTGTTATATCCTAAACATACTTCTTTGAAGTTATGTGCTCTTTCCTTGGCATCCTGTTCTCTTACAGGTGTTTTCTTCAATACGTCCATCTTCTAACTCCTATCTGTCTGTGGGGTCATCACTGCAGCCACAGCCGCCCCCTTTGTGGGTTGCTCCTTCTTTTTCCTTTAAGGTAGCTCTGCCTTCTACAGTCTTATACATCTGCTGTCTCTTCATGGATTCATCGAAATCCACTAAATGACCATCAAATTCAGGTCCATCTACACAAGCAAATTTAACTTTACCGCCAACAGTCAGTCTGCAGGCACCACACATACCAGTTCCGTCTACCATTATAGGATTCATACTTACAATAGTGGGAATACCAAGCTCTTTGGTCAATATACAGACAAATTTCATCATGATAACAGGTCCTATTGCAATTACCAGATCATATTGTTTACCCTGATTATTTACAAGGTCTTTAATGCAGTCATTTACATTGCCTTTAAAACCGTAGGAGCCGTCATCGGTTGTTACATAAACATTCTTTGCGACTTTCTTCATCTCATCTTCCAGAATTATAAGGTCTTTGTTTCTGGCTCCGATAACACAGTCTACATCATATCCCTGTTCCTTCATCCATTTAACCTGAGGATATACAGGAGCAGTACCAACACCACCTGCTACAAAGAGAATGCTTTTCTCACGAAGCTCTTCTACGGGTTCATCAATCAGTTCGGATTTTCTTCCTAAAGGACCTGCAAAATCCCTGAACTCATCGCCTTCTTCATATTCAGCCATACGTTTGGTTGAGGATCCTAAGGCCTGAAATACAATAGTAACGCTTCCAATCTCTCGATCATAGTCGCATATGGTCAAAGGAATACGTTCACCCTTCTCATCCATCTTAACAATTACAAACTGCCCTGGATAACAAGATTTAGCAACTCTTTTCGCCTCTATATCCATTAAATAAATATTCGGTGCCAGGGTTTCCTTTTTCAATATTTTGTACATTACCTATTCCTCCTACTGAGCTTCTCTGTACAAGAAAATTCCTGCATTATTATTAAATCCGCTATGAGGTTGTAATAAGTTAACCTGTTCATAAATATATAATTGTAAACTTCAGCTTCTCTTTTGCCATGGTCATTATAGCTGTTATGTATAGGAATAATCTCACAAAGAAAACTTAGTTTAATTTATATAGTTACAATCCTTATATACCGTTAAACTTATACATTTAACACGACCTGTCGTGTTAAATAATTATCAATCTCTACACAGCAGTTTGCTCTAGTAAAATACATTATAGATTATCTATTCAAAAAAATCCACCCCTTTCCTTTATTTACAATCAAATGGTCATTTTTATATAATTTTGAAAATCTCTCAGTTATTTTGTCGTTATATTATACAATTTTCTTTTTCAGCATATAGTTATTGTTATATTTTTATCAATCAAAGTTTTACCATTCTAACAATCATTCTATCAAGCCCTATCTATTAAAGCAAATATAACGGTAATCCTATCTGGCAAATTATAAATACTAGATGTTTTACACAAAATAAGGTATAATAAAAATCGGGGAAAACAAATCCAGCATGCAATTAGTCCACTTTTGATTGAAGCGTGCAAGGTATAAATGATGGTTGGCATGATAAAAAAGCGTTACTACTACTTTAATTTGGATGTGTGCTTAAGCATACAGTTGGGAACTCTATAAAATAAAACGCTTTTTCAATACTTTGATATTTAAGTGCGTTAGTGCGCACAGATGGGAGCTCATATGTACAACATTTTAGTTTGTGATGATGATAAAGAAATTGTTGATGCCATTCAGATTTATTTAAGTGCTGAAGGCTATAATATTATAAAAGCTTATAACGGTATACAAGCCTTGGAGATGATAGAATCTTCATCTGAAGTCCATCTTGTTCTTCTGGATATCATGATGCCTGAAATGGACGGTATCCGAGTAACTATGAAACTACGAGAGAATAACAGCACTCTTCCAATTATATTACTGACTGCCAAATCCGAGGACAGTGACAAGGTGTTAGGTCTTAATGTCGGTGCCGATGACTATATTACCAAGCCTTTTAATCCTCTGGAGCTTATAGCCAGGGTTAAATCTGCTCTTCGCAGATATACAAAACTTGGCAGCATCGTATCTGAGGAACAGAATATTTACTCCTCCGGCGGTTTGGTTGTAAATGATGACAGAAAAGAAGTCTATGTTGACGGGGAGCTGATTAAGCTTACTCCAATAGAATATAACCTGTTAAAACTACTGGTTAAGAATAAAGGCAGGGTATACTCAATCAATGAAATTTATGAACTCATATGGAATGAGCCTTCTTATGGTGCCGATAACATTGTTGCCGTGCACATACGCCATATCAGGGAAAAGATCGAGATCAATCCAAAGGAACCCAAATATTTAAAGGTAGCCTGGGGTATCGGATACAAGGTGGAGAAATACTAATCTTTTAGAAAGGCTGCGGTACTATATGAATAGAATTAAAGGTTCATTGTATATAAAAATATTGATACATATCGTCCTGTTTCTGTCAGGTCTTACCCTGACCATTGGGACTTATCATATTTTTAAATATCTTGATTCCTATACTACAAATACTTCCGACTTTAAAGAGACTTCTGAATTTCAGAACAAATATCTGAAATATGTTGAGCGTGTTGCCGTATATGTGGATTACAGAGAAAAGGGCTACTCCGGAAGTATCGGATTTGATCCATCTTCAACAGATATCTCTTCCTTATTTGAAAAAGAAGTGGTCAACCCCAAATCTAAAAAAAAGAATGCGAACAGCAGTGAACAGGAACAGTTTGATTATTATAATGCCATACTCAATCAAACCAACAGTAATTTTTTGTATTATGTTAAAAATGTAAAAACGGGAGCTGTTTATACTTCTGCTGCTCTGGAAAATAAGGTATATAAGACCAATGAGGAAGGCAAGGATAAGATGACCCAGAAGGAATATCTGGAGCATGTGAAAAAGACAAACAACGCCTACCTGATCATCAATACGGAAACAGAAAAATACGCCACCAATGTAAACCGTAATTATCAGTCTTTGAACGACGAAAACTTAAGCTGGGTAATGGACTATATCCGAGGAGTTGTCATAAACAGCGAGGATGAAACGGAAACAAATCGGGGCGAATATATTATTTGTACAACCATTGTTAATAATTTTCCAAACAAAGCTGATGAATTCGGTACGATGTATCATCATTTTAATACACTTTACCGAAATTATACGAATTCACTGCATCCAGTACCCATATCCTTTGCATTACTACTGGTCTTTTTTATTTTGATCGTCTTCTTCGCCGGGCATACAAATAAATCCGATCAGCTTAAACTACTAGGCTTTGATCGTATACGAACTGAGACCGGATTGATACTTATTACTGGTGGAATTGCTATACTCTATTTTCTTGATATTAAATTATGCAGATATCTGCTGCATGACTTTGGCCTTGACTATTCAATACTACTTGGAGTTGGTTATACTATTCTTTATCCTTTTAGTTTATTTGGGTTCTTAAGTCTGGTTCGAAGATTCAAAAAGAATGTATTTTTCACTAATTCATATCTTCATAGTTTTGGTATGAAGCTGCGTTATTTTATACGGGAATTCATAGCAGGCAGAAGTATTACCTTCCGGTTTGCGGCTCTTATTCTATTTTTTATAGCTTTAGAAGTAACAGGTTTTATGATATACAGATTTGAACTGACACCCTGGCCTACACCGCTTTTCCTGACAGTCAGCATTTTGGGATATCTGTTCCTCTTTTATGGATTAATGAAACAGGTTATTGATTTTAAAATAATCAGCCGCGAGACGAAAAAACTGGCAGACGGTAATCTAAAACACAAAATACCTGTTGATAAGATGCATGAACCCTCTCTCTCCCTGGCAATCGATATTAATAATATCAGCGAAGGTTTTTCTGCTGCAGTAGAGGAAAAAGTTAAGAGTGAAAGGCTGAAAACTGAACTTATCGCAAATGTTTCCCATGATATTAAGACACCTCTTACTTCTATTATAAATTATGTAGATCTCTTAAAGAAAGAAAATCTGCAGAATGAAACTGCAGAAGGTTACTTAGATGTCCTATCTGGTAAGACCTGGCGTCTAAAGACTCTCATTGAAGATTTGGTGGAAGCCTCTAAAGCCTCCTCCGGTGTGCTGGTGCTGAACTTGGAATGCATAAATCTTGTTGAACTTGTTAGACAGTCACTGGGTGAATTTGAAGATAAATTCTCCGACCATAATATAGAACCTGTACTGACGGTAACACAGGAGCCAATCTATATCATGGCTGATGGAAGAAGTACTTATCGTATTATAGAAAATATTTTTTCTAATGTAGTCAAATATGCCTTAAGCGGAACGAGAGCTTATATTAACATCTTCACTGAAGAGGACATGTCTGTTGTATCGGTTAAGAATATTTCTGCAGCGAAATTAAATATCAGTTCAGAAGAGCTAATGGAGCGTTTTGTCAGAGGGGACTCTTCCAGAAATACAGAAGGCAGTGGTCTTGGGTTATCCATTTCCAAGAGTCTGGCAGCTATTCAGGAAGGAACCTTTGATATCGAGTTGGACGGGGATCTGTTTAATGCAGTCCTACGTTTTAAAAAGCAGGACCGCTATACCAGTGAAACCAGAATAACAAAAGAAAGTGATATCTTACCATAAGAGTCACTTTCTTTTGTTCTATTATGAATACATTGACTTCCCAGTGCCACTTATTTTTCTTCTATATTTAACCAGAGAGTCAAAAGTTCTTTTTGGTTGTCATACGGACCGAAAAATACACAAAACAGAAAGAACTCATGCTTATTTCAAGGGATAAGAAATCCTAATTCTCCGAATATTTTGTGCTGGGCATATTCTAAACAGATAACTCGCTAACGCTCAAACAATCTGTTTTAGAATATAGCACCAAATATTCAGAGAAAAGGACTTCTAATCCCTTTCCATAGGCACATTCATTCTTTCTGTTTTGTGTATTTATCCTGAAATCGTATAAAATTAACTTTAGCACGTTAAAAAAATAGAACTTTTGATTCTTTTGTATATTAAAAAAGTTATATTTTAAAAGTTTCTCGGATTATTTAGATACATAATTAACTATATGTTTATACCATTTAACACATATCACAAGTTATTTAATACATCAAGATTCAGTTCCGACAGATCTTTTGTCAATGCTAATACATTATTCTTATATCTGTCATCAAAAGTTACTTCCTTATCAAACCAATCCGGCAATTTAAACTCAACAGCCTCTTCTTCAGACTTGAATTCTACTTCAGCAAAAATCAATCCCTCTAACTCTCCTGTGAATATGTCAAGCTCGCAGGTAAGACCAGCTTCCAGTGGAATCAGGTACCTTTTTTTAGTTATAAGTCTTAAATCCGTTTTCTCTCTCAGATGATAATAGGCTTCTTTGGTAAGTGGCAGTTCAACCTCTTCACAAACCAGAGCTACACTAACCTCTTTTGTAATATCTAACCTTGATTTGTAGGTCATGTAAAAATCTTCATTGCTTCTGCGAATGCGGATTACCGGATTGGTGCACAGATATCCCTGTTCGATATTTTTAACCGGATAACTATATAAGTCCTCCGGCAATTTGTTTAATAAAAATTTTCTCTCAGTTTCCATAAAGCTCTCCCAAATTATAATATCTTTTGTCCGTTTATAATTAGCTGAAATCTTAAGTTCAGTTTTTGCGCGGCTTTCTTACATAATACCATACGATCCAGAAATATTTCGAAATAATCCATTACGGAAGAAAACTCCGTATCGATAGTAAGATTTAAGGTAATCTTTGTCTTTTCTTCATTTATTAATGTTTCTGCTTCCTTAACGGCATAATTAACTCTGTCATGGATATCAAAGCTTGCAAGGTCACGGTTTCTTACCCTGGTATAACGAACGTCCGTCTTATCTGCAAGTATCAGGGCAGCGGCTACTTCATTAACGGGAAAGGCAGTACTTTCATCATGGTTACCAATGGCTGAGATTATCACTGCAATATCCTCTGCCTCTACACCCTGTCTGTCCAGAATACGAAAGGCCATAACTGCTCCACTCTGGGCGTGATCCACTCGGTTTACCACATTACCTATATCATGCATATAAGCTGCTATCTGTGCCAGCTCAATGGTTCTCTCGGGATATCCTAAAGTGGATAGAATATATTTCGCCTTTTCTGCTACAATCCCTACATGGGCAAAACTGTGCTCTGTGTAACCCAGGGCACCTAATGCTTCGTCCGCTTTCTGTATATATGTTCTAATTTGAGGTATTCTCTTAATTTCACGATAAGTTATCACTCTATTCTGTGGCCTCCTGTTATCCAACTATATAATATCCTTCCAGTATGAAAATATACAATACACTGCTTGTAGAGTTATATTCATAGATAAAATCAATTTAAAAGGATAACTCCATTGTAACACTGTCATACTTAGCTTTGGTAAAGCAAATGTAAATTTTATTACCTGTAATGCTCAAACATAATATATTTCATTTGATTTGTAAAGATAATATTAAATATATAATAGGCACAAAGTCATCTTCCCACTATCGAATGTATGCCTTGAAAAACACCGCCTAATCAGTACACCTCCATATTGTACCAGATAATATTCAACTTGAAAAGAATTTACCAGTTCTGCATTTATTATTTTACTTGAAAATGTAAAAAAAATATGTATAATTTATTAAGTGACTTTTAGTTGAGATTGCACAAAATCTTTAACTGAATTATTGATAACTAATTTATTATCTGCAAGGAGTACTTATGAGTATTTTAAATGTTGAGAATCTTACTCACGGATTTGGTGACAGGGCCATATTTAATAATGTATCTTTCCGCCTTCTAAAAGGGGAACATATCGGGTTGGTTGGTGCCAATGGGGAAGGAAAATCCACCTTCATGAACATTGTCACCGGAAAGCTTATGCCGGATGAAGGCAATATTCAGTGGGCCAAAAATGTCAGAGTGGGGTATCTTGATCAACATTCCGTTCTGGACAAAGGCATGACCATCCGAGGAGTCTTAAAATCTGCATTTTCCTATCTCTTTGAACTAGAGAAGAAAATGAATGATTTATGTAATTTAATGGCTGATGCGGATTCAGACAGCCTTATGAACATTATGGAGGAATTCGGTACTATACAGGAAACTCTTGACAATAATAATTTCTATATTATAGATTCAAAGGTAGAAGAAATCGGTCGTGCACTTGGTCTTGATGCTATTGGACTTGATAAAGATGTAACAGAATTAAGCGGTGGTCAGCGAACAAAGGTCTTATTAGGCAAGCTGCTATTAGAGAAACCGGACATACTTTTATTAGACGAGCCCACCAACTATCTTGATACGGTGCATATTGAATGGTTAAAGCGTTACTTAAACGAGTATGAGAATGCCTTTATTCTTATCTCTCATGATATACCCTTCCTAAATAGTGTTATTAATATTATCTACCATATGGAGAATGCAGAGTTGAACCGCTATGTGGGAGACTATGATAAATTTCTGGAAGTATATGAAGTCAGAAAAGCTCAGCTTGAGAGTGCTTACAAGAGACAGCAGCAGGAAATCAGTGAACTACAGGACTTTGTTGCCAGAAATAAAGCAAGGGTATCCACCAGGAATATGGCCATGTCCAGACAAAAGAAGCTGGATAAAATGGATGTTATCGAACTTGCAAAGGAGAAACCAAAGCCTGAATTCTATTTTAAAGAAGCCAGAGCAGCCGGCAGATTCATCTTTCAGACAGAGCATCTTGTAATAGGATATGATGAACCCTTATCTAAGCCTCTGACCCTGACCATGGAGCGTGGTGATAAAGTAGTCTTAAAAGGTGCTAACGGAATCGGTAAGACGACTTTATTAAAAAGTATCATCGGACTGATACCTCCTCTTGAAGGAAAGGTATCCTTAGGTGATTATCTTTACAAAGGTTATTTTGAGCAGGAAATGACAGGTGCTAAGAATAATACCTGTATTGAAGAGTTATGGAAGGAATTTCCCTCCTATTCTCAGTATGAAGTACGTTCAGCATTGGCAAAATGCGGCTTAACAACAAAACATATCGAGAGTCTGGTTCGCGTTCTTAGCGGCGGCGAGCAAGCCAAAGTAAGATTATGTAAGCTAATCAACCAGGAGACCAATCTTCTGCTACTGGATGAGCCTACAAACCATTTGGATGTAGAAGCCAAAGAGGAACTGAAACGGGCATTGAAGGAATATGGCGGCAGTATCTTGCTTATATGTCATGAGCCTGAATTCTATGAAGATTTTGCTACGAAGGTATGGGACTGCTCCAACTGGTCTACCAAAATTTAAGTAAATAAAAAACCGGATTAAATGGAATACTTTTCATTTAATCCGGTTTATTTATGTAATTGAGTATAAATCTATTCTGTAAAAAGTCTGCTGGCAGGATGCACCTACTGCACTTACTGCACTTAAGGAAGAATGTCGCTAACGTTACTGATTGTCAGCGCTAGAGTCTGGCAAGCCAGACTCTATGTTCTCCTGTTGTACTTATACAAAGTTTCTTCTTCCTAATCCCTTGGATAAAACCTTTACACTCTCCATAACAACAAGAATAATATTAATGGCGATTATTCCATAAATAATCTTATTACTCCACATTAACACGGTCTGTTCCGAGAAGGGTTTAAAAATATTAAATACTTTTGTAAAGAAAGCTGTGTTAAACAATAAACTGTCTTTTAACATTACAATCACCTGAATACAAACTAAAACATTATAGATTACCTGGGAAACAGCCAGTGCTTTATTCCAATGTCCTTTTATCATCTTGACAACGAACAATCCAATCTGAATCACCGCCAAAATAAGAATTACCGGTATATACACTTTTAATCTATCTGCATCAAAGAAAGGCGTAACATCTGTCTTGCTGCCAATTCCTTTGCTTATATAGATGGCAATTGACTGAGGTTGAAAATAAACTATGGCTGTAAAAAGTACAGTAAAAAACACAGAAACAATTGCGTCTGTTCTGGAAATCTCACTGTTACTCACAGGAATATCTGCCAGCTCATTAGGTGACCATTTCTTATGAAGCAATGGTATATCGCCGGAATCAAAACCGGTCTTCTCCATTATGAAAAATACCAAGGTTACCCAGAAAGCTCCTTGTAAAGCACCTTCAACAATGGAACTGCCCAAATCTTCTATAATGGGAATCAGATATCCGTTTACTGAATTGGTACTGTCTGCGTCAGATACACCGGATAAAATTGCAAGACCGGCAAAAACAGGAATAAATATACCAATAACGATTTTCAGTGTTTCTATATAGCGGTCATAATAGGCAGGGCCTATAAGATACCTTTTGTTGGGATTGTATTCTTCTGCCAGCTTCATTGGACTACCCAATTTCTCCAGTACCTTGTACACGTCCTCATCTGTGGGACTCTCAGGAAGCATATCTTCAATATTGGCTCTAAGTTCCTTCCCAACATCTTCTCTGCTGTCTGCCGGTAAATATTTAGTAACTGCATATACATACTTATCAATCATCTTCATAGCCATTATTCTCCTTTAAAACAGTATCTAACTGTTTAGATAGTGAAATCCACTCATTTTTGAGCCTGACAAAAACTTCTTCTCCTAAATTACTGAGTTTATAGAATTTACGTGGTCTGCTCTCACTTGTATCCCATTCGCTTATAAGCAGATTCTGTTTCTCTAATCTGCGTAACAGCGGATATAGCGTTCCTGCTTCAATTGGTACATTTTTCGCTTCCAGTTTTTGAACCAGCGAATATCCATATTCATTCTCTCTCAGCTGGCTTAGCACAATCAGTACAAGGGAACCTCTTTTTAGTTCAACTGTAAGCATATTAATAATGTTTTCCATAGAATCCATTTCATCACCTCTAATCGCATTATACTGTACGTCGTACATTATTGTCAATATTATTTTATTTTTATTTTTATAATATTTAGTATTGTACAATATTTTGTTTTACTTAATAATTGTGTTACGTTTTAACACAAAAAAATGACTTTCTATGATGGTCTAAGTTAATCATAGAAAGCCTTTTATATATTAATAAATATCTTTTTTATCAATTTATTAAACGAATGTTCTTCTAAATATTTTTAAATATTTTTAATGAACTTATCTTAGTAAAATTATCACATGAACTTATAAAGCAAATTATAATTTTACATTTGACTACTTCGATTCACATCGAATTTTCTCATTGTTGTAAAATTCTATAAACTTATCTTTCTAGATGCTATTTTAAACTCATAACGGATTCTGTAGAATCTCTCCCTGAATCCAGTATATTTGTCTTTTTGTCACCATTAAAAACATAAAATTTACTGCAGATATAATTTAAAATTATCACAACAACAGCCAGCCCTGCTTTCACTGCCATATTGTTAAAATGAAGCAGGCTAACAAAGAGCAGCAGACCGCCCTCCTCCACTCCTAAAGAGAAAAGTCTTGCCACAAAGAATTTCATCATCTTAACAGATTCTTCTCTTACACTGCTTCGCTTATCATGAAATACCCATCCGGCATTCACATAGTAAGCAAAGGTTACTGCAATAATCCAAGCAATTATATTGGCAATCAGATGATTTATTATTGCGCCATAACATAAAAGATAGTATGTCACCATATTAACGGCGGTAGTCATAACACCGGCTATAGCATATACAACCATTTCCCGGTTCAGAAATTTTTTTATCAACTTCTTTACACTGTCCTTCATTCTGGAGAACTCCTTTATCTTAAAATATAGCTCTTATTTACATGGATTAATCATGCTAAAGATTCAGCTTGTCCATTTCAGTATACCTTATTATACCCTTAATGTACATAAATAATTATCTGCCATATCTGTCATTCTCCAACATGAGTCAACAAACTTAAAAATCTGTAAACATTTTCAGAAACAAAAAGCGGCACATGTCTATAAAAACTTGAAAACAGTTTTACAGAAAGCTTCCTGGTGTCCGGTTGAAGCGGTTCCTCTGTCCAAGGAGATACTTTAGCTGCTTTTAAATATTCTGCCTGCATTGGATGTGTACAATTTTCCTCCCAGGGTCTTCCTACCAAACCGGTGGTAAAGTGTATAATAGCCGGATTTCTCTTAGCCTCATCAAGTTCTTCCTGTGAATAAAAGCTGTCTAAAAAATAGATACGTTTTATTGTCTTTGCTGTAAAGGAATAAATATTTGCTGTAGCATTGAATCTTGGAGAAATAATGCGTTTCTTATTCCTGCAGACACCATTAATAGTTCCCTGATCATGATGGGGAACATTACCGTTATGCTTTTTTATGAAATTGATAAACTTTTTTTCCAGGCCTTCCTTACGCCAGCTGCTAAGATTGATTAGGATAGTTCCAGCATTCACATAATATTCATCCGGTTTCATACCAATCTTCTTTAAAAAGAAACTATCAACAGTGTCACGCACACCTGCGACCATATAGCCTTCCAGATCCACTGACCAGAAATCCAATAGATTATCGCGGACTATGGTATCACAATCCAGATACAGAATTCTGTCATAGCTCTCAGGAATAATAGAGGCAAGGAACAGTCTTGCATAAGAGGCAATGGATATCTTTCTGGGTCCCATATTAAGCTCAAGTCCTGTAACAGCTGCTTCCATAGACATAAAATGAATTTCCCTTTTAAATTCCTTAGCAATAGACCAAAGCTTTTCTTTATTCGGACCTTTAATACCACAGTCTAATATAAACACTATGATTTCAGAAAAGTCTTTATTGGACTGAAACATCGACAGCATGGAAATACCCAGATATTTCGTATACCTATCATCAGCCGCATATGCAACACATAATTTTTGATTTAGTTCCATCATTCTATCCTCCCTGTAACCAACTTTAGTCTATTCAGCATTCCACCCATTAGCCTTTATCTCTTCTGTATAATCACTCAGATAATCAACTTTCAGATTATATGGACTATAAGTATTCTGTTCCAAAATATAAGCTATATAAATATCGTCTTCATAATAAATTTTAAAATTTCTAGGATATATCTGCAATATTTTCTGTGCCCAATAATATGACTGTGACTGTATAACTGCACGTTGAAAATAATAATCCTGAGCATCTCCAAAAAAAGTAAAATCCATAGCCGCATACTTTAAATCAACATTAACTGGTCCGTAAGTATAATCCTGTAACACCTTTTTTTCAACGAAAAAGAATACATACTCGGTGGGAAAGGTAAATTCCTCACTATTTCCGTTAACCATATCCATAAATTCTGATAATTCAGTATGGTAGCCATAGTCCAATATATCATAGTATTCATCAGTAGGCGAAACAACTGTATAGGTATTTCTTTCGTAAGATTTCTTAATATGGCGAAGCAGATACTCCGATTCGTTATAATAAGCCTGGTTAACATCAAAAAAGGAATGATACCAGCCCATTTCTATAATAAAAATGGCTGCAAAACCACAAAAAGCAGCAGAAAGTCCTTTTAAAGCAAATTGATAATGCCGATTGTTCCAAAAACCAAGAATGCGGAAAGCAAAATCAACAGGCAGCATAAAAATAAGTCCGATGAAGGGTTCAGCAAAGGTTGAGGCTCTGGCAGCAGCAATCAGCTCAATAAATCCCAGCTCATCTGCTGCTCCAACAATACATAAGACTATCATATTAAGCATGATGGCTATGTACATATGCCCGATGTTTCTGGTCTGCTTCCTAAAAAGCATAATAACTGCACAGATACTACCGCTAAATATGCTGTAAAACATTAAACGGGTAGCACTGCCGCCAAACATAGCCAGTATCCCGAAATTGAACATTGCATTATAGAAATACCGTACAATCTCACTGGCCGTCATGGTTGAATAATCTACATGAGTTTTTTTATCCTTACCTTCGGTTTCTTCCGTATCAGTTTCTGAGCCATTATTGCCGGTTGTATCATTTCCTCTCCCCTGTGCCTCTTCTAATCTCTGCTGATAATCCGATCCTTTTCCATTCCATTCCTCATCAGCAATAACACTTGTTGCCCATGCCATGGATTCCTGAAAAGGTATACCTTTAGCCAGACAAGCAGCAAAGGGCATTACAGCTATGACAGCTCCCATAATACCACTGAACAAAAGCGGTATAAAATACTGTTTTTTTAATACCCTTGGTATAAAAGCAATTCCTGTTGCTAACACCAAAAATACAGCTGCAATAGCAGTATAAAAATGATAGGCAATAACCAGTGCTACGCATAGCATTAAAAGGACAGCATCGGAATCGATATAACGTCTGTTGATATAGGAATTTATACGAAAGAACCTGCGGATCCTTGAATCTTTTTCCAGTACAATCTTCTGCCTGTCTTTACGCAGATATCTTATCATAAAATAAGCCACACCGATTACTGTATACATTCCTGCCTCTTGAGGCAGAGATGCCGCATAACGGCCCTGGTTCAACATAAAGCTGATAAAGAGAACAACTGCTATAGGCGTATATTTTCCATAAAAGATTTCTTTTGCTAGTAAATACAAACCAATCATCATCAGAACTGTCTGATAAGCACCGGCATACAATAAGATTTCCCTCAAGTTAAGATCAAAGATTACACGTATGATATAAACCATAGCATGCATGCCAAAGGGATAAATACCATCTGAAAATAAGGTGCCATGTTCCAAGTCATAAATCCAGGATTGATGTATGGGGATATCCGAGAACTGATAGCAATGATAACGCAAAACATTATATGTCAGAAACCAGATATTATATATTACCAGAGATATAAGAAGCCCTGCCTCAAGCCAGTTCTTTCTTAAGTATTTCCAGATAGGCATCTGAAGAATCGATCTTCTTAAGGATTTAACCAGCGCTGCAAACTCCTGAATTGTGAATCTAATAAACCTTTCCTCTTTGTAGGCATTCCAATAAGCATCGGTTATTTCCTTACTACGTCTAAAGAATCTTTTATCCGAATAATTCCATAGAATCAGAAGATAGACCAGCAGGTTACCTCCCATTATGGTATAGCGGTTACAGATATTTAAAAATCCAAGAAGCAATACCAGATTTATCTGTAGTGCAGCTTGTGTCAGCGCGCAGAACCAAAACCGGTAGCCATAGCTCTTGCTTTTAAGATACTTTCTCCACACAAAGAGCGGTATCAGAAAATCCCTTATAATACAGCACAATAATACTAATATCATTGACAATACATAAGCACTCGTATCAACTATCATTTTTTCAATCCTCACCTCTTTTCCCGTCTGTATACTATATAGCTTTCATTTTTGTTTTATCCTCTTACAGGTAGTAATAACCTTAAATATGTTATAACCTTATATAACACTTTACTGCTTGAAACTCTTAATAATATCTCCGATATTGCAATACTCTTTTTTTATCCCTATTAAATATATTCCGCAGCTAACAAGATAAACAACTCCACCGACTAATACTTGCAGCAGAAGCTTAGGAAAGGGATTTATTGAGAGAGCGGTCAGAGGATAAACAGCAGAAAACTCCAACAAGCCGCAAATCATAAAAGGCAGCAGTACTTGAAACAGCTGGCGAATTTTATATACATCCCTAATATGGATCATCTGATAAGCACATACCGTAATCTCAGCTCCAAAGGTACCAATAACTGCTCCTGATGCACCGTAAAATGGTATTAAAATCAAATTCAGCACTATATTTGTTACTGCTCCCAGCGAAACGGACCATATATAGACATGTTCTCTGCGAAAAGGGATCAGATACTGGGTCTGCACAACATTTACCACACTCATAGGAATCATGACCATGGCCAGTTCCATGGTTAGAAGAATCGTTGGAGTATACTCCTCACCAAAAAACCATGGTACGAAACTGGGGGCAACACCCGCTATCCCAAAACACAGAGCACAGCATATAAAGCTGTTGAACTGGATGGAATTACGCATCTTCTGTACCCCTTCTTCCTTCCGGTTGTTCGCAACCAGATTCGAAATTCTGGGGAGCATAACTGTATCCAGTGCTGATAAGATACCCTTTGGCAGATTGATGATATTCTCTGCAAAGGCATAAAAAGCCACTACAGTGGTGCTCTTTACTATAATCCCAAGCATTATCTTGTCAAGCCAGTTATAAATACTTAATGCAAAAAGCGGTATAAACAGCTTAGCATTGGGTAGGATATGACAGGTGATATCTTCTCGTTTAAGCGGAACCCACTTAACCTGCCGAAACATAAAGGGGATCAGCTGAACCTGCTCTAACATAAAACAGGCAGACATAACACCAGTATAGATCCATAGGTCCCTTTCCGAATGTACAAAGGCATACACACCAACAATAATCAGCATTCTGGACAACAGACTCCGGATTGTAGTAATACGAAATTTTTCCATACCATAGAAAAACCAGCTGACATCAAACAATGTGGAAGCTACGTAAATAAGCTGCATGAAGTAAACCCTGCGGTCTTCTTCAAAAACTGTAAATACCAGCACTATAAAAATAAGAATCGAAATAACCGAGGTACATAGTTGAAGGATATAAATCCCCCAAAACACCCGGCTTCTCTCCTCTATATTTTCTCTGCAGGCAGCTATGCTCCGGTTTCCATAATTATCAAGCCCAAGCTTGCCAAACATAATGAAATAACAGGCAATTGTACTAGAAAAAGTATATACTCCCACCTGCTCTGCTCCCAGTACCCGCGCTACATAAGGCGTAACTACCAACGGAAGTACACAGATGGACAAACGGTATATAACATTGTATATATAATTTTTTTTAATATCAGAACCCATATTTTATTCCTTTAGCTCCCATTGTATGCCATAAATCAAGGTGCGAATTATACATATCAATAATTTCACTACCACTCAGAAGCTGCCTCTCTATCCTCATTCTCCTGTATCTGAACCTCTGTATGTTTATCAAAGGCTGTAGGTGAAATGGCGATATCTCCTGTTAATATTATTGCTCTTTCAAGAGCACTGCATTTAGCGAATGCCTGATGATTTATAGAAAGTACCTTTTTCGGTATTTTAACCAGTTTCAGGCTGGAACAGCCAAAGAAGGTCCGTTCATATATACGTTCAATCTGATTGGGCAGCTGAAAATATGCTAATGCTTCGCAGCCTATAAATACTCCTGCACCCATGTATTTCAATGTATCAATATGGGGAAATGCTGCCGTCTCAAGGCGTTTGCAATAGGCAAAAGCATAACTGTCAACCGTCACCACTTTACCTGTTAATAGAATTTTTTGCAGCTTGATACATCCCATAAAAGCACCGGTTTCCACAATTTCCAGCATACTGTCAGTACCAAACTCAACTGCTAAGAGACTTGAACAGCCAGAAAAAGTATATTTATGAATCTTAACAATTGCAGAAGGATATATCTTTGTTGATTTCTCTGTGCCACCTTGCATATAGGTAAACAGCAATTGTCTTAAGGAGCTGCATTCTGCGAAAGCTCCTTGTCCTACGCTTACAAGACCTGATGGCAGGCTTACGTTTTCCAGAGAGCAACAGCCTGCAAAGGCATATGAACCGATTTTTCCAAGCCGGCTGCCTTCTTTCAATATAATGTGACGTAAATTCTTACAATTTTGAAATGCATGTGCCTGAATCTCTAAAACGGTGTTGGGAATCTCAACCGAAACCAGCTGATTACAGCCATAAAACATACTTTTCTTAATAACTGTTACATATTCCAGAATTACAATGCTTGTAAGCTTACTATCAAATACAAAATCAAGTGTCCTCTTCTCATTATAGCGACGGGCAGAAGTGAACTGAATAGGTTTTTGTTCTTCCTTCTCTTTCTGTACTTCTGTTGACTCAAGCACTCTTAAGGATTTTACCTTACTAAGCTTCCCTTTTCTTATAAGGCTTATATTCCTGGCAAGGAATCTTTCGCTGATATACAGGGAACATGTCCTCCTTAGCCACTTAAATACATATTTGAGCAATCTGCCAAGGGTCTGAAACAGTAAATAAAACATGCTGCCGGGTGTCTTTAAGCAATACATTATAATATATCCAAAATAATTCAACCATAGATAATTTGTCTTTGCCAGATGAATCATTCGCAAATAAAAAACCTGTGTCATTTTTTTATTTATCAAAAAGAAATCCATATATTTATATAGAATTTTCTGACCATCTTTAAAATTATTTAAGTCATACGATTCCTCCTCCGGTGTTATGGAACACTCACATAAGGATACTGGCATAATCATGACCTTGTGATTCTTTATAAGCCTCAGCAGCATATCTCCATCACAAAAATTCTCAAATCTTTCGTCAAAACCACCTGTATCCCTAACTGCCTGTGTCCGATAAATTACCTGAGCTGACATTTTAGCCGGATTTTCAAGAGCCCATTTATTAGAATTAAATACAGTATTACCAAGCAGTGGTTCTACTACTATGTGCTGCTTTCTTTTATCTATAAGTACACCATCACTACAAGAAGCAACCGCCGTAACATTACTTTTAAGCTGCTCTATCTGCAACAAAGCTTTGGTAGAATCCCATGCATCGTTACTCCTTAGAAATGCAATATATTCTCCGTTTATATGATGAAGAATATAGTTTCTTATCTCAGCCATTGAAAGCAACTGATCCATTTGAAGATATTCAACACCTGGATATGCTGCAAGATCTTCCTGTAAACCAAGGCTGTAAATACTATTGGGTTCATTAGCATCAACTACCAGTATCTTTATGGGAGAATAAATTTGATTCAGAATACTGTTTAACGCCTGTAAAATGCTGAGGGAGGTATTCTTTCTGGCTATGACAACAACATTTAATAGTTCATTTTCCAAATTAATAACCAAACCTTTCTCATACCCTGTTTGCTTTTTCCAAACCAATAATTCCCAATCTGTATACTCCAGTATAATCCGGTATCGAAAAGGTATCAGCAAGCCGAATAACCTGTTCTAAACGAGAATCGTAAACACTGAATCCCAGAACATAGTTATTCTGATCCAATTCCTCAGTAGAGAGTATACTTGTAAGTTCTACTTTTTCATTTGGCATCCATCGGCTGGTATCTGTATCAATCGGATACTCGTAAACTTTAGCATAGGAGGCCGTTCGAACAATTATCTTCACATCAAATTTATGATAACAAGGTGCAAACCCCAGGTTGCGAATTTTGATTGTCACTTTCAGATCATGACTTTTGTCACCTGCCAGAGAAACAGTTACATCCTCTAAGGTAAACCTGTATCCAATATGTGCTTCAATATACTCATAAGCTGATTTCTTCTTCCATATGGCGCCGTCAGCTCCGGATAAACTATTTTTCCATTTATCTAGCACTTTTTCATCATATTCGCTGTGCAGATAAGAAACCCTCATTTTTTTCAACGTCTCCATTGCTGGCACTACATCATTATAATGACACTCATTAATGACTTCACCGCCATTAGGAACGTATTTGTTAAGTTTGTTCTGAAATTCAAGTTCATCATCCCGTACCCATTTATCCCCGTAAGTTTTTGAATCCAAGGCACTTATACTTCCATAGGTTCCAAAATCCGCTTCCGAAGCCATAATTCCATCGTTGTATAGAGAAAACCTGGCTTTTTGAATACCGGTAAAAGCAGTATCGCTGTCAAGTGGTTGGTATGTTTGAAATATCAAACGCCAGAAGCTGGGACAGCGCAAAGCTATATAGGTTTTTTCACCGGAACATTCATAGAGCTGCCTTGCCAGGCGTGTCATATTTCTCTCACTAAGATAACGGGAACTGTGCATCTCACCCCAGCTGCCTATAAATAGTCCCTGCAGAATATAGATGGAAGCTGTAAAACTTGTAAGAAGGGTTGAAAGCTGACTCATATGATTAAGGATTACAGCGATGTCTTTGGGTTCATTTAATACACCCTTTCCCTCCAGGTCATAAACAAAACGTACTATCATCTGCTTTTTGTGTTTACTGAAATGCTCAAAAATCCGCTTAATAATACTTAATGCCCTATCTGATAATGGTTCTTCATTAAATGGAAGCAGATTGATTTCCACAAGACACAGCTGCTGCTTTGCGTCTGGAAGAACCTTTTCTATTTCAATCCCATCGGGCTGCAGCTGATCACTGTCAGCTAAAAACCGATATATCCTGTACATACCGCAATAGGGATTAACCAGAGCTTCTGCCTTTTCTGTTCTAGGAAGAGGCATCCACTTAAACTTCCTATCAACACCTTTTCTCAACATAAGGAAACCTTTCATGATAATTTCTGTAATCCGTTTTTGATCCTTTTTACAACAGTCCAGATACTAAGAGGCATTATCATCATATATATCATCTGTTTGAACAGACCTGTATGCATACTGACTCCTGCTGTTCTTTCATGCATAACAGATGCTGTCTCCTCTACCTTAAAACCTAATAAGAGCATCTGTATTATCATATTAGCATCCGGGTAGAAATAATCGAAATTTCCATACTTCGAATAATATGTAAATGTTCTCTTATTTAAGCCCTGCAAGCCTGACGTGGGGTCTGTAATAGTTTTACCGGTAATTTTTTTGATGAGCCAGGAAAACATTCCAAGAGATATTTTCTTAATTCCTGATATTTTAAAGGACTGGCTTCCTTTAACAAAACGGGAACCAATAACTATATCCGGTAAGCTGCCTTCTGAATCCGGTGTGATCAGGCATTGATAGATGTGGGCTATATTCGAAATATTATGCTGACCGTCAGCATCTATTTGTATGACATATTCATAGCCGCGACGAACGGCATATTTATAACCTACCTGTAGTGCAGAACCGTAGCCAAGATTAAATACATGGGTGACCACAGAAACACTGTAAGTTTTTGCAATAAATCCGGTCTGGTCTTTGGAGGCATCATTCACTACCAGAATATCCGCAAAACTTCTTATTTCCGGTTTACAAAGATTATTAAATAAAGCTGCCATATTTGCTTCTTCGTTAAATGCAGGAACAATTATCAATACTTTATTCATACCGTTTTCTCCTCGTTGATTATCGCAAGCATGAATTCCAGATCCTCCGGATAATCTAGCTGTTTCTCCAATACATGCTCTGCATATTCTTTCTGTAATTCAGGTTCATTTAGAATTCTCTTAAGTTCACGTACCAGATTCTCTGCACTCAAGTCCACCAGGATACCATCATATCCCGATTCAATCTGTTCTCTGTTACCGGTACAATCAGATGCTACGATTGTCTTTCCAAGTATCTGCGCTTCTTCAATAGCAATACTCTTTCCTTCAAAGCGGGTTGCATGTACGTAGAGATCTGCCTGTTTCATATATGGGTATGGATTATCTCTGGCTCCCATCAGGATAAAGTATTCCTCGACACCATACTTCTTAGTCAGCATCTCCAGATTTCTTCTTTCTGCTCCTTCTCCGATTACATACCAGCGTACATTGTATCCATCTTTTCTAAGTTTTGCTAATACTTCAATGGCAATATCATAACCCTTCTGATAATGGAGCCGGCCAACGGTCACCAGACGTATACCTTTAAATCCATCGGTAAAGCCTACTCCGTTAACGGCCTTTTCACGGATGTCGTCTTGATCTAACAGATTTCGAAATAGTCTTACTTTCTTTCTGTGCTGAGGATAAACACTACAGAACTTTTCTCCCACTTCATTTGATACAACAAATATATTATCCATCCTGCTATAACAATCCAGGTCCATTAATGGTGTGTATCCAGCTTTCTGGTAATCAATGTGAATAAACGCAGCTTTATGCTTAGCTTTGACCTTATCTGCCAGATAATATGCAGCAGCACCTTCAATATAAGCCACTGCCAGATCATATTCTCCTGCTGTGGCTGCCCTGCCGTCTGCCAGAAGTCTCCAGAGCAGCTTGTCATATTGAAGCTTTCTGCCGGATGCTTTCTGTTCTCTTATATTTTTTATCATATATCCAACTAGCTTAAATCCGGTAAATTTATAGAAAAAAGAGAATAGTACTTCCCTGGCAATTGTTATCCGACCGGTTAAGGAGTTCAAGGAGCTTGTATTAACACCTTTATTAATGATTCGTACATTCTTTGGTACTCTCACAAACAGTTCACCACAGGGAATAATTGCATAGAGGGATAACTCATACTCGTTTAAGGAGTCCAGCTTTTTTAGCAGCTCAATCAAAGCTGTCTCAGCTCCGGCACGTCCCATGGTATTAATGACAAACAAGAGTTTTTTCTTCATGCTGAATGATTCTCCGTATTGGATTTTACATTGTGGTCTGGAATCTCTTTCATCAGTATATCCTTCAAATGGCTGTTTTCCTCATTCAGCAGTGAGACCTGCATTGCAAGTTCCTGAACTCTTGCTGATAATTCTGCATTCGTTCTGTAACAACTGAATATTCCATAAGTTGCAAGAATGATGGCAATTGCAAATATGATGGATGGCGGGTATTCAACTGAAAAACTGTCAGATATGAAATAAACCAGTTGAGGAAATAATCCAAACAAAATTATAATTAATCCTCCGACAATCCAGAATAGGCTTTGACGCTCCGTCATCTTGCGGACAATATTGGCTTTTCTAGCCATATAAATCAGCGCTAAACCTGATAAACAAATAAAAATCCGTAGTAAAACTGACATATGATTCCTCCGTTGTATTTCTTATGCTTTTGAATATTATTACTTCTTTATAACTCTTGCTTTCTTACATTACCTTTGGCAATTTACAGGTTAATTATTACATAGAGCCCCAATTGTTACTATTCACAGCCGATAAATGCTCGTATTTTTATGAGTGCCGTGAAACGATCGTTACAATATGTTTATTTTACATTTTTATAAGCATTATACACAACTGCATCTGGCATATCATCATATACCTGTCTTAAGACTGTACCCCGACAGAAAACATGATTGTCTAGGTTCTTCTCAATCCAACGCAACCTGAAATAAGAAAAGGTAAAAGCCAGAAAAGCCGCTGTGGTAAATCCAACACCATACCATAGAGCAGATAAATTAGTAGCTATAACTGAACCAATGAGGGTAACACCAGCAAAGATAACACCATTAAGAACAGCACCTTTCAAATCATCAAAATAATATAAGAACAAAAGCTCTGAATACATGAGAAAAGATATGAAATAACCTACAGCCAGCTGGGGATATATTTCCATAATCATACCTGCAAATCCCATAATTGGAAGTATTACAATAGCGATTAAATATACGATGACCGATACGATAAACTGAATATGGGTAAGTGACAGTAACTGCGAAGAAAGTCCTCTGAACATCCTCTTTTTAGCCTTTTCAATGCTGTCTAACTTACCGCCGATAACTGCCTCTGTATATTCCTTATATCTGTCATGAAAGTGCATTTCGACTCTGGATATAAATAGAACACTAGCAGATATATTTGTAAACATGGCAAGACAGGACGCCATATCATAGGACTGATTGCAGATATAAGTATTACGCACTACCAAATTAGAGGGAGTTGTCCAAAATACAAAATTGTGTACAAAAAGTCCCAGAGTGTATAAAAAGTTTGAAGCAATAAGCTGCCAGAACTTTCTGTAATACTGCAATACACCTCTATAATTTCGACTGTTAGTCGGAAAATACCTCAATACATTGGAAAGTTCCAGAGAAGCAATCAACAAAAACCCAATGGCTATAGCCAGCAACATGCTGTAAGCAATGGAGAACTTAAGTAAAAATCTAAATATTATAGACAATAGAAATGTAAGAACCATACAACAGACAAAATAAAGGGTAATTTTTTTATACTGCTTTAAGATTGAATTATATACCATTGTAGAAAAAGTCAGCGTTAATCCCAAATAGGCCATAAAAGTGGTAAATACATAATATACCTCAACCTGACCTACAATCGTTTCATAAATATAAAACGGTATTGCCAATAGGGAGGACAATGTCAGATTTGATAAGGTTCCGACATAAATGCATGGTCTGATATCCTCATACTTCTGCTCATAAATCCTGTCAGTCTGATATTTAGAAAGCACAGAATTAAAAGGAGCTGAGGTTAACAGTGAAAAAATAAAAATATAAAGAATACTGGTTGAAAATGTCTCTCTCTCCAGGTATCCCACCTCATCAAAGCCCAATACTCTGTACATGGCAAATAGACAGCCAATGACTACCAGCATCGGAGCAATCGTATAGACAAAACTAAATCCAATGCCATACAGCGACGACGTCAGTGTATGTTTATCAAATATTTTATTAAGCTGAACACCAATACCTGCCATAATCAAATTACCTCTTTATCAAAAAACTCATCACATTTATATAATAGCTTAATTTTTACCTTTGAAGAACGAATACCTCTTCTGTATAGGCAACATCGCTCATTTCAGACAAAGTCTTATATATTCTTTTGTAGTTTTCTTCCATATATACACTTCTATATTTAGCCATCAAACGGTCATAGCCATTTTGCCCCATTTTCTTTGCTAATTCAGGATTATTGGCCAGTTTTAGGATTGCACCAGTAATCTCTGAAATATTCATTATGGATACAACGATTCCTGCATCACCAAAAGAATCCTTCTCACCATAGATAAGGCCATGACAGTTACCTACATTGGTTGCAATGCAGGGCTTTTTGGCTGCAAATCCTTCCAAAATAGTCAGCGGCTGCCCTTCACTGATACTGGTCAGAATGGTCATATCCATTTTACCGATATAATCTGTTGTTTTAATACTTCCCGTAAATACTATATTTTCTGCATTCAATGCTCTCACTAATTCATGACAGTCAGCAGCATATTCTCCATCTTCGTCATCCGGTCCCATGATCCACAATTTTAATCTTGGCTGTTTTTCATGGGCATAGTAGAATGCATTGATCATTGTCTTGACATCCTTTATAGGAGTTACACGGAGGATGGCACCTACATTTATATAAGGGTCATCTGAATCTTTTAAAGGTATATTCTCGAAGTTTTTTACCTCAATTCCATTTGGTGTGATAAGTGCCTTATCTTCAGGACAGCCAAGCTCTATCTGTAAGGAATGCGCCTGTTCAAAGAGCGAAGTGACCAGATCTGCAAAATAATATGCACATTTGGACATCTTGCGAAACTGCTCTATCCAGATTGTTTTATAGATTCCCTGTACCCATTTAGCCTTGATAATCTCTTCTTCTCGTTCTCTGGTATATATTCCATGTTCACTGATCAGCAGTCTGGCTCCCGAATAGAGTGACAAAGCCTTGCTGCCAATAATTCCTGCATATCCGGTAGACACACAATGATAAATATCGGCCTTGGGAGGCATGCATTTCAAAGCGAAAAATAACGGGAGATAGATGGAGCGCATCGTCCATAAAAAGTCTGAAAAAGTAATATCTGAAAACCGAAGAGCATAATATTCCTTTGTTATTTCCAGAAACTGCGGACTCATTAACAAATGGTTGATTGAAATATTCTTCCGGTTGAACATATTAAAAACCGTCATCCAGTCAATGTCTTTTCCAATAATCAGGCTTTTAAGTGCCTCTTCTTCCTTTTTCTTAAGTTTTACTTGCTTCTTACCATAATTATATTTACCTACCCAGTCCACATCCTGTAAATAAACTTCGTGAACCTCTGTCAAATTATCCGGCAGCTGATATGCAAATTTACCGCTGATGCTTCGATCTGCTATAATTGTTATAAGATTGAATTCTATGTTGGGAAATAATTTAATAATACTGTGAATCCAACTGGAGACACCGCCAACAAGATAAGGATAACATCCTTCCGCTATCAAACACACCTTCACTTTTGCCTGTGCCTCCTTTCTGATGAATATTTTTATTTGATTATAATGCAAGGTACTGAACACTTAATGAATATTTGATTTATTTTACTGCGGATTACTGGGAATCGTTTTATTGTTTCTTGGTTTTTTCAGCACGTTTTCTTCGATCATATGAATAGTTACATCAGCCGCCTCAGCTTTGATAAGGTATGCTGTACCGGATATCTCCATAGCTGTTCCGTTCTCAACATAATCTATATGCCTGTTGTTTGTACGAACTATAAAATAAGCCTCTTTATCAAAATGATCAATCTGTATACTGATATCATCTGGATTATATTCAAGAGTATAATCCAATGCCAGAAAACGTCTGACTCGGTTTTCCATCTCGCCTATGGTTACCATATCAAAAGTCGTATAATCTTTAAAATAAGTATTTCCTTTTGACCATTTCAAGCTCAGATTATTCCATTCATCCGTACTGTCCTGCGGATAAAAGACTCGTGCCATATCTACTTTCATATTGCACATACCAAGTACATTTTCAATACTGCTCATCCTCAGATCATCCATGGTTTCATGTTCATAACCCTCCAGATTGAATTTAACTGAGAGCACATTTTCTTCTAAGAATTCTAAAACACTGTCACCCTCCGCATAATCAGACATCACCAGGCTAATATTCCTGTAAAAATCACTCTCAAGACTTTCCTTTAATTCCTCTTTGTTAAAGTCAGCTAAGTAAAGCGCAGTAAAGATATAATCCGGAAGATTATTCTTGTAGAATTCCTCATTTTCTGCCATTATAGCCTTTCTGTCACTTTCTGATACCTGCCCCAGAGAAAGTCCCATATTTCCCGGGAGTTTACCAATTTCACGCAGATAAAAATCAATATAGTCATTTTGGGGTCCAACCTCATCCAGATAATCTAATTGAGAGGCAGAGAAAAAGCTGTAAGAACCACCATAGTTCTTAAGTATCTGTACAACATTCGGCCATAGCAGATCTCTTGCAACTCCTTCTGAATTTCTACTGTACAGCTGCTGCATCGTCTCTTGATTCTCATTGGAAAAGTACGGATAACTAATCAATGATATGGTCTGTGCATTCACAACCGGATATACATAATAATCTCCCTGATGAGCCATGAAACCTGTCAGTACCCCAAGCATTGTCATTCCGTCAAAGATATTAGAATTAACTGCACAGACAAAGGATTTACCGATTGTTGTCCGCCATAGCAGAGGCGGTAAATCCTTATCTTTGATAGCAAGCTCCTGCTGATTCTTAAGAATCCCCACAGAATAGACCTCATACCCTGCTGCCAGAGAATAATACGGAATATTTACTTCTGTATCGTCCAGTTCGCCAAAATAATCGCCATTTCTATAAATCCTTTCCTTATTGATCATAAAATCAGGAAATATTTTGATTCCATCTGCTGTAACAGTCTCAGAAACACTATTCTTGATACCATAAAAAGCCGCCAGTCTTCTATTAGAGGATAGCAGCCGGTAGTCAGGCAGTCTTGTAAATATCATGGTCTTTCCCATTTCTGCATAAGAATATAAAGTATTGGTATCACTGCTTGTTATCTCATAGTCGCCAAATAATACCACTTCGTACTCTGTCATTTCAGTGGTATCCGGTAATGTATAAAAGACCTTATACAAATATTTATTATATACACACCACTGGATAAGCACCTGGGATATAGTATCCTCAATACCCCCTGACAGAATAGAGACATGTAATTTCTTATCAGTATCTAGGACTGTTCTACCCTCTCTAGGCAATTCAGTATTAACAGAATCCATATTTAAGGAATCAGCAGTTATGGTATCTCTTGCATTGATAGCAACCTTATCTCCTGCCTGAGGGTTGATAGAGGTATCTGACAGTATATTAGAAGATACACCGGCAAACATGAACATTCCAAATACCATTAACATCAATATAAATATCGTAAAATAATTTCGCCTAGAAACCATTGTCCCTTTTCTTTCTACCTAATTAATTTTTTCCGCTATACAAGCGGAACAGGTTCATAATTTCTTCATCCACTATGATGCTTGTCTCTCTTAATTCATCCAGGCAATTTAAGAATGCTTTTCTGTTTTGCTGTTCAAAATACAGGTGTAAATAAGCCTTATAAGTATCCAGCATCCCCGGCCTGTATTTACCGGCTCTTGTAACCCATTTATCCGCAAAATTATAATCTTTGACAGAAATAAAAAAATCAGTCATCCACAGATAATGAGCGGCAGTCATATACCAGAGGTTATGCGTAAAAAGATTCTCTGCAACATTGTCCATGATATAGATGTAGGATTTTTGCTCGATATTATTCATAATCTTCATATTGAGAATTTCATGGATATAATCAAGGGTAAGCAGATTCATTTCAACATCTTCCGGGTGTTTCTGCATCTGATCAATCATATTCTGAGCTGTGGAACGACATTCCGACAGGGCATCCAATATAATAGAGGCCGCATAATGGGAGGTTTCCGTATCACTGCTGTTCATAGCAACTGCTATACTTGAAACTGTCTTCTTGGCATTGTTTCTCAGTGTATCAAGAAGCAGTCGTCTAAGACTTGCCGTATCAGAGACCGCCATAGCATCCTGTATTGGAACGTAATTCATCTCGGTTTCACTGTCTGGCGGTAATATTAACTTCTCCCTGTCTTGATTGAAACTTATATCACTCATGTCTACATTTTTCTTTCTGTTTAAATATTTGATAAATTGACCAAGCAATATATACGACAGCCCAAAAAGCGGTACAATAAACAGAAACCAGGATAACATGAATGCAGTGCTTTTCTGTCCCTTCTTTTGAAAGAACGCTGCGACAAAAACAATAAACGCCAAGAACGAGTTCACTATTAAGATTATCAGAACAGGCCAAAGTCCTGCTGTATTCATACTATTCTCATAGCTCCTTTTCCAAATATGTTTTAATGTTCTTCTCTTCCAGACGTTTTCTTACATAAACTGATTCTACTTCATTCGTATTTGTAAGTAAGATTGCCAGACTGCCATCTGCCATAGCACCAATATAATCTGTCTCTCTAAGCAGAGGTTTAATTGTATCACTAAGTTCTTTAAGTGACATGTTTTCTGCCTGGACGTAGAATTCGCTTAATTCAGCATAACCTTTCTGGGCAGCATGTCTATATATTTCCAACATTTCATGGTAAGCAGACTCCTGCAAAATGGCAGTATCCGATATAAAGCGGCGGTAAGCCAGGGCATCCAGATAGTCCGCATCCCGCACTACGACTGAATAAACCAATGCTCCGACAATCGTAAGTAGATTTGCCTGATATAAGGTCATCTGCTCATAAGGAATCTCCCAAAGGAATATAACAATTCTCATATTACTCTTCTCATCAAATAAAGCACTTGCCATCATCGGCAGATTACTGTCCAAAGTACGATTAATATACACCTGCTTTTCTTTAAGTACATCAAAGATTACATGATATGTTCTCATGGAAACTGATTTTCCAAGAGAACGGGCTTTCTCACTGGAGGCAGTTGCAAGACGGCAATAAGAGGTGTTTGAAACCAGGTAAATCGATACATTTGGTGTATTCATGATTTCTGATAATGTATCCAAAGCAGCAAACAGCACCTCTCCCGTTGCGGCCTTATCAAGTCTTGAAGTTATATCATAAATACGTCCGATACTTTCAGTGCTGCTGATAATTTTTTCAGCATAATAGTTCTTGATCTTTATATTGCTGGAATTAATTACAGTTATATCATTCAGCCGCTCTGAGAGAAAATCTATCTGTTCATTTTTATCGGCTTCCATATCACGAAATTTATCCTTTAGGTGCCCTACGGTAAGCCCTACAACAAATATTTGCGCTATCCAGATGTAAGTATTTATATCTATTAACAAGGAAAATCCGGAAGTTGAATATAACTGTCGGTAACAATAACCTATAACACTGAGCAGAGAAGCTAAAATAGCCTGCTGTCTTCCATGAATCACCGCAAATAAAAGTACATACAGCAAGTAGAAATTAATCCCACCAAAGTAGTCGTTACCAACAGCTTGATTGTTCAATATAAAAAACGGTATAAAAAATACCAGGCTTTCCAAGAAAGGAAAAGCTTTTTTTAATACTCTAAGTACGCGATGCCCTAACCCCTTGCCCTGATATCTTTCCTCACTATGAAAAAACAGATTCTTGTGTCTGTTCATATAAGAGATAATCTGCGGAATTGCCTCCCTGTAGCTGTTCCTGATTTCCAGGGGGAATTCTTCGATAAATCTACTATTTGATAGTATAAGCCGGCTCTTAAGACCCACTGTCTGATCAACAATATCGATTTGGTTTGAAAGCTTTTCTTGTATCAGCTTTGCTACAATATCCTCTGTCACTTCTTCTAAGGAAGAAATATGATAAAGCCTGTGCTTTCTCTCAGGAGCCTTTGCCAAAAGATACAGACCTTCCACTGCATCCTTTACAAACAAAGCTGACAGACCTCTCTTGGCATTTACCTGTAAGCGTCCAAAGACCAGCGCCTGCAGGCACATCCCGGAGTAAATGTCCCTGCAGGCTTTACGATCTGAAGGTATTCCATACATACCAGCTAATCTTATTACACTTACCTCCATTTGCGTGGTTTGGTTAAAGTGCATTGCCAGATTCTCTCCCTGAGATATTGTCATCCCTTTAACACTGTTGGGAGAAGTTTGCAGCTCTTCCTTGATATCGATAATATATTCATCCTCAAAAACTTTCTCTGAAGATATATATATGAAATGTCTTGTTCCAAGCATTGCAGCACTCATTAACAGGTTACTGAGCCCTGTCACATAGTTTAAAGAGTCTTCCACAGCACTCTCATCTTCCCATTTATAATAGGGGTCATAAGCACCTGTAAAAAGGATGACATCCGGCCGGCTGCTGTTAATAAGCGTTCTTACGCTGTCACTATCGTATTTAAACACATATTGTTCGAACACATGAGCAGGCTTTATAAGCTTTTTATTACAAATTAATGTATAAATTCTCCAATTTTCTTTATAAAACTTATTGATCAGTTCGTTGGTAAATGAACCATAACTTCCTACGATTAGGATGCTGCTCATATTAATATTTTCACTCCTGTAAAAGATTACTTCAAATCCATCCTGAACCTAACTATAATATAAATATTCCCTGATTACAAGCCTAATTGACTATTTACAAATACAATTTTTATTGAAATTTTAATTTAAAAGTCTTTACTTATCATAATATGTCGCAACTGCCGGACATATGTTCTTTAATGTTTATAATTTTCTAGATATTGCAAGCTTTTATATTATTTTGTAACCGTTATTTAACAATGCAACATATATATAGAATAAATTTACAGCTTCTTTCCAATGTAGTTTTTGGATTTTTTTGTCTTTGGTTGACAAATATTATAACTTACGCTAATATTATAACAGCAATCGATAAAGCGAACATATAATTCAATTTTTTAAATATATCAATATAATTATCACATGTTATAATTGTAACCCAATTAAACCAATCTAATTTAGCGGAGGGATAATTGTTATGAAAAAAAGCTTATTTGGTTATAGCGTATCTGAGGTTGATGTTATGTTAAACACTCTTCGTGATGAAAACGAAAGCTTGAATGGGACTATAACTACACTAAAAACTCAGGTTAAGAATAATGAGACCAATGGAGCAAAAGCAAATCTCTTAGAAGCTGATGTAAAGAATCTTGAAGAAAAGCTCAAACAGCTTAGTGATGAAAAGAATGAGCTTTTATCCCAGGTTGCTTCACTTTCACAAGAAGCAACGGATTATACTCAAATAAATTCCAACTTAAAAGAGCAAATTGCTCTCTTACAACAGCAGAATGAAACCTTAAACTCACAGATTTCTGAACTACAGATCCAGAATACAGCAATAGCTGAAGCAGAGAGCAAAGTGGATTATTCTTTTGTGGAAAGTTTACAGGCACAGTTAGACTCAGAGAAGGAAAATAAAGCTTCTTTAGAAAGAGATCTTGCTGATAAGTATAATGAATTGATCGCTGCCTCCGAAGAACTGGATAAAGCCAAGATAGAAATCGACCAGCTTAAGGAGGAACTTGTTATTGTAACCGACTCCCATGATGAGCAGGCTGTAGCAAGTACCTTAGAATTAAACGAGAACAATCAGATGCAATCTTCTGCCGTTACCTTACAGGCTTATAAGGATATGACGAGAATGCGAACAGAAGTTATGGACTTTATGCATACTCAGATGAGAGAATTTTATAAGCTGGTTAATGAAAACAGTGTCAGAATGAATGAAGTTATGGAACAACGCCAGACAGAATACAATAAGATGGTTCGTGAATTCTTTAAGAACGCAACAGAGTTCCATGCAAATCTATCAAATACCGAAGATATATACAGCAAAATGACCGAATATAACTTTAATCTTGATAAACTCTCCAATAGTATGAATGAGATAATGAATAACTTTGTGGAGGGGTCCGGTGCTTATATGAAAGCAGCGGAAGCAGAGCTTAATAATCAGAACTCTTCTGATACTCAGGAAATAACTCTTTTAAACAACAAAGAAGTAAAACCCTTTGTCTTTAAGGAAATACGGAGAGTAAATTCATAAATTAATCAAAAAAGGCATTCACCTTAAAGGTAATGCCTTTTTTGATTATTCATTAATATGGATCTCTGTACTCTTTATCAAAATACTCTCTTAATTTCTTTAACGCCTTTTTCTCAATTCTTGAAACATAAGACCTGGAAATACCTATTTTACTAGCTATCTCCCTTTGTGTAATCTCTTCCTGTGAATTCAATCCGTATCGCATTTCAATTATCTGCCGCTCTCTCTTATTCAGCACCTTATTTACCAGCTCATACAGGCGCTTAACATTACCTTGCAATTCTATATCCTCAATAATGTCTGTTTCTGAGCTTTCTATAATATCCAGCAGATTAATTTCATGCCCTTCCTTATCTGAACCTATAGGTTCATACAGATAAACTTCTTTTGCCTGTCGTTTACCGCTTCTTAACATCATCAGCAACTCATTGTCTATACACCTTGAAGCGTAGGTGGCAAGCCGTATTCCTTTATCCGGGTCAAAGGTATCGATTGCTTTTATTAAACCAATTGTGCCAATGGATATTAAATCATCTATTTCTCTATCCGCCGAATTGTATTTTTTTACAATATGTGCTACCAGACGGAGATTACGTTCAATCAGGATATCCCTTGCTTCCTTGCTTCCTTCCATACAACGGCAAAGGATTTCCGTTTCTTCCTTGGCGCTTAGTGGCTTTGGAAAAGATTTCACTGCAAAAGCACCTCAATAATAGGGGTTTATAATTAATCTATGCCCTTTCATGTTATTAAGTGCCTTTCCTACAAAAAATAAATGATATAAAAATATTTATTTCAGCCGATTATCTTTCTCAAAATGGAAGTACTCGCTGTTCTTATATTCTTTCGGGGATATTCCAACTACCTTCTTAAATATTCTGGAGAAATAATATTGATCCTTATACCCTAACTTTAGAGCCACCTCATAGATATAAAAATCAGTAGCACGAAGTAATTTACAGGCTTCCTTCATTTTAAGCTGTATATAAAAATCCATAGGTGAATGACTTGTATGTTTCTTAAATATCGCATTGATATAACTCTTGGACAGATTAAATTCTTCCACTATCTGCTCCAGGGACAGCTCTTCATTCATATGCCTGTACATATACTTAATAACCTCTGTCACATGGCGGTTCTGCTCCATGGTCGTATGCTGCTTCTCTCTGTTATAAGCCTCTGCTAAGATTAAAGACAACACCTGGGAAATGTATATAAAATTCCCCAGTGTATAGTATCCATCTAGTACCCGGAATAACAGCTCAAAGAGAAACAGCATGCGGTTCCCTGCTGGATTAGACCCAAATTTAATAACAATACATTCCTCCAGAGGATAATATGTTGTATCCTCTCCCTTAAAATGTACCCAAAGAATACTCCAGGGCTTCTCAGAACAAGCGTAATACTTATGACCTTTATATCTTGGAATGCAGAAGGCCTCATTATCCTTAAGACTGTACTCCTTCCCCTCCACTTCGATAATCCCGCTGCCTTCCATACAGTACATGAAGATGTACTCTTCTATTCCATCCTTCCTTTCCCGGTAATGATGTTCAGCCTGGGGGAAATAACCTACATCCGTTAAGTAAAGCCTTCTGATTTGAGGATGTTCCGTATAATCCTTAAAGGCTTCCGTAGGAAGCACAATCATCCTCTCCCCTTTGAAGCCATCTTTCTTTCTATCATCAAATATACTCATAGTGTTACCTTATCATATTGGTGGAATATTGTCCATCTTTTCTTACGATATGTCATTTATTGAATCTGGAATTTGAGGTAGAATCAAAGCATGAGCTAATATCAAATCCTTATAATAGCTGAAAGGAGCATTACTATGCGTTCAGATAACAGTGTGAAGATCTGGAAAGAAAATATTGTCATACCTACTTATAAAGTACATCCCCCTGAAAAGAGTCCCCTTTTCTTAGAGAGGAGAGCTTATCAGGGAAGCACCGGTAAAGTGTATCCTCTGCCTGTAACAGAGAAAATATCAGATGTAAAAGAAGAAGTCACTTACAATGCTGTATACCTTGAAAATGAATTTCTAAAAATTATGATTCTGCCGGAGCTTGGAGGCAGAATACAGCGGGCATATGATAAAACCAATGGATATGATTTCGTCTATTACAATCATGTGATCAAGCCTGCTCTCGTTGGTCTTACCGGCCCTTGGATCTCCGGTGGAATAGAATTTAACTGGCCGCAGCACCACAGACCTTCTACCTATTCACCGGTAGACTACTCTCTTTGCGAGAACCAAGATGGCTCATCTACGGTTTTTATCAGCGAGATTGATAAAATGTATGGCACCAAGGGTATGGCAGCTATTACTCTTTATCCAAACAAAGCATACATTGAAATTAAAGGGCAGCTCTACAATCCCACAGATCTGCCACAGACCTTTCTTTGGTGGGCCAATCCTGCCGTGCCTGTTAATGATGATACCTATTCTGTATTCCCTCCCGATGTAAATGCGGTTATGGATCATGGTAAACGTGCAGTATCAACCTTCCCCATAGCCACAGGTGAATATTACAAATGTGATTATTCAGCCGGAGTGGATATTTCACGCTATAAAAATGTCAAAGTACCCACTTCTTATATGGCAGCTCATTCCGATTATGATTTTATCGGTAATTATGATGAGAAAAGAGAAGCCGGTTTATTACATGTAGCCGATCATCATTTCTCTCCCGGTAAGAAACAATGGACCTGGGGGAATGGTGATTTCGGAAGAACCTGGGACCAGAATCTCACCGACAGTGACGGACCTTATATCGAATTGATGACTGGTGTATTTACGGATAATCAGCCTGATTTCTCCTGGCTTAAACCTCACGAAGAAAAAACCTTTGTCCAGTATTTTATGCCCTATAAAGGTGTTGGGAGAGTTGGTAATGCAACAAAAGATGCCGCTTTAAGCCTTGAACAAGACCAGAATGGGATGTCTATATTAAAGGTTTATACTACTGGTATATACTCTCAGTCTACTATTAAAGTGACTGACGGGAATCAAGTATTGTTTGAAACCACAGCCAACCTTACACCGGAGAAATATTTTTCTGTAGTGTTTAAAACACCTGAGAAGCTCTCTGACTGCTGTATATCTGTCAGCTGTGATAATAAAACTCTGGTAAGTTATACTGTCTATGAAAAAGAATTAAAACCTATTCCAGAACCGGCTGAACCTATGAAAGCTGCTGCCGATATGAAATCTCTTGAAGAACTATACTTGGCAGCTTCTCATCTGGAGCAGTACCGTCATGCTACCTACGACCCTGCAGATTATTATCTGGAAGGCTTAAGACGTGATGCGACAGATATCAGATTGAATAATGGATATGGTCTCCTTTTGTATAAAAGGGGGTTTATTCTTGAAAGTATTCCTTTCTTTGAGACAGCCATCAAGAAGCAAACCTGGAAGAATCCTAACCCCTATTCCGGAGAGTGTTATTTCAACCTGGGTCTTGCCTTGGCAGCAGCAGATAAAGAAGATCTGGCATATGATGCCTTTTATAAATCCACCTGGAGTACTGAAACCATGAGTGCTGGTTTCTACTGGCTCTCCTGCCTGTCTGCCAGAAAAGCTCGTTATGAAGAAGCCCTTGAATTTGCCGAAAAATCAATGATACACAATTGGCATAATATGAAAACCAGAAATCTTAAGGCTGCGTTGCTTCGTAAACTCTCAAGGAATAATGAAATATTCCTCAGAGAAAGCCTTTTAATAGATCCTTTATACATGGGTTGTATTTATGAGAAAGCCTTACAGGATAGCTCTATCACCTCCTTAAAAGATAAAATGCGTCATGAAGCCCACAATTACCTTACCCTGTCTCTTGATTACCTCAAGGCAGGTCTTTATGAAGATGCAGTAAATATATTGTCCCTATGCAGAGATAATAACCCACTTTTATTCTACTATCAAGGTTATGCCAAATATAAACTGGGCTTAGCAAAAGAAGCTGCTGCCATGTATGAAAAAGCGGAAAACTGCCCCGGAAATTACTGTTTTCCTAACCGGATTGAAGAAATTGCAATACTAGAACGTGGAATTCAGTTACTAAAAGAAGCTCCAATGGCACATTATTACCTGGGAAATTTACTTTATGATAAGAAACAGTATGAACAAGCTGTCTATCACTGGGAAACTGCTGTCGCACAAAAAGAGTCTCTTTCCATGGCACACCGCAATCTGGCTATTGCTTACTATAACAAAGAAAATGATAATAAAAAAGCATTAAATGTTATGAGTAATGCTCTTAAATTAGATAGCAAATATCCAAGATTTCTGCTGGAATACGATCAATTGTCAGCCAAGGTTAACATCCCAGTAAGTGAACGCCTCAAAACTCTCGAAGCGGATCTGACTATTACCAAATCCCGTGATGATCTATACCTGCGTTATATCACACTTCTTAACTGTACCGGACGATATGAAGAAGCGATTAAAGCACTTACTTCACATCGTTTCCATCCCTGGGAAGGCGGTGAAGGAAAGGTTAGTTACCAGTACCGGTATGCCTTAATTCAATCTGCAATCAGTTTAATAAATAAGGATAAACCAGAGGAAGCATTGCCTTTATTAACCGCCTCTCTTTATTATCCTGAGAATCTGGGAGAAGGAAAGCTGCCCAATGTGCCGGATAACGAAGCACATTATTATATCGGTATATCTTATCGTAAAATGGGTAAGGCGGAAGAGGCAAAGAAATATTTCGAGCTTGCAACAACCGGTCCTACAGAACCTGGAAGTGTACTTTATTATAACGATCAGCCATCTGATTTTATATTCTATCAGGGTCTTGCTAGTAAAGCACTCGGCAGAGAAAATGCTGCCTTAAAAGCTTATCACCAGTTAATAATCTACGGCGAGAAACACTTATTTGATAAAGTGTCCTATGATTTCTTTGCCGTATCACTGCCGGAAATCGAAGTGTTCCAGGATAATATACAATTACGGAATGTACAGTATTGTAATTATCTGCGTGCCTTAGGTAGTATAGGACTTGGTAATGTAGAGGATGCTGAGCATCTGTTACAGGATATTCTTTCAAAACAAGAGGATTACCAGGGCGCTATTTGTCATAGAAAACTTCTTTAAATAAATTAGTCAGGCTTTCTTTACAGGAAAGCCTGACTATATTACCTGACAGTTAGCTTATAAATTAATTGTAATCTATATTTTAAACGATTTTAGCAAGTTCTCGTAATGTCCTTGAGGAATTGGTTACCTCGTCTGTTACAGAGGTGATTTCTTCAGTGGAAGCTGCCTGTGATTCCGCAATGATATTAGAATCATGGATCTGCTTTTCTATCTTCTCTATATAGCTTTTGATTTCGCTTAAGGTAGTTGATACTTTCTTGGCGGATTCAGAACTTGATTGTGCTAACTTTCTTACTTCATCAGCAACTACACTGAAGCCTCTGCCAGCTTCTCCTGCTCTTGCTGCTTCAATAGCCGCATTTAACGCCAAAAGATTAGACTGGGAGGCAATATTTTGAATGGTAGATAAGATCATATCCGTATCATTAATTTTTTGCTTTGCTGCTTTTGTAGTATCTACAACGTCGGATATGGTTTCTTTTAGTTGCACCGAACCAGATGCTATTTCTTCTATGCTTAAGTTAATCTGCTGTAAAGAATCAAAGATTACTTCTGTTGAATTCTGAAGTTCAGAACGTTTGTCCAAGCTTTTAGCAATTCCTATAGCTCCAATTACCTTACCCTCTTCAGTAATAATTGGATAACAGATTGCCTGGAATATAGTTCCCAGTGCTTCTTTAGGAACTATTTGTGACAATACCTTTTTATTCTTCATCGCTAAACGCAAGGGATCATTTTCCTGAATGGTATCCCCAACCTTGAGCTGCATTGGTATCTTTTGATTAGGCCATAATCCTATAAATTTCTCATTATCTGTAATAGAAACAGCTATGTCTTCCTGTACAAGATCCTTTAATAAGGGTAGTACATCAAAATATGATTTTAAAATATCATCATTCATAAATTAACTCCTTCTTTTCCATTTTGGAAAATATAATTTATTCCAATCCCCTAATTTTATTTATCCTTTTATCATAGTCATATCCCCGACTTATGTCAACATATTTTGACATAATATCACATAAGGATATAATCGTTACATAAAAACAGGCAGAAAAACTATAAATCGTTTTTCTGCCTGTTCCCTTTTTTCATATAAATCCATTAATTCTTAGCATTATACCATTGCAGCTATTCTTATGCATTTATATAAATTGCTTTTATTTAATTTGCTTTTATTTAAACTGCCTTTATTTAAACTACCTTTATTTAAACTACCTTTATTTAAACTGCCTTTATTTAAACTGCCTTTATTTAAACTGCCTTTGTTAAACTGCCTTTGTTAAACTGCCTTTGCTAAACTGCCTTTGTTAAACTGCCTTTGCTAAACTGCCTTTGTTAAACTGCCTTTATATAAAATACTTTTAAATATTGCTTTTATTCTTTATTTAATTTTATTATTTTTATTCAATTGCTTTTTTCATCTATCATATTCCCTTATGATAACCTCATCTTAAAATCCTCATACCCGAATTCCTTAATGATTTGTGTTCCTTTATCCGAGCTCCATAAAGCAATAGAAGGAAGACCCATTCCATTAAAAGTATTATTTTTTACCATTGTATAATGCCCCATATCGCAAAAAACCAAGGTATCTCCTACTTGTAAGGGCTCCTTAAAGGAGTATTCACCTATCACATCGCCAGAAAGGCAGGTGGGGCCTCCCAGACGGTATGTATAAGCATACTCTCCTGGTTTACCAGCACCTATTACTTCCGGTCTGTAGGGCATTTCCAATACATCAGGCATATGGCAGGCAGCGGAAGTATCCAGTATAGCCAGATCCATTCCATTCTTTAAGGTATCCAAAACTCTTGCAACCAGGAAACCGGTATTTAAGGCTACTGCTTCACCAGGTTCTAGATATACCTCCACCTTGTATTTGTTCTTGATAAAAAGAATGCTTTCAATCAGAGTTTCAATATTATAGTCTTTTCTGGTTATGTGATGTCCACCGCCGAAATTGATCCATTTCATTCCCGCTATATAAGAACCGAACTTCTCATCAACTACCTGCAAAGTCCTCTTTAATACATCTGAGTTCTGCTCACACATTGTATGAAAATGTAATCCTTCAATTCCTTTAAGCTCTTCGGGTTCAAACTGATCTAAGGTTACACCCATTCTAGAACCGGTAAAACAAGGATTATACATATCAGTTTCTATTTCTGAATATTCTGGATTAATACGGATTCCACAGGAGATATGCCTGTCACTGTCAGCAACCAAAGCTCTGTATTTTCTCCATTGAGAGAACGAATTAAAAACTATATGATCACTGAGAGAAATAATCTCCTCCATTTCATCCTCTCTGTAAGCAGGAGAGAAAATATGCACTTCTCCTTCCATCTCTTCTCTTCCAAGCTTTGCCTCATAGAGTGAGCTGGCAGTGGTTCCCTGCAGGTATTTCCCGATAAGAGGATATACTGAGAACATGGAGAAGGCTTTTTGCGCAAGAAGTATCTTACAGCCTGTTTTATCAATTACGTACTTCATAGTTTCAAGATTTTTCTTCAGAAGAGTCTCATCCATTATATAAACCGGTGTTTTTAAGCTCTTCGGATCAAAGTTTAATACATCGGACATAATTCTACCCATTCATACTGCAAAAGCAGTATTGCCATACCTATTCAGAGTGAAAGCCTCCTGCATGGCATCCTTTCTTTATAATTTCATTACTCTATAGCTACCACGCATAAATTTATGCAAAGCAGTACTAGCGTAAGTGTATCTGATACTGCTTACCGAGCTGACGCTCCACTTAACAGACGTCAAGACCTAGATTTGGTTCGTGGTCAGTTATTTTTCCAAAATCCACAACGCAAAATATCGCATTGCGGAGCATTAAGAACGAACTAATGAGTTTTCAGACACAACATAAATGATTTAACAATGTACGAAGAAGTTCAAGATGTATTCATAAGAATATCATCCTGAACTTCTTCTTAAGATGCTGAGCTTAACTAATCTACCAGATCAGGTGTATGTGTTTCTTTCCAAGGCAGCCCACAGCGATTTAATTCGTCCATAAAAGGATCGGGATTGAACTCCTCAACATTGTATACACCAGGTTTCTTCCAAAGTCCTTTTAACACCATCATGGCACCAATCATGGCAGGAACACCGGTTGTATAAGAAATGGCCTGAGAACCGACTTCTCTGTAGCATTCCTCATGGTCACATACGTTATATACATAATACTTCTTTTCTTTTCCGTCTTTTATACCCTGATAAATACAGCCGATATTGGTCTTTCCTTTTGTTCTTGGTCCTAAGGACGCAGGATCTGGAAGAACCGCCTTTAAGAACTGTAGAGGGACTATCTGTTTTCCTTCGAATTCAATAGGTTCAATTGAAGTCATTCCTACGTTCTCAAGTACTCTTAAATGAGTCAGGTATCTCTCGGAGAAGGTCATCCAGAAACGGATTTTCTTTATACCTTTTATATTAAGAGCAAGAGATTCCATCTCTTCATGATGTAACAGATACATATCCTTTTCACCGATTTCAGGGAAATCATATACTCTCTTTATGGACACAGGCTCTGTTTCAATGAATTCTCCGTTTTCAAAATAACTGCCATTAGCAGTAACTTCACGAATATTGATTTCCGGATTAAAATTAGTAGCAAAAGGATATCCGTGGTCACCTGCATTGGCATCCAAAATATCAATCTGATGTATTTCATCAAATTCATGCTTCATGGCATAAGCTGAGAATACACCTGTAACTCCAGGATCGAAACCACAGCCAAGAACTGCTGTAATACCAGCTTTCTCAAATCTTTCTCTGTAATCCCACTGCCATTTATATTCAAATTTAGCTGTATCCAGAGGCTCATAGTTGGCAGTATCCAGATAATCTGTCTTTGTTGCCAGGCAGGCATCCATAATAGTAAGATCCTGATAAGGCAATGCAACGTTGATAACAATATCTGGTTTATAACTTTCAATCAGCGCAATCAGTTCCTGGGTATTGTCAGCATCTACCTGAGCTGTTGTAATTTTGGTAAACTGGTCTTTTCCATAAAGGGGATTACTGCCCTGTTCCTTCTCAATCTTTTCCTTGTAGGCATCACATTTGGAAACGGTTCTGCTTGCAATAAGGATTTCTGTAAATACTTCGGGGTTCTGACAGCACTTGTGGATTACTACTCCGGCAACTCCTCCGGCACCGATAATTAATGCTTTAGACATAGTTGACCCTCCTTTGTGTAGGTAAAATGTATTGGTTAATTAATTTGACTCATATAACTGTTCTTTAATATAATTTGGAATCGCAAAGGAACCCAAATGAAGTTCTGTATTATAATATCTGGTTTTTAAACCTAATTTATTCCATTCCTCCGCTTTTAAATCTTTAACCGGATCATACTTTTTGGAAGCAAATCCAAAAAGCCAATGACCTGACGGATAGGTTGGTATATGAGCCTGATAAATTCTGGCTATAGGAAATGTATCATGAATTCTCTGATGTGCTCTTATCATGGAGGCTGCATAGGAAGAGTAATACATACTCTCATGCTGGTTAACAAGGATTCCGTCCTCTTTCAAGGCTCTGTAACAGTTACCGTAAAATTCTTTTGTAAATAAGCCTTCCCCGGGTCCGAAGGGGTCCGTTGAGTCAACAATAATAAGATCATACTCGTTTTCTTTGCCCCTGACATATTTAAGGCCGTCTTCAAAAAACAGATGAACCTTAGGATCTGTCAGTCCGCAGGCTGTACGTGGCAGATATTCTTTACATTGTTTTACGACTTCTTCATCGATCTCTACCATATCAATACGCTCAATTCCTGGATATCGAAGAAGTTCTCTGATAGTTCCCCCATCACCCGCACCAATCACCAGAACTTTTTTTATGTTCGGATTAACAGCCATGGGTACATGAGTTATCATATCGTGATAAATGAACTCATCCTTTTCAGTCACCATCAGATAACCATCCAATGTAAGAATTCGTCCAAATTCTTTAGATTCAAAGATATCTATTCGTTGAAAATCGCTTTGCAGGCTTACCAGCTGTTTATCAATTTTTATAGAGAAACGTGCTTCCTCCGTATGGTTTTCTGTATACCAAAGTTCCATTTTTTCTCCATTCCTGCACATGCATTTTGTGCATCCGAACTTGTGTCGAGGATTTCGCAGGCACAAATTTGCGGTTGAATTGTATTTCTTTCAACCTTACACCTCCACTACATTGATATTGTTGACTGCCATATCCTCTGTACCGGTCAGAAGGCAGCCCTTCTCCTTGGCATAGAGTATATAATCAACTATATCCTGCGTAATTCTTTCACCGGGTGCCAGGATTGGTATGCCTGGTGGATAACACATTACAAATTCTCCGCAAATCAATCCTACTGTTTTTTTAATAGGCAGAGGTGTTTTCTTACTATAAAAGGCCTGCTGAGGAGCTATTACTACATCCGGATTAATATATTCATGGTCAAACATACCTGACTGATCTTTTTTGCCAAAAAGTCTCTTAATCTCAGAGAGGGAAGCAATAAGCCGCTCAATTTCCATCCCACGGTCGCCGGCAGAAATGATAGCGAGAAAATTACTGATGTCACCAAATTCTATCTGGATATCATACTCATCTCTTAACAGGTCATAGACCTCAATACCTGCCAGACCCACATTTCTGGTGTGAACAGACAGCTTTGTAGGGTCAAAATCAAATATATAATTATAATCAATTAATTCATTACCAAAGGCATAATAACCTTCCAGTTTATTTATTTCAGTTCTTGCATATTCTGCATATTCCACGGTTTTTGCAAAGAGTTCCTTACCATTAAGACTTAGATTCTTTCTTGCAATATCCAGCGAAACTAATAAAAGATAAGAACCGCTGGTAGTCTGTGTCAGGTTAAGTACCTGTCTTACATAATGGGGATTCATCGTTTCCCCGCATAGAAGAAAAGAACTCTGTGTCAAGGACCCTCCGGTTTTGTGCATACTGACAGCCGCCATATCAGCTCCTGCTGCCATAGCGGAAACCGGCATGTTGTCTCCAAAATAAAAATGGGTTCCGTGTGCTTCATCCACCAATACTTTAACACCCTGTTCATGAGCAAAAGAAACAATTCCTCTAAGATCTGAGCAGACACCGTAATAAGTGGGATTATTCACAAGGATTGCCTTCGCATCAGGGTTCTCAAAAATTGCCCGTTTAACATCCTCTAAGGACATTCCAAGTGGTATACCAAGTTCTTTATTTACACCGGGATTTACATATACCGGTATAGCACCGCATACAACCAGAGCATTAATGGCACTGCGATGAACGTTACGGGGCATAATTATCTTATCTCCTGCTTTACAAACAGACATAATCATTCCCTGTACCGCCGCGGTAGTACCATTTACAATAAAAAAGGCTGCCTCTGCTCCAAAAGCATCGGCTGCAATCTGCTCTGCTTCACGAATTACAGAAGTAGGATGACAAAGGTTGTCCAAAGGTTTCATGGAGTTTACATCCACCTTCATACAGTTCTCACCCAAAAATTCTGTTAACTCCTTGTTTCCTCTTCCGCCTTTATGACCGGGAACATCAAAGGGTACAACCCTATTCCCTTTATGCTTCTTCAAAGCTTCAAAAATAGGCGCTTTTTGTTGAAGGAGTAAATTCATGTCATTCCCTCCTTCACTAATATATATTCATACCGCTGAATATCTCAATCATCTCTTTGCGCAGATTGCTTGTAATATCAAGCCTATGCTTGGGAGTCAACTCATACACATCCAGATTGAAAAGATAATTCTGCAGTTCAATTTCTTTAATGAGCATCTTGGTGTGAAAAATATTCGACTGATATACGTTCACATCGATGGCATCATATTTGGTCAGTGTTACATCGTCAATATAGTCCTGAATTGAGGTTATATCATGATCGATGTAGTATTTTTTGCCCTCAACATCCCTGGTAAAGCCCCTGACTCTATAATCAATGGTAATGATATCCGAGTCAAAACTACCAATCAGATAATCCAGCGCATTAAGCGGTGATATTTCGCCGCAGGTAGATACGTCAATATCTACACGAAAAGTGGATATGGAGTTATCGGGATGATACTCCGGAAAAGTGTGCACTGTAACATGACTTTTATCCAGGTGTGCATGTACCGTGTCCCTTAAATGATCCGTATATTTACCCTGGTTGCATGATTCATCAATATGCTCTACAGATAGATCTCCTTCTGCAATCAAAATATTTACGGATGCACCCTGAGGATCGTAATCCTGTTTCGAGATATTAAGTATATGTGCCCCAATCATCTCTGTTACATCACATAAGATTTTTGTTAATCTTTCGGAATTATATTGTTCATCAATGTATGCAATATAATCCTTTTGCTCTCTCTCACTTTTTGCATAGCAAACATCATAGATGTTGAAGCTAAGTGTTTTTGTGAGGTTGTTAAAGCCATACAAAGCCAGCTTTTTCTCCAACCCTAACATCACAACCTTTCTCTTACATAATCGGTTTACATTGTAGCATGTTTGCAAATAAAAATCAATGTGATTTTCGATAAGGTTTAATAGAATATCTGTAAAGTAGAACCTCTTATCTTATACACTGAAAACTGACTTTTTTAGAACTAAAACTGCACCTGTACTGTTCTTGAGAAAAAGCACTAAATTTCAGCCTCGGCAGCTGCCTTACAGATTTATTCATGGCTATTTTCATCAAATAAGAAATAAATGCCGGAAATAAAAAAAGCCGATGCATAAGCAGGCTTTAGCTGTAGCTTTATACTGTACACTTAGATGCATTCTGTCTGTTAAACAGTATCAGGCATCACAGCAAACACAACAAGGTAATATCAAAAATTAATAATAATTTATTTTTTACCGTTAGTACCTTCCTGCATTTACTGTATACCTGGCATAAACACTTATCAGTTCTTATTATCTCTTTATTTTCATAGAATAACCTGAATATTTTCTTTACAACAGCTAATTTTATGTATATGATTAATAAAACTATCATATATCCAATAAAAGAAGAAATCGAGGTGATACTCAGTGATCGGAATACTTATCGGTTTATGCTCCTTTTTACTGATTGGACTGTTCCATCCCATCGTAATTAAAGCAGAATATTACTTTTCCAAGAGAATCTATCCTGTTTTTATCCTGACTGGCCTCTTGTTCCTGGCCGCTTCTTACTTTTCAGATCATACCTTTTTCTCTGCTATCTTCGGTGTAACCGGCTTTTCCTGCTTTTGGAGCATCAAAGAGCTTTTCGAGCAGGAAAAACGTGTGGAAAAGGGCTGGTTTCCCAAAAACCCCAAGCGCAAATAGTTATGTCCCGCTTCTCTTTATTTCAGGAATGCTCCGTTTCTTTGAAGGATTTCCCTTAAATCTCTGATGTCAACCTCTCTCACATCCATGTCCTCTTTCATGGCTGCCAGCCTTGCAGCTGTTCCGGCAGCCTGTCCGGTTACCATACATACGGGCATAACTCTTATACTGCCCTGAATGATATGTTCGCAGGCAATAGTCCTTCCTGCCACGAGGAGATTCCCAATGTTTTTAGGAATCAGGCTTCTGTAAGGAATGCCATGGGATTCACCGTCAGCATATGCTTCCCAGCCTTCCTCCCCATTTCTCTCACCTTTAAGGATGCTCTCCCTCTCCTCAAGGTTATGATGAACATCCAAAAAATAGCAGTTACGGCCAATTTCATCCGGAAATGAGCGGCGTTCCTTATAGTCCGTTAAGGTGAGTTTGTATTCCCCTATTATTCGTCTGGATTCTCTGATTCCCATTGAGGAGGCTGTGGCAGCCAGAAAAGATCCTCCAAAGACTTCCGGAAGATATTCTTTTAGTCCCTGATGATACTGGTGCGCCAGCTGCCTGCCCTTTATCAGCGCTTTTGAAACACCAAAAGGCTCTGTTGCATCCACCTCCCATATATGTCCGGCATTAAAACCTATGGCACCTGGTCCGATGACGGAATTGCAGCAGTGGGGATCCGTTACCAGCGGATATTTTTCTGCTCTGGCAATATCATAGGCTGCACAATCCGGGTTCTGCATATGCAAAAAAGGTGAGTTGCGGTAATAATAGTCATCTACATTCGTAATCATAAAACAATGGGTGGACGGCTGCACCTTATGACTGTCCTCCTCGCCAAACTCAAAATCCAAACCCGCCATAGCAGCAATATCCGCATCCCCGGTACAATCAATGTATACTTTCCCTTTATAGGCAGTTATTCCTGCTTTGTTGGCTGTTACAAGATATTCTATCCTTCCTTGGGTTTTAGGAGCTGCAATCACATGGGAGGAAAAAAGAACGGTCGCACCGGCTTCCAAAACCATTTCATCATAGACTCTTTTCAAGGCTTCCGGATCAATTGGCACCCAATCTAAGTCTTCTGCTCCAACATGCCTCATGCCAGCCTTTGCTTTCTCAAATACCTCCTGCGCAATCCCCCGGTATACAACCTTTGTCCTGTCGGAAAAGGGACACCAGGCGGGTACCAGTCCGTTGGTTCCCATTCCCCCCAAAGCCGTGGCAGCCTCTATCAGCAGAACACTGGTGCCTTCCCTGGCAGCTGCTATAGCTGCCGCACAACCGGAGGGTCCTCCGCCTGCTACAATTACTTCATATTGTTCATTTATGGGTATTTCCTGTGAAAACCTAATATTCATACTACCTTGCCTCCGTCTTCTAACCTGTCATTCACAGGTTTGCTTTTAATATCCTTTTTTGATAAAGCCTCTGAAGTGCCTAATATAATAAGTAGAATTTTTTGATCTTTTTTCATACATAAAAAGGGTATCACAAAAAATACCCGAACTTTTCTTTTACCAATTGTAAGCTTCAAAAAAATCAATTAGATACTATTACTGCCGCACCATCAAATTAAGACTGCTATCCTTATATACCGGTATCTTAGCTTGAAATTATTTAAGTTATGCCGGAAAATAATTATTTCTATACTGACAAAAGGGGTGCTGCAGCACCCCTTTTGCTTCAATTACAGCATATGTTTTATTATTTTTTACTCATTATATAACTTTTCTTATTCTCTTTGTTCCTTCGATTCTTACTGCTCTTATTACTTCCTGCCTTACTCATTTTTATTTATAGCCGAATTCTTCACAATGAGTAAGCCACTGTTCTTTATAGCTATCCTGGATTTTCTGAAGTCCGGCTGCATCTGCCTGTTTTAAGAACTCGCTGATGGATGCCTCCACATCTTCCACAAGACCTGCCTGAATAGGTGTCAGGTACTGGGCAATAACGGAATTTAAATTGGCTCTTTCGATTTCGTAGGAGGTGTAATCCTCAATAAAACCTACTCTAAGACTCTTTCCCTGCCATTTCGTTTTCGCAGCTGCTTCATCATATGAGGTTATCATATCTTTGTAAGCCGTATCATCTGAAGGTTTCATTTCTTTTTTAAACAAATGGTTTCTCAGATTCCAGGTATTCATATTTTCATAGCTAAAGCCGGAATCCTTGATTTCTTCATAATATTCTCCTTCAACCAGATTCCAGTGCTTTCCCTGTATCCCGTACTGTACCAAATCATTTGCTGTTTCATCTGTCATTAAAAAGTCAAGTGCGATTAATGCTCTTGCCGGATCTTTTGAGTTATGGGGAACAACCGTTGCATTCTGCAGAGGAGAAGCAGGTGAAATGGTGTTATTCACCAATCCGTAAGAAACATAACCAACCTCCCAATCCGGATGATTTTCCTTGGCTGCATTATAAGAGCCTATCCATTTATCCTGATTCATACCACCTACGGAAGCTACAATCAGTCCTTCATCAAAGCTGTCTTCCTCCGTCTTAGACAGGGAACTCTTTGACCAAAAACCCATATCCGCCCATTTTTTCAGTAATTTCATATCTTCTGCAAAGTCCGGTGTTCTCCAGTAGTCTATTACTTCTGTGGGAGTATCAATTGCTGCCATCAAACCGTAATTGCCCATTGCCTTACCGTATTTTAATTCAAAGATGGAATTTATATAGAATGCTTCATTGAAATTGTTCGCTACGGTTATAGGGGAGAGAAGTCCCTGATCCGGTTCATTCTGCTTTATTCCGCTGATGTAAGCTTCAAAGTTCTCCAGAGTGTCCGGAACAGGCAGGTCATATTTCTTTCTTAAATCCTCCCGATATCTTATACCGGTGGCTGCATAGGTTTTCTGATCTGCCGGTATGCTATAAAGAGCACCGTCTACTTTACACATATCAAGGATACTCTGATCGATGAGGCTGCTGATATTTGGTGCATATTCCGGAAGCAGCTCGTCAAGTTCATAGAATGCACCGGTTTTTGCCAGAGCGCTATAGCTGGTCCAATCGGCAGCATACATCAAATCGCATTGTTCACCGGAGGAAAGTACCAGATTATACTTCTGGGACCAATCTGTCCAGGTTGTGAACCGGAATTCGATGGTAGTATTTATTTTCTCAGATAAATATTTATTCAATTCGGCAACTACTGCCTGATAATCCTTACCCGGATCACCCACCAGGTAAAATACCAGATTAGCCGGCTGTGAAAGGTCATACCTTACTTTTGGATCATTGGATGTTTCTTTGGCCGGCTCCGGTTCCTTTTCCTCCTGATTCGCCTGGCTGCTGTTTTCCCCGGCAGCATTTTCTTTCTCTGCTACATTTGCCGTATTATTTCCCTTGCAGCCTGTAAAGGACAGAATCATGCAAAAGATTAATACAATGCTGATGACTTTTTTCATTGCTTTTCCTCCAATATATTATATTTTATATTAAGCACTTATTGTGCATAATATCAACCCTTGACTGCACCAACGGTAATTCCCGAAACGAAATATTTCTGCAGGAACGGATATAGCAGAATAATCGGTCCGGTTACAATTACGGTCATAGCCAATTTCGTTGACTCTGTAGGCACTTCCAGTACAATGCCGGAAGTTAATGCCAGATCTCTGATTGCCTGAGCCCGGTTTAACAGATTATACAGATAAAACTGCAGCATGTATTTCGATGTATCATTAATGAATAAAGAGGAACTTAACCAATTGTTCCAATATCCAAGGGCAAGAAACAGACCGATGGTGGCAAGTGCGGGGCCAAGGACCGGCATAACAATCCTGGCAAAAATAGTAACATGTCCCGCTCCGTCAATTTTTGCTGCCTCTGTCATTTCATCAGGAACAGAACTCTTGATAAAGGTTCGCATTAGAATAATGTTATAGGAGGAAAGGATTCCCGGCAGCCAAAGGGCCGTTAAAGTACCATGTAAATGAAGTATTTTAGAAATTGTTATATACCAGGGAATTAATCCCCCTCCAAATATGGTGGTAAAGTAAATCATAAAAGAAATCCTGTTTCTGTATTTGAATTCCTTTCTGGATAATACATAAGCTGTTACGGTTGTTATCAATAAGCCTACCCCGGTACCAACAACCGACACAAATATGGTTACTTTATAAGCATTTAGAATATCTTTCGGATTCTCCAAAATCAGTTTATACGCATCCAGTGAAAACTTCTTCGGCAGCAGGCTGTAACCCTCATGAATTATGGTGCTGTTCGCCGTAAGTGACCCTGACACAATCAATATAAACGGCAGGATACATACGGCTGCAAGCAATGTCAGAAATATGTATGCAATCACATCAAAGGTAAGAGTATACCCTGACTTCTTTATCTTTCCTGTCTTTTTTCTCCTGTTTAATCTTATATCCACTTTGATTTCCCTTTCCTGTTCATTCTCTTTCACACTTTCTTCTTTCTGACTTACGATTTCTATAACTGTCCTTAAAACAAGGCATAATCTTCATTTTTACGCTTAACGATAAAATTGGTGATAACAATGGTAATAAAACCAAAGATGGACTGGAAGAGGCCAGCTGCCGTTCCCAAACCGTTGTTTAAAGGATTACTCATAGTTAAACGATACACATAGGTATCAAAAATGTCTGTGTAATTATATAACAGCCCGTTATTGCCTACTGTCTGATAGAATAAGTCGAAATGTCCGCGCATAATATTCCCCAGCGAAAATAACACCAATATAATAAAGGTAGTCTTTATCAACGGCAGGGTTATATACCTGATCTGCTGAAATACATTAGCTCCATCAACCTCTGCTGCTTCGTAATAAGTTCGGTCAATTCCTAAAATGGCAGCCAGATAAACTACGGAGCCATACCCCACACCTTTCCACAATTCAAAGAATACAATGATAAAAGGCCAATAACCGGGGGTATTATAAAAGTCTATCCGCTCTAACCCAATGGAAGTCAGAAAGGTATTAATTGCTCCGGTTTCGTAGGTCAATAAATTATATACAATAACGTTCAAAAGAACATAGGATACAAAATGAGGCATAAAGATAAAGGTCTGGTTCAGTCTCTTAAATAATTTATTGGTAACCTGGCTAATTAAGATAGCGGTAAATATTTTAAATATGTGTCCCAGTACAATAAATACCAGATTGTAAAGAACCGTATTCTTAACCAGCTTTGGCAGATCTGCTTTCCAGATGTACTCGAAATTGTTAAACATTACAAAGGGGCTGGTCCACAAGCCATCACGGAAATTAAATTTTTCAAAAGCAAAGTAGACACCAGCCATTGGAATATAGCTGTTTACGACAAAGTATAAAATTGCCGGCAAAAGCAAGGCGAACAAGACCCAGTTTTTTCTTACTTCCTTTAAAAACCCCGGTTCTTTATATCTGGCTCGTTCAGGCGCTTCCAGCTGTTTAATTACCACAAATCCTGCAACAGAAAGAATCAGTATCAGGTAAATCAGGTTTGAATGAGTAAAGGCATTTGTAAGTCCCAAAGTCTTATTGGAATAAATACCAAAAGAAATTACTCCCAAACATAACAGAATGTTGAAGACCATAGCATACTGCCCGGCTTCGTAGATTTTAATATTATTTGTACTCCTGCTGTACTTTTGTGCTTTTATAATAAATATCCCATTTAGTATAACCATTGCCACCGTCACAACAAATAAAGCCATGGCAAAAGCTCCCTGTGTACCGTTTCCGCTTTTATGAACGAAGGAAAGCATAGTCAGGGTGCTGTAGCCTGTGTTCATCTCCCTCTCCGCTATATCAAGCTTCAGCACAGTAAGAAGCTGAGCCGGATCTCTTATCAGTATGGTTCTTACCAATACAAACAAAAGTACTGTTACCAGGGATACTGCCGCAGAGATCCAAATTCCAAGCTGCTTTCCGCCGTATGACCTTTCCATGCAGCCGCCGCCTGCCAGGACGGCAGTACTTTCTTTCATAACTTTTTTCATTTTTATACCCATTGCATACCGCAGACTGTTCTGCGGTACTGCCACAAATAATACAGGTTGAAAGAAGCAATTGTGGCATCCTTTCTGTAATCATTTTTCTTTCAACCTTATGTCTCCGCTTTATATGTATTAACTTTGTACCGAAGAAATCAACAGAACTGATTTTCAATCCTTCATTCACGAAACCTCAGGAGCTGTTATTATTTTCTGCGGTATTCATTGGGGGTGACTCCGTTTAACTTTTTAAATACCCGGTAAAAATAGGTAGAGCCGTTAAAACCCACTTTTTCCGCAATCTCACCAACCGAAAAGGTACTTTCCGCAAGCAAAAGTCTGGCATGTTCCATTCGTTTCTCCAAAAGCGTATCGTTAATGGTATTACCCGTATACTGTTTATAAATCCGGCACATATAAGCAGTGGACATTCCGATTTCTTCTGCCAGCATTTCAATGGACAGAAGGGGATTCCGGTATTCTTTCTCAATCAGAAGATGTATCTCTGTGATGGTCTGACTCAGCTTATCCTTTCGTTTGTTCTCCATATCCTTTTGAATCTGCAAAAAAAGTTCTTTGAATTTCTCATTCCTTTCCTTTATGGTGTCACATTCCTGCAGGAGATTCGTCAAAAGAATAGAACTGGTAAGTGAATGCAAAGAGCTGTTCTTCTGAATTAAATTCACCGCATTCGTGATCATAAATATTAAACGGCTTATGACCATGTTGTAAATAACAATCGGATAGGAATACGTTTCCGTTACAATTGCAAGATAAATATCCTCTGCTTCCCTGGCTTTACCATGGGTCAGACATTCCATCAGTTGTTTTTCTTTACTTTCCGGAAATTCATAATTCTGAACCTCCTTGATTTTAATATGGTTGTAATGCACAATACTGCCCTTTTCCCAGAATATGCTTCTGGACAGCGCTTCTTCAATCTGCTCGTATTGGTAAAAGAGTTTATTGGGATCTTCCTCAAATTCACTGACTGCCACGGAGATTGTAATCTGAAAGTATTCCTGTATCAGTCTTTGGGTATGTATCAGATATTCCTCCAGTTTACTGGTTGTATCTTCTCCTTCACAGACTGTAAACAGAAGATTTTTATCCAGACTCATATTAAGGCAATAGGTATTCGTACCGTTTTGCATTAATTCGTTTAGAATATTTACCGCCGCAAATTTATAGGCGTTTATCAGCTGGGAATTGGAGGTTTCCAGTAAATATTGATAATCATCCACCTTTATGCACAAAAGTACCAGTCTTTGTTCTTTGGATAGCGACACCCCTAATAGGGATAACAGGTCTGCTCCGGTCTTACGCAGACCGCCGTTTTCCAGACCGTTATTTTCCAGCAATTCCTTCAGCCTGATACTTTTCGTCAAAGACTCCGCCTGGCGTTTTTCCCGCAGAAGCGTATTCATGTCTTTTGACATAACGCGGATGGGATTTGCTAACCGGCAGGACCAGATAAAGGCGGCAAGGAGTCCAACACCAGCTATCATAAGAGTTATGATTATGATTACCGACTGAAGCTTCTTTACCTGGGATAACAGATCATTATAATTAATGATACTGATATTTCGCCACCCAAATTTATCCGTATCCGTAAATATCACAACAGACTTGCTGCCGCTTATTTCTGTTAGATAATACCCGGATTTCTTTTTTGACAGGACATTATCATAATCCAGCTGTTCCTTTACATTATCAAGTACCTTGAAATTACCGGAATTCGAATAGATTACTTTACCGCTGCCATCCATAACTAACGATACCGTACCTGGATACTCCGTTCCCTTTACCGGGAATAAATACTCTGATTCCAGATTCAGCATAATAACATTTCTATTCTTACCGTTCTTGAAAATATCGTACATAATATACGTATAAACGCATTTTGTGGTTTGCTGATTGACCTGATAATATCTTGGTACCATGATAAAAGGGATATAATCCGTACAGTTTTCTATCATGGCAGCTGCTGAGGTGTCATAAAAATCTGCATTGGTGTAGTAATCTGCTTTCCAGGGTTTAATCAGCTCATTTTCATTGGACACATTATAGATTCTGTCGTTCTTACCGTTATATACATAGATAGAATCTACATTCGGTATTGTCACAAGAAAATGCCGAAGCTGCAAAAAAGCAGCACTCTCATCTATGGAACTGACAGTTTCATATGTTAGCAGCTTTGTAACAGAAATGTCATTGTATATCTGATACAAGGTATTCAAGGCTATATTAGCAAGCTGTAATCTCTGTTTTTCCTCACTTTCCATTTTTTCAAGATTGATTTCATACTCATGCTTCATTAATATGGACTGAAAATTCACATAGAGAATCGATGATGTAATAAAAATAGCAATAACGACACAAACAATAACTGAAACCGATACTTTTAAATAAACTTTACTTTCCTGTATTCCTGTCTTCAACGAACCCCCTCCATGCCAATTAAGCTGGTACTGCCTTGCTTAAATTTCGCTTAATGTCAGTGCCTGATATTTGCGCTGAGACAAGGCGGAGGAATGAGACGCAGCGGTCAAAGTAGCAGTATGCTACGCAGGTATGCTATGCCTGCCTACGACAACGCAGTATCAGTGAAATAGCGGGTGCTGAATTAAGTGAACTTTATGCAAGGTAGTACTAGCCTCATGATAGTATAATTTAAAAATCCTGTATACTTTCAAATCTTGTTTTTCATCTCTTTTTATAGCTTTTGTATATGAACAATTTTGATATAACTATATTATTTTGTGATTTTTATCAAATTAGTTATATTTATAATAAACAGAAGGTTAATTTTGACATAGAACAGTTCAAAAAAGTATGGGCAGAAATCATTATAAAAAGATTTTCTTGCCCATACGTAATTATTATTTTGAAATTGTATTTGTCTTTGGATTTAAAAAGGCTCAGAAACGCTTTCTTTGCCCCGCAGGGCTTTTTATGTAATAGGACACAATTCCTTTTACATAAAAAGAGGCTGCTGTACCTAAGGCAGCAACCTCTAAAAAACACTACTTTCTTCTGAATTCCTTTGGTGTTACACCATTTTCTTTTTTGAAAACCCGGTAAAAATAAGTGGAGTTTGAATATCCGACCCGTTCTGCGACCTCATTTACGGATAGCTGTGTGTCAAGCAGCAGCTCTCTGGCTTTCTTCATCCGAAAAAAGCTAAGTCTGTCTGTAATTGTTATCCCTGTATACAGTTTATAAAGTCTGCACATATAAGCTGTGGATATTCCAACGGAATCTGCCAGGTAGTCAAGAGAAAAAGAAGCTTCAGCATATTCTTTCTCAATCATATCATTGATCTTTATCACCAAAAGTTCCTGTTTATCACTTTTTCTTTTCTCCAACTCTCTTTGAATGCGGTCGAATAAATCATAGAATTTTTTGTTTCGTACTGTTATGGTATCTATTTCCTGGATCAGATTGGATAGCACAAAATACCCGGAGAAAGAAGAAGCATTTCCATTTTTCTTAAAGGTGGAAACGACCTTGTCTATGGCAAATACCAGGCGGCTGACAACCATGTTGTAGATAATTATTGGATATTGATAGGTTTCTGTGATGATCTCCTCATAGCTTTTCTTTGCTTCTTCTGCTTTGCCTGACATAAGGTTTTCCAACAGCTGTTTTTCTCTGTGTTCCGGGTACTCATAATGGGAATCACTTTTTAATTCCATATCTGCTGCAAACACAACATATTCTGTTCCAAAAAAAATACTTCTGGTCAGAGTCTCCTCTACTTGTTCAAAAAGGTCGTACAATCTATCCGAATCGGTTTCAGGTCTGCTGACTAGAACAGAGATGGAAATATCATAATACTTGCTGACATAGGATTGCATCCGTTTAATTTGTTCTCTTAAGTTTTCCGCTGTCAGGTTGTCCTCCCATTGTAAGAATAACAAGTTTTTATCATTCCACATATCCAGGTGAAATACTTTCGTACTTTCCCCCAGCAATTCACTTAATATATTGGAGGCAGCAAACAAATAGGTCTTTAACGTTTCCATTCCCTGGGTTTCCAAAAGTATTTTATAATTATCCGGACACATACATAAAAGAACTAATTTTTTCGCTGCTGAGCATTCCATCTCTATGAGGGATAGGAACTCCTGTCCGGTTATCTTATTTCCTTTACTGTCCCATCCCCCGTTTTCTAACAGCTCTGCTGTTTTTCTGTTTCTGGCAGCCTTATGAAGCTTTAAGTTCTCCCGCTGCAGTTTTTTCACGTCTTTGGACATGCTCTTTATTGGAATACTCAGCCGTCTGGAAAAGATATGTGCAGTAAGCATACCGGCAGCGGCTATCATTACAGTTATTAAGATACTGATTGCCTGCATTCTGTTTACCTGAGCCAATAGCATTCCATATGATATAATACTGATATATCGCCAGTTGTGTTTATCCGCACTGGTGAACATTACGACCGATCTGACCCCGTTGATATCTGTTAAATAATACCCGGAACCTCTTTCATCCATATTTCCTTCCGGGTCAAAGCTATTCTGCAATTGCTCTGTCACCATAAATTGTTCAGAATTAGAATATACCACTTTATAATTCTGGTCTATCACTAATTTAATATTGTCTGCTTGGTTATCAAATCCCTGAAAAAGATATTCTCTGTTAAGATTCAGAAGAACTGCATCTCTTTCCTTGTTCTTTACAGAAGTTTTATACATAATATAACTGTACACACATTTGAAGCTGTCACCATCCAATGGATAAAATCTTGGAATCGGAATAAATGGCAGATACTTGTCACTGTTGTTTAGTATTTCCACCGCCGAACTGTCATAGAAATTATTATCCTTCTTATCATAATCCGGATTCCAGGATTTGATCAGATCCGACTCATTGGTCACGTTATAAATTCGGTTGTTATTTTTGTTATACACATAGATTGAATCAATATCCGGCACTGAAGTGAGGTAATAGCGCATTTGAAGAAAAGCAGCGCTCTCATCGATGGAGGAAATATTATTATATGCGAACAGTTTCATTACCGATATATCGTTCATTATCTGATATGCCGTGCTTAAGGCAAGATTGGATAGTTTTGTGATCCGTGCCTTTTCTGTCTCCATGTTTTGGAGTCTTGCCTTGTATTCGTGTTTCATAAGAATGGATTGAAAATTCACATAAAGAATCGTCGAAGTTAAAAAAATAGCGAATACTACACAAAAGATCATGGTTAAATATAATTTCAAATGAATCCGGTCTTTTCTGTTATCCATCTAATTATCATCCTTCTCAGTCATATAGAATCAAAACCTGTTTCATACATTTATTACTTTTGCTTTTTTTCAATTCATTAGCTTTTGCTTCTTTCAATTCATTAGCTTCTGCTTCTTTCAATTCATTAGCTTTTGCTTCTTTCAATTCATTAGCTTTTGCTTCTTTCAATTCATTAGCTTCTGCTTCTTTCAATTTATTAGCTTCTGCTTCTTTCAATTTATTAGCTTCTGTCTCTTTTAACTTAATATTTTGCCTTTTCCCATTTAATCCTTCCCTTTTCTGTACTTGGAAGGCGGAATACCACATATTTCAGAGAATACTTTACAAAAATAATTTGGATCATGGAAACCGACACAAGAAATATGACTTTGCCGCATTCACTCGTAATCGGTTTATATACTCTCTTATATTTACGTTCATTCTTCTCTTAAAGGTATGGTTGATATAGGAAACACTGCAGTGGCAGAAGCTTGCCACCTCAAGTACGGATATCTGCTCTTTGTAATTCCTTTTTATATATTCCAGTGTATGCCCGAGGATATTATCTTCACCGGAGTTAAATCGAATGTGACTGAGAAGCTTTGGATTCGTTATGGTAAAATCACTATAAATCCGCCCGATATACTCTGCTGCAATACCTAAAAGGCTGTTGACCTTATCAACTTCCGGCACCTGACCGCTAATAGAGTCCTGATACAGCTCTAAGAGCATCTGTTCATTCAATCCAGCGTTCCTGGCAATCTCTTTCACAGACCTTTCACTGTCTTTTTCACAGGAAGAAAAAACCCCTGCATGAACTGTCCCAATCAGCTGAGCATTGGAAAATATGGGCAGAATATATTCCTCCACCCCACCATGACACCTGCCATAAAAGGTACTTCTAACTCTTCTGCATTTTTCTGCAATAGGTTTCTTCATTTCCTGGCATTTATCCCAAAGGACTTTATCCGATTTCACCATCATACAATAGGGATTGCTGTGGATCATATAGGGATGGAGAAGCTCTGTCAATTCCTCATCAAGAAAGACAAAGCCGGAAAAATCATTGATACAGATATGTATCCCATAATCTGCTGCAATCTGTTTCAGATACTCTGCTAATACTATGTAGGAATGTTTGGCCATTTTCCCCTCCCCCGTTTCTTTTATTCTAATCTATTTCTGTTTTTATAGCAATAACCTTGCAGAATTTTTAAGATTACTTACAGTGTTTTTAAGGTAAGCCACCGGTAATTTCGCTATAATTACAGTAATATCATAATCTGGAGGTACAGTATGGTCAAACAGCCAATTGTTAAGAAATACGATATTGTAATTGTAGGAGGCGGAATATCAGGCGTATGCGCTGCAATCGCAGCAGCAAGACATGGAGCCTCCACCGCACTGGTTCATAACCGACCGGTACTGGGCGGTAATGCCAGTTCAGAAATACGGATGCATATATGCGGCGCCGATTGCCATGGTAAAAGACCCGATGCCAGGGAGACCGGTATTTTAGAGGAAATACTCCTGGAAAATAAAAATCGTAATCCCCAATGGTCCTTTTCAATATTTGATACCATCCTATGGGAAAAATGCCATTTTGAGAATAATCTCGATCTTTACCTGAATACCCATATGACAGAGGTCACTGTAAAAGACAGTGAAATAAAAAAATTGAAAGCGATACAGCTTACAACAGAAAAATTGATGGAATTTGAAGCTCAGCTTTTCACTGATGCCACTGGAGACGGCACTTTAGCTTATCTTTCCGGAGCCGGATATATGAGCGGTCGTGAGGGAAGAGCTGTATTTGAAGAAGAGCATGCACCGGAGAAGTCTGATCAGGTAACTATGGGTAATACCCTGTTGTTTCGAGCAATCGATGCAGGAGAACCAGTTCCTTTTCAAAAGCCTTCTTGGGCAAACAGCTATAAAGAGGAGGAACTTAAGCTTCGTGATCATGGTGAGATTTCCTATGGTTATTGGTGGATTGAACTTGGGGGAGAGGACCTTGATACGGTGTCAGATGGTGAAGAAATCCGTGATGAGCTTCTAAAAGCACTCTATGGGGTATGGGACCACATTAAGAATCAAGGGGATCATAAGGCAGATAATTATGTCCTTGATTGGGTCGGCTTTCTTCCGGGAAAACGCGAAAGCCGCAGGATTATAGGTGATTATATACTCAAAGAGCAGGATTTAAAAGCCGGACGTATTTTTGAAGATGCAGTGGCTTTCGGGGGATGGCCCATGGACATGCATGTAGCAGGCGGGTTGAAAGCCAAATTGGAGCCTACGGATTATATTCATCTTGACAAACTCTATACCATTCCTTATAAAAGCCTTTATGCAAAAGACCTTCATAATCTTATGCTGGCAGGAAGAATCATCAGCGCTTCCCATATGGCCTTTGGTTCTACCCGTGTTATGGGAACCTGTGCGGTAATTGGTCAGGCAGTGGGTACAGCTGCTGCACTAGCTATTGAAAAAGGTATCCGCCCGGCTGCCGTATCCTCCCATACCAGGGAATTACAGCAATTACTCTTAAAGGATGATTGCTATATCCCTGGTACCCGAAATGAAGATATGCAGGATATGGCAGGCACTGCCCTGATTCATTGTTCATCCGCTCTGGATAATGGCAGCTGTTATAATGTAACAAACGGGATATCCAGAAAGACCGGAGCTTACTCCAATTGCTGGATTTCAAACGAAATGGCTGACGAAGGGGAATGGTTAAGCCTTACATTCCCTGCACCGGTTCACTTGTCAGCTCTCCACTTAAAATTTGATTCCGATCTGAGCCGTGAAATCTCAATTTCCATGTCTGATCGTGTTCAAAAGCATCAGATACCTGGACCGCCTTCCACGCTGGTGAGAAACTATCAATTGGAATGTTATAAGCAAGACAAACAAGTATATTCCGAACATGTTGATAACAACTATCTGCGGTTTCGGATACATCAGTTAAATACTCCGGTAATATGCGATAAGATCATCGTTAAGGTTACTAAGACCCACGGTGACAGCCATGCCAGAATCTTTGAAGTCAGAGTATATTAGCTTACACTGCTTGAAAGACAAGTTGCCGAATTTGTGCAGAAAGCGTACAATTTCAATTTTTGTACTCTTGCTGCATACGAAATCGACAACTTGTCTTTCAATCGAAGTGTAGTGGATTATCAGAGGGTTTCTTCCTCTTTCCTGCGAAGAATATCATTCTCCTCAAGCGCTTCTCCCAGATTTACATAAAAAACCTGTTTTGGGTGCGGGCACAGCTTTCCATTTCTGTACCCTTTTCATCACGGATACCCTTAACCGTCATCAGAAGATTTCTTCCATCTGGTTTCATAACTTCTATTTCATCACCTACAGAGAATTTATTTCTCTGTTCCAGACGATAGTATCCTTCTTCATTCTTCTCGCCGATAATACCCAGGTAAGTATACTCTTTCACATAGGTATTGTTATCATAGATCTGAGCATCCGAATCAGGCTTTCCAAAGAAGAACCCTGTGGTAAACTGTCTGTAAGTACATTTAGATATTTCTTCTTTATAGTATGGAATATTCTTTTCATAAACAGCCGGATTCTCAAAAAAGTCATCAATAGCTTTACGATATGTTCTGGCAACAGAGGCAACATAAAGAGCTGTCTTCATTCTTCCCTCTACTTTAAGGCTGTTTATGCCTGCATCTACTAAATGGGGAATATATTCAATCATACACAGGTCTTTGGAGTTAAAGATGTAAGTTCCTCTCTCATTTTCCTCAACCGGAAGATATTCACCGGGTCTTGTTTCTTCTACCAGATAATACTTCCAGCGGCAGGGATGAGTACAAGCTCCGCGGTTGGCATCTCTGCCCGTAAAATAATTACTGAGAAGACACCTGCCGGAATGAGCCATACACATAGCTCCATGTACAAAAGTCTCTATCTCCAAATCTTCCGGGATATTGTCCCTGATTTGTTTGATTTCATCCAAAGAAAGTTCTCTGGCAGACACTACTCTTTTCGCTCCCAGACGATGCCAGAAACGATAAGTTGCATAATTTACATTATTTGCCTGTGTGCTTATGTGCAGTTCCATATCCGGTACAACTTCCTGTGCAATCTCAAAAACACCCGGATCTGAAATAATAACTGCATCCGGCTTTATTTCTTTCAGCTCTTCAAAATATTTTCGAATACCTGACAGATCTTCATTATGTGCGGTTATATTCGCTGTAACATACACTTTCTTCCCATGGGCATGAGCAAATTCAATACCAGCTTTCATATCCTCAGCTGAAAAGTTCTTTGCTTTCGCACGAAGCCCATACATTTCACCACCTATATAAATTGCATCTGCTCCATATAATACAGCAATCTTAAGTACCTCTAAATTACTGGCGGGTATTAAGAGTTCTGGTTTTTTGTATCCTAAATCTTCCATTATCATAATTCATGATTTCCTTTCGTATCTTGAGTTTTTATCCCTCCAACTGAATTGATACCCCTTATGCGACATAATAAGTAATACTAGAAAATCACAGCATAAGCTCCAACGATGCTGTTTATTCTGCTTATCCTTTATTCCGCTGCTGATATTCAAGACGAATATTTGTTGAGATATACTCATTTACAGGTCTTATTTCTTTATACTTAAAGTAACCCCGTCTCCAACGGATAATATGGTCGTATCTAATTCTTCCGAATGGGTCAGTGTGTACAGATATTCTCTCATCCTGGTGTGAATTGTCCTGTCTCTCCTTGTAACGCCATATCTTGACTGAGCAACTGTTCCGTCCTGCAGTACATTGTCCGTTACTAACAGGCAGCCGGGGGCCATAAGTTTTAAGACCTCCGGCAGATAATTCATATACTGAGCTTTGGCAGCATCCATAAAGATAAAGTCATAATAACCCGCCTCTGCCTTTGCCAAATCCTTTAATACTACCAATGCATCACCTTCTAAAAGACGTATTCTTAAGGCTTTATCATTGGATTTCAGATTCTCTCTGGCTTTTATCAGCCTCATTTCTACTTTTTCTATAGTGGTGATGTCGCAATTATCCGGCATAGACTCACTCATTAAAAGTGCAGAGAAACCTACCGCAGTTCCCACCTCCAGGATGTGAACCGGTCTTTTCATAGTTATAAGAAATTGCAGGAGGGATTGGGTCTCTTTTCTGATTATGGGAACTTCCTCTTTTAATGCCTCTTTCTCCAACCTGCCAAGATAAGGCGGCAATTCGCTGCTTAAGGAATTTATATATGCTGTAATACGCTCATCTACGATCATAAGTACTCCAATCCTTTACCTGTTAAAAGGCTGTTCTTCTTGAATGACATAAAAATCATCAGGAAAGACAGCCTCTTATTATCATTATATATTTCAGCAGGCTTAATTTCAACTTGCATTTTTTGTTAATGCATTCCAGCCTGTATAATACAGATTATAACTTATCTTAAGTTCTGGCTATTAGTACAGTCTAACAATTTCGTACTAATCATTTGCTCCCCCTGAGTCACCGGCTGTTTCTCCGGATTCTTCCTCCGTATGCGGTGTTGTCAGTACATCGAATATCTCGTCATATGTCATAGAAGTATTCAACTCATAGGTACCAGGCATAAGATTGTGTTTTTTTAGTTTAGCTTTTAAGAAAAAGGAATATTTGTTAACGATAACACCATATAATTCCAGCTTGCCAGCGATGTTCATTGTAGATTCCCCTTTTTTGATCTGTATCGTAGTATCACGTCCGGGGGACTCTGAGGCTGTTACCTTTCCGAATACCTGATATCCGAAATCATGTGCCATACCGCTTACTTTAATCAATAGAATAATTACTATTGAATAAAATAATACATTTAATAAAATCTTCAATATGGTGCTGATTACTTTCAAAGCAACACGGGAAGTAGTTGATTTAGCTGCCATCGAAACTGTCTCCTTTTTATCTCCTTAAAAACTGCCTAGTTCACTTCCATGATAATAGGAAGTATCATAGGATTACGTTTTGTCTTCTTCCATAAATAATCACTTAAGGAGTCTTTTATTTCATTCTTCATCTTACCCCAGTCAGTGGTATTTTTACTTAAGCATTTTTCTAAGGCGTCGCTTACCACATTTCTGGCTTCATCCATCAGATTCTCAGATTCCCTTACATATACAAATCCTCGGGATACAATATCGGGACCTGATAATACCTGATTAGTGTATTTCTCAAGGGTCACTACTACGATGAGCAGACCGTTCTCAGAAAGATGCTGTCTGTCACGTAGTACAATGTTACCGACATCACCAACTCCAAGTCCATCAACAAAAATACCCTGAGCAGGAACTTTACCAATCACTCCGGCATGCTCATCAGAAAGCTCTAATACATCACCGGAGGAAATAACAAATACATTGTCCTTAGGAACGCCCATGGTCTGAGCAACTTCCTTATGCTTAATGAGATGTCTGTACTCACCATGAACAGGAATAGCGTATTTGGGTTTTGTCAAAGCATATATCAACTTGATTTCTTCCTGGCAGGCATGACCGGATACGTGAGTATCCTGAAAGATAACCTTAGCACCTTTCATGGAAAGATCATTGATAACCTTAAATACTGATTTTTCATTTCCAGGAATAGGAGTGGAACTAAAAATAACGGTATCACCAGGCTTAATGGATATCTTCTTATGAATTGAAGCTGCCATTCTTGGAAGTGCAGCCATAGCCTCTCCCTGGCTTCCTGTTGTGATTAATACAAGCTTCTCATCAGGATAGTTCTTCATCTGTTCAATATCAATCATGATATTATTAGGCATAGTAATATATCCTAGCTCTGAGGCTGTTGCTATGATATTTACCATACTTCTTCCTTCAACTACTACTTTTCTTCCGTACTTATCAGCGGAATTTATAATCTGCTGGATACGGTCTACATTAGAAGCAAAGGTTGCAACAATAATTCTGTTTTTATTATTTTCAGCAAAAATATTGTCAAAGGTCTTTCCAACTGTCCTCTCAGACATGGTATATCCCGGTCTTTCAACATTGGTACTGTCACACATAAGAGCAAGTACACCTTTTTTACCAAGTTCAGCAAAACGGGGTAAATCGATTGTACTACCAAATACCGGAGTATAATCTACCTTAAAATCTCCCGTATGGATAATAAGTCCGGCAGGGGTAAAGATAGCAAGTGCAGCCGCATCTGCTATACTGTGATTCGTTCTGATAAATTCTATACGAAATACGCCAAGATTTATGGACTGTCCGTATTTTATCACTTTTCTCTTAGTGGATTTTAATAAGTTATGCTCTTTTAATTTATTTTCAATAATACCGATGGTAAGCTTTGTAGCATAAATGGGTACGTTAATATCCCTTAAGATATATGGTAAAGATCCAATGTGATCTTCATGTCCATGAGTAATAACAAACCCTTTTACTTTGCTTATGTTTTCTTTTAAATAAGTAACATCCGGTATTACCAAATCAATTCCCAGCATATCATCTTCCGGAAAAGACAAACCGCAATCTACTACTATTATACTGTCTTCATACTCAAAAGCAGTGATATTCATACCGATTTGCTCTAATCCGCCTAAAGGGATCACTTTTACTCCCTTTTTTATTGTGTTTTCTTCTTTCAAACAATGCACCTCCAATGGTTAGTTTATGTAATAAAGTCCATTATATTTAAAGTGCATGGAATATTTAATTAGATTTGATTTCACAGGATTATTCTTTTTTTCTTTCAGCTGAGCATTCTTTGCAATAACCGAACAGCTTAACCTCATGATCGACCACTTCAAAGCTCATGGAGTTTTGTATCTGATTTTCCAGGGTATCCAGCAGATCTCCTTCGAAAGTCAGTACATTTCCACACCTTAAACATATCAGATGATGGTGATGATGACCTTTTCTGTCCTCATCCCTATTACCAATTTCATAACGTATGAACCCGTCACCTAAATTCAGTTTATCAATAAGGTTCAATTCAGCTAATAACTGAATTGTCCTGTATACTGTAGCTAATCCGATATCCGGATTCTTCTCTTTTACAATCTCGTAAATTTCTTCAGCTGTTAAATGCTTATCCGGTCTCATCTCTAAGGCCTCCAATATATCAACTCGCTGGGTGGTAACCTTAAGGCCCTTCTCTTTTAACAGCATTTTAAACCGATCTTTTTTATCAGGCATTTTCAATCACCTTTCCGCTTCCATAGATAAGTAATAATATCGCTGAAATCTTTCATCTAACTAAATATTGCACCTTTATATCGTTTTCATTACATTTTATTATTTATATTTCTATATAATCCCCGTATTAACTAATCAATTATCTATGATTCAAATTCCACATCCTCTAACAGCTCTTCAAATATATCAGCTATCAGATTCATTTCCTCTTCATCTTCTACAATTGTATATAGGGATGCTTCATCCCCTTCGGCAGACATATCCTTTAGGATATAGGCTACACCGTCATCACCCTCATCCTGAGAGTCTGTTACCAATAGATAGGTGTATCCATTTAATTTTGTCTGCTCAATCACATTAAACTGGACTTCTTCATTATCTTCTGTAATAAAGGTCACTTGATTTTTCTGTTCTTCCATATTACAACTCCTGTTGTACCTATATTAGGTTAGTCAGGCAGGTTAAACTTAAGCTTATTGCTTAAATAATCCAGATATCCCTGAAGTATCAATACAGCTGCCAGTTTATCAATTACTGACTTTCTATCTTCTCTTCTGACATCACCAAGTATTAAAGTCTGATTAGCTGCTGCTGTAGTCAGTCTTTCATCCCAGAGGATTACCGGTAAACCGGTTCTTCTCTTTAACATCTCTGAAAATTCTTCTGATTTTAGAGCACGTTCTCCAATGGTATTATTCATATTCTTAGGGTAACCCAAAACAATACGATCAACATTGTATTCCTTAATCAATTCTTCAATCCTGGCTAAGGTTTGCCTTAATTTATTTTCCTGCTTACGATTAATGGTCTCAATACCTTGTGCCGTTATCAGCAGTTCATCACTAATTGCGACTCCAACTGTTACAGAGCCGTAATCCAATCCCATAATTTTCATACTGTATAATTTCTCTTCCTGTTCGAATACGCCCCTTAATTTCTCTTAAAGAAGGGGCTTCAGACATTTTTATTTAAGATTACGGTCAATGTAATCATTCAGTAACTGTTCCAGAATTTCATCACGTTCTACTTTCATAATCAAACTTCTGGCTCCATTATGATTGGTTATGTAGGTAGGGTCCCCGGACATAATGTAGCCAACAATCTGATTAACCGGATTATAGCCTTTCTCCGTCATGGCTGTATATACGGCAGAAATAATCTCTCTTACAGATATCTCATTTTCCTTTTGAACCTTAAAAAACTGTGTATTGTTTATCTCCTGCATAACTTCACGTCCTTTGCTGATACTGTTTCGCACAATGTATTTACTTATATATTAATATAAAACTTCGCAAATTTCAATCCATACTTTCACAAAACATCATTTCTTTGTTAAGAAATTCCTGTACTTTAACGGAAAGTATCTGATTTGTAAGGCTTTTATCGGATTTTACAGCCAATTTCAGGTATCTTTCATTATGCCCAATCTGATAGTTTTCTCCCTCTATTACTGTTTCTTCTTCTACCAGAAGCTTCTCTGTATTACCAATAAAGCTTCTCTTATAGACATCTGACATCTCTTCTGCAAGGGTCAGCAGCTGATTACTTCTCTCTGCTTTTATTTCTTCTTTTACCGGATCTGTCATATTAGCAGCTCTGGTACCTTTTCTGGGTGAGAATTTAAAGACATGCATCTGGGCAAATTGTATTTTACGCAGATATTCTTTGGTCTGTTCAAATTCTTCTGCTGTTTCACCTGGAAATCCAACAATTATATCGGTTGTTATAGCTGGATTACTAAAGTATTTTCTTAACAGAAGGCACTTTTCTAAGTATACTTCTGTGGTATACTTTCTATTCATCCTTTTTAAGGTGCTGTTACAGCCACTCTGCAGGGATAAATGAAAATGAGGACAAATTGTTTCCAGTTCAGACAGTCCTTTTACAAAGCTTTCAGTTACAATCCTTGGCTCTAATGAACCCAATCTGATTCTTTGCAGCCCCTCAATCTGATCTAACTGTTTTATCAAATCCAAAAGATAATAATTGGTTCCCGGTTCATAATCTCCAGGCTCCCTGATAAAAGCTTCCAACCCGTCAATCTCTTCTTCCGGTACATTATTATCTGTCGCTTTTGCATCCGCAGTATTACTACTGTCTTCTTTCGCAAAATCAATTCCGTAGGAGGATAAGTGTATACCGGTCAGGACGATTTCCTGATAACCTTTATCTACAAGATTCTTGGCTTCTCTTAAAATAGACTTGGCAAATCTGCTTCTTACTCTGCCTCTGGCATATGGTATGATACAATAAGAGCAAAATTGATTACAGCCATCCTGAATCTTTATATAAGCTCTGGTTTTCTCGGATACATCAAGTATTTCCAAATCTTCATACTCAATGTTCCCGGAAATATCTATGATACTATCTATAGTATTATCATCAATATACGCTTTTAAAATATGAATGATATCTTTTTTTCTGTTATTTCCTACCACAATATCAATAGCTTCGTCTTCCTTTAACTGCTCACCGGCAGCCTGCGCATAACAACCTACTGCCATTACAATAGCATCTTCATTCATTTTACGGGCTTTATGAAGCATCTGGCGTGATTTTCTGTCTGCTATATTGGTTACTGTACAGGTATTGATTACATACACATCTGCTTTTTCATGAAATTCGACTACACTGTAATCCTCTTCCTCAAAAAGCTTTTTGATACCCTGGGTCTCGTATGAATTTACTTTACAGCCCAGAGTAAGAAATGCAACTGTCTTTCGGTTATTTTTCCCGTTATTACTAATATCCATCTATATCCATTCCCTGTCTTTCTATATGATATGCATAAGGTTTTACAAATGCTGCTGCCTCTTAGTGCAAAGTGTCCTTGTCCGCAGATTTTTTTATTTACTTTGTATATTGACTTTTAAATAACGATTTTGTAGTATATAGTTGTATAAAGATAAGTTACCAATTTAGGTAAAGCATATCTTTCAGGATTAATATTATACTAGTTTGTAGGATATCATCCTGTTAAATCCATTATAAAGGAGGAGTTTATATGAAAACAGTCAAAATCTCTCTTAATTCAATTGATAAGGTTAAATCTTTCGTAAACGATGTTACTAAATTTGATACTGACTTTGATTTAGTATCTGGAAGATACGTAATCGACGCAAAATCAATCATGGGTATTTTCAGTTTGGATTTATCCAAACCCATTGATTTAAATATTCATAACGAAGAAAGCGTAGAAAAGATTCTTAGTGTTTTAAATCCTTACATTGTTGAATAATTAAAGGTCAGGGGTTACTTAATGGGGATACTTAGGTATCCTCTTTTTATTCCTCCAAACTACATATTCAACACTACATATTCAACTTCGCGATACAATAACTCGCAAAGTTGAAAATTCAGAACAGAACACACTGCTGCAGTCTGCTTGGCTGCAGCAGTTTTACTTATACAACTTGATATTCCTTCTATATTCCTTTTATTTGCCTTCAATGGTTCATAAATATCTATGACTCTATAAACTATACTACTTTATCATAATGATTTCTTTGGTTTCAAGAGCGGTTTTGGTTAACGCTTCGATATTTTCCTCTAGCAGCTTTTCTGAATGACGGATAACCTTTGCACTGGGTTTTGTTACCGGATGCTTGGCTACAAATATGGTACAGCAGTCCTCGAAAGGCAGTATTGAAGTCTCATAAGTATTTATCTTCTCTGAGATAGTCACGATATCCTGCTTATCAAAAGCAATTAACGGACGATATACCGGCATGTTGCAGACTTCATTAGTGGACATAAGGCTTTGAAGGGTCTGACTAGCAACCTGACCGATACTTTCACCGGTTATGAGTCCAAGACAACCTGTTTCTTCTGCAATTGTTTCGGCAATACGCATCATATAACGTCTCATAATGATGGTAAGCTCCTCGTGAGGGCACTTTTCATAGATATAGAGCTGAATGTCTGTAAAATTCACTACATGCAGCTTAATAGGGCCTGTATAGCGTGAAATAAGCTTAGCCAGATCAACTACCTTCTGCTTAGCTCTTTCGCTGGTATACGGGGGCGCATGGAAATAGACTGCATCAATTGCGACACCTCTTTTTGCTATCATATAGCCGGCTACCGGACTGTCAATACCACCGGAAAGAAGAAGCATAGCTTTACCGCTGGTTCCAACAGGCATACCTCCAGGACCTGGAATAACTTCTGAATATACATAGGAACGTGTTCTGACTTCAACCATGATACGAACCTGGGGATTATGAACATCCACCTTTAATTCCGGAAATCTTTCCAGAAGGTAACCTCCCATTTTCATACACATTTCAGGCGTTGTCAGAGGATAATTCTTATCTGCTCTTTTTGCCTCCATCTTAAATGTAAAATTCCTGTCAGGATATCTCTTTTCTACATAGTCTCCCACAGCAGTTTTTAGTTCTTCCCATTCAATGGTATCCACTATCATAACAGGACAGATCCAGGCAATACCAAATACAGTTTTTAAAGCTTCTACTGATTCTTCGTAATCAAATTCATCTGGGCATTCTATATATACTCTACCCTGCTCTTTTGATACAAGAAAATTTCCAAGATTCTTTAAGGCATTCTTTATCTGATCCTTTAAGGCATTCTCAAAAATATACCTGTTTTTGCCTTTAATACCGATTTCCGCATATTTTATTAAAAATGCTTTATACATTATTATCCTCGCATTCTGCCGCTTAACGGCACCATATCTGTTGAAAGTGACTTCCGGTTATGTTCCTGTAGAACTTCTTAACCGTAAGTTACATCTTTTAGTTATTACAGCGTTCTTGTCTTACTTCTGTGAAATATATTGCTGCCGGTTATTAACGGCGGCTGTATTTACGTAATACAGGCACCAGTTCTTTTAAAGCCTCGATAGCCTGTCCAGCTTCCTCTATCGTTGTATATCCTGAGAAACTAAATCTAATGGTGGAATCCAGCAAATCATTCCTCAGGCCCACAGCTTTTAGTGTACCACTTAATCCGGGATGATTGGAAGCACAGGCAGAACCTGCTGAGACATAGATTCCCTTGTCCTCTAAGGCATGCAAAAGAACTTCACTCTTAAGCCCTTCAAAGCTGACGCTTAAAATATGCGGAGCAGTCTTTTTGATATCTTCCTCCAGACAATTTATAAAAGTTCCTTCTATTTCTTTTAGTCTTTCGATGAAATATGCTTTAATTTCGTATAGTTTAGGTATATTTTCTTCCTGATGGTTTAAGCCTTCTTTTACTGCCTGACCAAAGCCTGCAATTCCCGGTACATTTTCTGTTCCCGAACGCATACCTCTTTGCTGTCCCCCACCGAATAGCACGGGTTTTATTTTAACCTTACTGTTTGCATACAAAAAGCCCACACCTTTTGGGCCATGGATCTTATGCCCGCTGGCGGAAAGCAGATCTATACCTTCTCTTGCAGGATATATACGGAATTTCCCATAAGCCTGAATAGCATCTACATGTATACAAACGTTAGGATTCTTTTCTTTGATTTTACGGCTCAGTTCGCTTATAGGCTGAACGGAACCTACTTCGTTATTGACATACATAAAGGAAACCAGTATGGTATCATCCCCTACGGCTTCCAGTAGTTCCTCTTCTTTGATTTTCCCCATGGAATCAACCGGTACATAAGTTACCCTATAACCGTTTTCTTCTAAAAACAACACAGGATTATGTACCGACGGATGCTCAATCATTGTAGTAATGACATGATTCCCTCTTCTTTTTAACGCAGTAGCAGTTCCAATTATAGCAAGATTATTACTTTCTGTCCCACCGGAAGTGAATATAATCTCTTTGGGATCAGCTTTCAAACTCTTTGCAATGATATCAGTAGCTTCTTTTACGTATTTCTCCGCTTCAAAACCTTTTCCGTGCATAGAAGAAGGATTACCAAATGCAGTATCCATGGTCTCCATCATAATGCTGCGGACAGAATCATAAGGTCTGGTAGTAGCGGCATTGTCTAAATAAATCTCCATCATATTCCTCATTCCTTAATCCATATTAATTATTCATCTTCCATTTGCATCATCAAAAGAGAGAGTGCTGTAAGTCCTGCTGTTTCAGTTCTAAGAATTCTTTTCCCAAGACTAATGGGGATAAAGCCATTTGCTTTTGCAGCCTCCACTTCGTTCTCTTCAAATCCGCCTTCCGGCCCGATAAATACCCCTACACTCTCATTGCCACTGATACGATTAAGGATTTCTTTCGTGTAGGATATACCCCTTTCATTTTCATAGGGCATTAATTTTATATTTAAGCTCTCTGCATATTCCAGAGCCTTCTTAAAGGAATATACTTCCGTTATACGAGGTATGATCCCCCTACGAGACTGTTTGGCAGCACTTTCTGCAATTGCCTGCCATCTCTCAAGTTTTTTACGCTCTTTTTTCTCGTCTTCTAATTTAACCACAGTTCTGCGAGTCATAACAGGGACAATCTCAAAAACACCAAGTTCTACAGATTTTTGAATAATCAATTCCATTTTATCCTTTTTCGGCAGTCCTTGAAAGAGGTAAATCTTACCTCTCAATTCGGTATCTGCATCCCACTCTTTGATTGCCTTTAGTAGTATTCCGTCTTTTTGAAATTCCGTAATAACACAATGGAAATCTCTGCCCTTGCCGTTGCAGAGAATCACTTCATCCTCTGCTTTCATTCGAAGGACATTCTTAATATGATTAACATCTTCTCCGGTCAGGGTTATGACCCCATTATTTATTTGACTCTCCTGTACATAAAAACGGTGCATATGATTAACCCTTTCCGTTATCAAAGCTATTATTTTACTGCAATTACAGATACCCAGTCTCCCATTTCTTCGACTCCGAGCACCTCAAAACCATTACCCTTTATTGCGGTGAGAACCTGTTCTTTTTTTGTATTGATAATTCCCGAACTAATAAAAAGTCCGCCTTTTTTAAGATGAACACCAATTTTTCCTGATAAGGGGATAATGATATCTGCAAGGATATTTGCTACTACAATGTCATATTTCTCAAATCCTGCAGTTTTCTTTATTTCATCATCTGATATAATATCACCACTTATAAATGATACCTTCTCCTCTGTAATCCCATTAACTTCTGTATTTTCTACAGAGGCTTCTACAGCACGAGGATCAATATCTGTTCCTAGCACAGTTTCAGCTCCCAGTTTGGATGCGATAATTGATAGAATTCCACTGCCGCAGCCAACATCAAGCACCTGCATACCGGATTTCAAATATTTTCTTAAGGCCAGGATACACAGCTTGGTAGTCTCATGTGAACCGGTACCAAAGGAGGTTCCCGGATCCAGCTCGATAACAATATCTCCGTCCCTTTTATCCGTTAAGACTTCCCAGGTAGGTTTGATAACAATATTATCCTCTAAACGGAAAGGCTTAAAGAAGGCTTTCCAATTATTAATCCAGTCAACATCCTCTGTCACGGAAATCTCAATTTCCCCAGCGCCGGTGTCAACAAATTGTGATACTTCTGCAAGTCCTTCCTTAACAGAATTCACAGTTGCTTCCACATCAGCTTCTTCCTCCAGATAAAAACTAATGAAAGCCTCATTATTGGATACATCAAGCTCCGGAAGAATGTCTATAAACATCTCTTTTCGCTCTCTTTCGGTTATAGGAACATTATCCTGAATTTCTATTCCTTCTATCCCCATGTCCATAAGCATATCACTTACAAGCTCTACTGCTTCTGTGAGAGTTTTAAGAGTGAGTTTTACCCATTTCATTTATTGTACTCCTGACTTAAGCAGCATCTCTCCCATACTATTGTCACAGCAATGTTCCCTTACTGATTGCTGTGAAATATACCGACAAATGCTGCTATTGTATAATTTTATTTATCTTTTCCAAAGAATTTTTTCTTACCTTTTTCTTTTTCCTTTTCACCTTCGTGTATCTCAGGCTCGTTCTTTCCTTCCATTGCTTCCTCAAATTTCTGCAGGAGATCTTTCTGATCAGCAGAGAGCTTTGTTGGAACCTGAACTACCAGAGTTACATAGTGATCACCTCTGACCTGTTTATTACGCAGGGTAGGAACACCTTTTCCCCTAAGTCTTACTTTGGTATCTGTCTGGGTACCAGGTTTTACAGTATAGAGTACATCACCGTCTACAGTACTGATCTTTACATCACCGCCAAGGGCAGCTTTTGCATAAGATATAGGAGCGGTTGAAAAGATATCGTATTCCTGTCTCTGGAATATAGGGTGACGTGCTACTGTAACTTCAACCAGCAGATCTCCTCTTTCGCCACCATTCATTCCTGGTTCTCCCTTATCCCTGATACGGATACTTTGTCCGTTATCAATACCTGCCGGGATGGATACCTGGATTTTCTTCTTTCTATTCACATAGCCGCTTCCATAACAAACTGTACATTTATCTTTAATTACTTTACCTGTTCCATTACAGTCAGGACAGCTCTGTACATTTCTAACCATGCCAAATAAAGATTGCTGAGTATATACTACCTGGCCTTTACCACCGCACTTTTTACAAGTCTCAGTTCCGGTTCCTGGTTTTGCACCGGTGCCACTACAAGTAGTACACTCTTCTTTTAAGTTAATATCTAATTCTTTATCAACTCCAGTTACTGCCTCTTCAAAGGTAATTCTTACACCGGCACGAACATTAGGACCCTTCATGGGGCCGTTGCTGGCTCTCCTGGTTCTTCCGCCGCCAAAAAGATCCCCGAAAATATCCCCAAAGATATCCCCCATATCCATGTTAGTAAAGTCGAAGCCACCTGCACCACCGGCTCCGCCGTCAAAGGCTGAGTGACCAAATTGGTCATATTGTCTTCTCTTATCTCCATCACTTAATACTGCATATGCCTCTGAAGCTTCTTTAAACTTTACTTCTGCTTCTTTATCCCCCGGATTTGCATCGGGATGGTACTTCTTAGCAAGCTGTCTATATGCTTTCTTTATTTCATCCTCTGTTGCAGTCTTGGCTAAACCAAGGACCTCATAATAATCACGTTTATCTGCCATGCTCTAATCCATCCTCCTAAATAAAACAACTTCTATTCTCTATATTGAGAAATAGGCAGTCCTTCGACTGCCTATTGTAATACTTTTGTATTTTCTCCGATTCGACAAGTCAAATCATATTTTAATGAATTATGATACAATCGTCAAGCAAAAACTTAAATGACTGTATTATCACAAACAATTATATTTAAACTTCTCTGTAGTCACCGTCCACTACATCGTCACCGTAAGAAGCATCTGCACCGCCCTGTGACTGCTCATAAAGCTTTGCAAATAATGCCTGAGCACTTTCCATTAATTTCTCTTTTGCAGCTTTAATATCTTCTACTTCTCCGTCGGACATAACTTCCGGATTGGATTTCTGAAGTAAATCTTTTAAGTGGTTTAAGTCAGCCTCAACCTTAGTCTTATCATCAGGATTGATCTTATCACCAACTTCAGTTAATGCCTTTTCAGTCTGGAATATCATAGAATCTGCATCATTTCTAACTTCTACAGCTTCTTTACGTTTCTTATCCTGTGCTTCATATTCAGCAGCTTCTTTTACTGCTTTATCAATGTCTGCATCTGAAAGGTTAGAACCTCCGGTAATTGTGATATGCTGTTCTCTTCCTGTTCCTAAATCCTTAGCGGATACATTTAAGATACCATTGGCATCAATATCAAAGGTAACTTCGACCTGAGGAACACCTCTTCTTGCTGGTGGAATTCCATCCAGACGGAATTGTCCAAGACTCTTGTTGTCTTTGGCAAACTGTCTTTCACCCTGTACAACATTGATATCAACTGCACTTTGATTATCAGCTGCTGTTGAGAATACCTGGCTCTTCTTAGTAGGAATAGTTGTATTTCTCTCGATTAATCTGGTTGCTACACCACCCATTGTCTCAATACTTAAGGACAGTGGAGTAACATCAAGAAGAAGGATATCTCCTGCACCAGCATCACCTGCTAATTTACCACCCTGAATAGAAGCACCAATAGCAACACATTCATCAGGATTTAATGTCTTGGAAGCTTCCTGACCTGTTAACTGTTTAACTTTATCCTGCACAGCAGGAATACGAGTAGAACCACCTACTAAAAGGACTTTCTTAAGTTCAGAAGCTGTAAGTCCGGCATCTCTTAATGCATTCTGAACAGGCACGGTTGTTCTCTCAACCAGGTCATGTGTCAACTCATCAAATTTAGCTCTTGTCAAGTTCATATCAAAGTGCTTAGGTCCTTCTGCAGTTGCAGTGATGAAAGGAAGATTTATGTTAGTGGTTGTAGCAGAAGATAATTCTTTCTTAGCCTTCTCTGCTGCTTCTTTTAATCTCTGAAGTGCCATCTTATCAAGGCTTAAATCAACGCCTTCTGTCTTTTTAAATTCTTCAATCATATATCTGGTGATCTTATCATCAAAGTCATCACCACCTAATCTGTTGTCACCGGAAGTAGCTAATACTTCGATAACACCATCACCGATCTCAATGATGGAAACGTCGAAGGTACCACCACCTAAATCGTATACCATGATCTTCTGCTCATGCTCGTTATCAAGACCATATGCTAAAGCTGCAGCAGTAGGCTCATTGATAATTCGCTTAACATCAAGTCCTGCAATCTTACCTGCATCCTTTGTTGCCTGTCTCTGAGCATCATTAAAGTAAGCAGGAACAGTAATAACAGCTTCTGTTACTTTCTCGCCTAAGTAGCTCTCAGCATCGGTTTTTAATTTCTGAAGAACCATTGCGGAAATTTCCTGAGGTGTATATTTTTTATCGTCAATAGCAACTTTATAATCAGTTCCCATATGTCTCTTGATGGAAGAGATTGTTTTATCTGAATTTGTTACTGCCTGACGTTTAGCAGACTCACCTGCTAATCTTTCTCCAGTCTTTGTAAAAGCTACTACGGAGGGAGTTGTTCTTGCTCCTTCTGTATTTGCAATAACTACGGGTTTTCCACCTTCCATTACTGCTACACATGAGTTTGTGGTACCTAAATCGATTCCAATTATTTTACCCATGATATATTCCTCCTTCTATTATAAGTGTTTTTATTATATTTGATATATTGATATTTATGAAAGTGAACTTATAGGCTCACTTAGCTGCCTTCATATTAATTAACTACCTTAACCATGCTGTGGCGAATAACTACATCCCTGTAAGAGTATCCTTTTTGGAATTCCTCAGCAACCAGGTTCTCACCCTGTTCCGGATCTTCTGCATGCATCACTGCATTATGGAAATTCGGATCAAATGGTTTTCCAACTGCCTCTATAGGCTTTAAACCAGCATCGGAAAGAGCTGTAAACATCTGTTTATAGATCTTTTCAAATCCTTGTGCAAAAGCACTTTCTCTTTCCTCTTCAGAAATGGCACCCAAGCCACGTTCGAAGTTATCGATAACGGGAAGTATCTTCTCAATTATGTCTCTGGCTCCGATTTCAAACATCTGGGATTTTTCTTTCTCAGAACGTTTTCTGAAATTATCAAACTCTGCCATTGTACGGACCAGTCTGTCATTCAACTCATCGATTTTTAGATCTTTCTTATCTTTTTTCTCTTTTTTGTCTTTTCGGAAAAAGGATTTTCCGGATTTCTGTCCGTCTTTTCCATCTTCTTCTGTATCTTCCTCATCGGTTTCTTCAACTGTTTCTGCAGCATCTGTGTCTTCTGCTGCCATGTCAGATTCCTGTACAGTTTTCTCTAAGGTATCTTCAGAAACATCAGGATTAATATCCTTATCTTTTAAGGTTTCATCCACAGAATTTGTTTTATCTTCCACTTATACAAACCGCCTTTCCTTCTGTTAAGTTATAAAACTATGCTAACTTAAGTCTTTTTCTTAAATATATCATCTAATTGCGCCATAAGGGTATGCAATATATTTACTACTCTCTCATAATCCATACGCTTGGGTCCTATAATACCAATCTTGCCAAATACCCCTTCTTCTATCTGATAAGTAGCAGTAACTACTGAACAGTCCTTCATAGATTTTACGGGACTCTCACTGCCTATATAGACCTGTATACCTCCGGATACCGGAGCTTCCAGTTTATTGATGATCATGTCTGAAAGCTGCTCTTTCTCTTCCAGTGTGTCTATTAACTCCATTACCTTATCTACATCATTTAATTCCGGGTATTTCAATATATTGGTCGCACCACTTGTAAAAATTTCTACATCTTCTTCTTCACTGATTGCTTCTGCAACGGCGTCCAGTATATTGCTGACAAGCATACTGTAGTTCCCTGCCTGTTCCTTCATCTTTTGTATAAGGGACATATTGATCTCGGTAAGATCTAATCCCTGAAGGAAAGTGTTAAATACTATATTCAACTTTAATATAATTTCTTTATCCAGACATTCGGTTACTTCAATGATCTTATTCTTTACTACATTACCCTCAACGAGAATAACTGCAAGAACATGTGTTGCATCTACTTCCGTCAGCTGAATAAATTTTACCTTCTTGCTTCGGTATTGCGGCTTCGTCACCAGAGTGGTATAGTTGGTATTGTCTGCCAAAAGCCTTGCCACTTGCTTTAATAACTGGTCAAGTTTACCTGCCTTCTCAAGAATCAATTCCTTCATTTCTTCCACTTCATGGGTTTTGTCTTCTAATAAGGTATCCACATATAAGCGGTATCCTTTATCCGAAGGTATTCTGCCAGCAGAAGTATGGGGTTGAATGATATATCCCAACTCCTCCAAATCTGCCATCTCATTTCTAATAGTGGCAGAGCTGAGATTCAGGTCGGTGTATTTCGATATGGTTCTTGACCCTACCGGTTCACCGGTTTCCAGATAATTTCGGATAATAGCCTGTAATATCTTCAATTTTCTATCATCCAGTTCCATCGAATCCCTCCTGCTCTTTGATTGTTAGCACTCACTTCGATAGAGTGCTAATATCTTTATACATAAAATAGCACTTAAGCTTTGCTTTGTCAAGTGCAATTTTTAAAAAAATCCAATATTTTATGCATATTTTTAACTTCAACTAATATGATGCTCACTCTGGTAGCTTTCTCTTTATTCGGTAGAAAAATACTGTCTTAGAGCAAAAATCTTGCCATCACTGTATTACTTAAGTCAATACCTTTAGCGGTTAGTGAAATTTGCCCATTTTCTTCTGAAAGAAGTCCTTCTCTTACAGACTGTTCAATGGGTAAGCTATAAATACTTTCAATAGTTGACCCAAAAAATTTCTGAAATTCAGCAGAACTTATTCCCTTCATCAGCCTCAAACCAAGAAACATAAATTCTTCCATCTGCTGCTTCTTATCAAGCAGTTCTACTTCTTTTTGCAGGCTATCTGCTACTCCTGCCTGTTCCAGATACTTTTTAAGATTTTCTTCATTATGAAATCTTTTATTTTCAATTAATGAGGATGCCCCCAGACCCAGTCCCAGGTAATTCTTTCTGATCCAGTAGGAAATATTATGTCTGCATTCCCTGTTCTTAAGAGCATAATTTGAAATCTCATAATGTCCGTATCCGGCAGCCTTAAGCCGCTCTACTGTATTCCAATACATTGTCCTGTCCAGTTCATCATCAAAGGAAACTTCGGAATATTTTTCATAAAAAGGAGTTCCTTCTTCTATTATAAGACTGTAGGCAGATATATGCTCTGGCCTTAAACTTATAACGTTCTCTAATACTTCCATCCAATTCTGTAATGACTGCCAGGGGAGGGCGGACATAAGGTCTATGTTTATGTTTTCAAATCCTGCCTCTCTGGCTGCTTTATAAGTATCTAAAAATGTTTCATAGGTATGGATTCTTCCAAGGAGTTTCAAGTCCTTATTATCAGTAGACTGAAGTCCCATACTGATACGGTTTAACCCTGCTGCTTTTAGTCTATGGAGCTTGTCTTTGCTGACTGTTCCCGGATTTACTTCTATGGTAGCCTCAATATAACCCTCCATGGGCAATCCTTTGAAAGCTTTCTCTCCGGAAAGATAACAATCCTCTATTTGAAAAACCTTCTTTACCGATTCCATAATACGGACTAATTCTTCTTCTGTTAAGGTGGAAGGCGTTCCGCCTCCCATAAATATTGTGCTGATCCTATACTCCGCAGCTAAATATCTGTAACTGCTTATCTCCTTTATTAAAGCCTCGACATAAGCTGCTTTCGTTCCCTCGTCAGCTGCTGCTGATAGAAAATCACAGTAGTTGCATTTCCTTTCACAAAAAGGTATGTGTATATATAAACCCAACTCTTTTTTCTTTTCCACTTAACTATTAACCTCCGTAAACCTCTGCAGCTTATGTCTTAATATGAAATGTCTTTATATGAAACATAAAGTTATATTATCCACTTCTTAAAGTAGGAAATCATTTTGACTTCTAAAACAGTGAAATAATCTTAACATACATTAGTCAGATCTGTAATTCTGCTGATATTACCGGTTGGGCACTTCTCTGCACAAATACCACAGCCAACGCATTTGTCACTGTTAATTGAAGCAAGATTGTCTTTAAAATCAATGGCCTTATGCTCACAATTCCTTACACACAGAGTGCAGCCGATACAGCCGTTATCACAAGCACTTTTCACTTCCTTGCCCTTCTCCTTGGAATTCCAAAGGACAGCGAAAAAGGTATCATAGGGTTTTAGTTCTATTACCTTTTTCGGGCAAGTTGTTACACATAAACCGCAGGAGGTGCATTTATCTTTATCAATTACTGCAATACCATCAACTATTTGAATGGCATCAAATTGGCAAACCTTTGTACAAGAACCTAAGCCCATGCATCCGTAACCGCACTGCCTGGCTCCTCCACCCGGTATATTTGCCGCTTTGTTACAATCCATTATACCATAATAGTTATATTTTACTCTTGTTTTATCACAAGTTCCTCTGCATTTTACAAAAGCGGCCATTCGTTGTCTCTCTTCAGCTTTGGTACCAGTAACTGCTGCTATCTGCTCGTGTGTCGCACTATCTGCAACCGGACAGGCATTAGGCGGGACTTCTCCTTTATGGATTGCTGCTGCAAGACTGCCACAGCCTGCAAAGCCACAGGCTCCGCAGTTATTACCGGGAAGAAATTCTTTGATGATCTCTTCTCTTTCATCCGTCTTGACTTCCAGTCTGGCGGCTGCTATTCCAAGCAGTGCTTCTGCCATTATGCCAAAACCTCCTATTAAAACATCGTCCCATTGTTTGTTTTTTCATCAATAGGAAAAATTTCATATATAATAAAAAAATTCTCCTGCATAACACTTTACAAAATGTCTCAACCTTCAAGGTTTTCTTATAAAAAACACTTTATATGACAGCATTTTTCTCATACGAAAAGTTTGAAGGAAAGTTCAAATTATATAAGTTTGCAGAAGAATTTATTAATTACTTTATTTTAAAATGTATTATTACTCGTTTTGGTCAAACAGGTTACTAATCTTCATCCAGTTTTAATACACTCATAAAGGCTTTCTGAGGTATCTCTACATTTCCTACCTGACGCATACGTTTCTTACCTTCTTTTTGTTTCTCTAACAGTTTTCTTTTACGGGATATATCACCGCCGTAACATTTAGCAAGTACATCTTTTCTCATAGCTTTAACGGTTTCCCTGGCAATAACCTTGCTTCCTATAGCTGCCTGTATGGGAATTTCAAAGAGCTGTCTTGGAATCTCTTCTTTCAGCTTACCACACATTTTTCTTCCGCGTTCATAAGCTGATTCTCCATGTACGATAAAGGATAGAGCATCCACTTCTTCTTTGTTTATAAGAATATCCAGTTTCACAAGTTCGGACTGAACATATCCTTTCATTTCATAGTCAAAAGAAGCGTAACCTTTTGATCTGGACTTTAATGCATCAAAGAAATCATAAATGATTTCATTTAATGGCAGTTCATATTTTAACAGGGCTCTGGTGGTTTCCATGTATTCCATACCAAGATAGATACCTCTTCTCTCCTGGCATAAGTTCATAATGGCACCTACGAACTCCGTAGTAACCATAATTTCTGCACTTACCATAGGCTCCTCCATCATCTCTATCTCTGAAGGATCCGGCAAATTAGAAGGGTTTGTTATTTCAAGTATCTGACCGTCTGTTTTATGAACCTTATATACAACACCTGGAGCTGTAGTTACAATATCCAGGTTGTATTCTCTCTCTAATCGCTCCTGAATGATTTCAAGATGCAATAAACCTAAGAATCCACAACGAAATCCGAAGCCTAAAGCAGCAGAGGTCTCTGGTTCAAATTGAAGAGCTGCGTCATTTAACTGTAGCTTCTCTAGAGCATCTCTTAGATCAGGATATTTCGCCCCATCTGCCGGATACATACCGCAGTAAACCATGGAGTTTACCTTCTTATAGCCCGGTAGTGCCTGTTTGCAAGGATTCGTTGCTTCAGTAACAGTATCACCTACTCTGGTATCACGTACATTCTTTAAGCTGGCGGTTACATAACCTACCATACCTGCTGTAAGTTCTTCACAGGGTATAAATTGTCCTGCGCCAAAGGTTCCAAGTTCAACAACTTCTGCTGTTGCTCCTGTCGCCATCATTTTTATCGTGGTATCTCTGGTTATCTTTCCTTCCATAACACGACAGAAAATAATAACTCCCTTATAGGAATCATACTTTGAGTCAAATATCAATGCTTGCAAGGGAGCGGTTACATCTCCTTTGGGAGGTGCTATTTTTGTTACGATCTGTTCTAATACTTCTTCAATGTTAAGTCCTATTTTTGCAGAAATAAGCGGTGCATCCTGTGCTTCCAGCCCAATTACATCCTCAATCTCAGCTTTAACCCTTTCAGGCTCCGCACTGGGTAAATCTATTTTGTTGATAACAGGCATAATATCCAGGTTGTGGTCCAGTGCCAGATATACATTAGCAAGGGTCTGGGCTTCAATTCCCTGTGCGGCATCCACTACCAGAATGGCACCTTCACAGGCTGCAAGGCTTCTGGATACCTCATAGTTGAAATCCACATGTCCAGGTGTATCGATAAGGTTAAAGATATACTCTTGGCCGTTCTTTGCCTTGTATACGGTTCTGACAGCCTGAGCTTTTATGGTAATTCCTCTTTCCCTCTCAAGTTCCATGTTATCAAGTACCTGCGCCTGCATTTCCCTGCTGGTTAGCAGTCCTGTCTTTTCTATAATTCGATCCGCAAGGGTTGATTTGCCGTGATCTATATGAGCAATGATGCAGAAATTGCGAATATTGCTTTGTTCAATCATTTATTAAGTTCCTCCTGCAAAAATGAGTTGATCCTTTTTCCTAATTTCGGTCAATATGGGTATTATAGCATATGAAAAGGACAGTGACAAGCAGATTAGATTACTAGAGAGGGTAAGTGGACGAGAATATTGGGTCTTTGGCAACGGACGAGGAGCATGGCTTATAGGAATCCATTTTCTTGTTCAATGTACCAAATTCCACTAAAATGACAGCAGCTGTCCCTTGCAGGATAAATTATACCAAACTCGCTGGAAAATCTTATAAGTGTAGGGCTGTGTGCTCAAACAGTGGTATAATTTTTCCTAGGCACAACTGCTGCCATTTAAGTGTCATTAGGTACCCTTCAATAGAAAATTCCTTCCTATAAGCCATGCTCCTCTGTTTTATTGGCGTTAAGGTTACCCGATTGTTTATGATTTTATGCATTGGTTATAATGTTTTTTAGTTTTTAGTTTTTTATTATTGTTATTATTTTTTTATTGTCTAGAGAGTCAAAAGTTTTAGTTGATTTAATATGCTAAAAGTTTATTTTTCTCTTTATACAATTTCAGGAAAAATGGCGTAGCGAGTTATCTGTTTCATTATATGTCAAGCACAAAATATTCAGAGAATTAGGACTTCTTATCCCTTGGAATGAAGCATGAGTCTTTCTGTTTTGCGCATTTTTCCGTCCGTATGACAACAAAACAGAACTCTTGACATACATCATTTTTATAATTTTACTATTGCTTTAAGCTTACTCATCACCTTGCAGTACCTGATGAAGTACCTCTGCCAGGTATTTCATGGAATTCTTTTCATCTTGTACGGTATTTTTGACTGTACCTACTTCTGCCAGTATGGATTTTTCTTTTAGATGCAGGTTGAAGCGGTAGCCTTTTAGGTAGTTCTTATACATTAGTCCTGGGAATAATTCTCTTCCCTTTAACTGGAGTTGCAGGCTGAAGGCCAGATTTGCCTGTAAATTGGGGTTATATAGACTTGCGATGTCTTCTCCTTTGGAGTTACGGCTTAGACCGTTAAAGAGCATGATATTGGCTACTTCTTCTCCGTTTAGATTTACTACTCTCTTATTGCCTTCATCTCTATGGAGATCTATTACTACTTCCACGGTTGGATTTTTCTTCAAGAGCTTAGTGACACCGTCTTTTGCATAATTATAGGCAAGGTTACGGTCCAGATAGCCTCCCATCATGTCGTACTTTGTTTTGTCATGGATTACTTTGTATCCATACTCTGTCTCTAAGATGTCTGCCAGCACTTCTCCTACGCCTACTACCGTATCTGCCACTTTACCACTCCTGCTGTCGGCAAAGGCTTCCTGGGAGTGGGTATGATATATCAGTATTTGCGGCTTGTCTTCTTTCGTTTTTAATGTCATATCCATTCCTAACATTGCTTTTGCATCAAATATCGAGTCTTTTACTGATGTGGTTCCATCCACTATGTAAAAATTATTATATAAAAAATGCTTATTTTCCAACTGTTCCAGAGTATAATGCTCACCATTCCCAAGGCTGACAGCCTGTTTATGACTATCATCTATGTGACTGGTGCCCTCATCCTCCAGATAGAATTCTCCGTTTATTATATCTATCGGCAGCATGGTGCTGTTGATTCCTTTGGAGTCTACCTCCACTGCAGCTTCAGAATCTTCTGCTTTTTCTGTAACAGCATTCCCTGAGGTCTGTTGAGCAGTATGTATTCCCTGTTTTATGAGCTTTAAATAATCATCATACCTTAAAAGCGTATTATCTTTGGAGGAATATATCAATGGATTATTATTTATGTATAGATTGCTTTTTTCGCTTTCTGTTTCATTTGCACTTGCAACATATTCATTGATTGGAAAACTATGTATTATTCCGCTTAGAGCATAACTGCTATTGCTGTTTTCACTGGTGTCTCTGACATAATGAAAGATGGAATTATGATTCTCCAAAACATAATTGCTTATTACCGTTATTACTTTTTCTTTCAGTGATATACTTGATTTCGCCAGGCCGTTATTGCCAAGTACATTTATTCCCTTAATGAGTACTGTGAAACTTAATATAAGTATAATTGACCAGAGAGTCATAAAAAACATTCTTTCAGCCTTGTAGCGATATCTTCTCATTCCTTACTCCTCATTTCAT
>JAQSXJ010000083.1 GCA_029256725.1 Anaerocolumna sp. | reverse complement strand
TGAATTAACAAGAGCAGTACTATTTGAATTACCCTGGGTTATTTTTAGAGTGTTCCCCTTTGTTCTTTTGGTTGCCTTGGGTGCAGCATATGGGGTATTGGCAGTGAAAGCGCAAGGCAGATATAAGTATCTTATGGAAGAGGGTAAGAGTATATGAAGAGAACATTTGCAGCTATCTTGGCACTTTTACTAATAAGCAACATGTTAACCGGTTGCTCAAAAACGCCGGTTGTAGATAATATTGCCAAATATACTACTTCTGTAGAATATATCAAAATGGAGGATGAAGTTAAGATTGTCGGTCTTGGGGAAGCTACCCATGGCAACAGTGAGCTTCAGAGTCTTAAGCTGGAAGTATTTAAGGCGTTGATAGAGAATAATAACTGCCGTGTTTTTGCAATAGAGGGGGATTTTGGAGGTGGAACCAGAATAAATGATTTTATCCATGGCAAAGAGAGCTCTACGACTGGAAATACGGTAACAACAGCAGAAGAGGCAGCCAGGGAGATTGGCTTTGCAATATATCGTACCAAGGAAATGGCTGAGCTTATTCAATGGATGAAGGATTATAACCAGAATGCAGCGGAATCGGAAAAACTTTCCTTTTATGGGTTTGATATGCAACGATATGATAATAACAAGGAATATCTTTTTTCCTATTTGGATAAAAACAAAAAAGAGGCTAATCAGGAAGTGTCTAGGAAATACCGAGAGCTTCTGGCAGATTTAAACGATGAAAGTGTCTATACCCAGGATAAGGATAAGATAAAAAAAGGTTTGGCGGCTATCAATGAACTAATGGAACTGCTGTCTTCTAACAAAGATGAATATATCAGTAAAAGCAGCGTTAAGGAATTTGATTTTGCCTATCAGTGCGCACAATCAATTGAAGAAAACGCTACGCTGCAAATTTCAAAGTCAAACTATGCAGCTCTTAGGGATGAATACATGAAAAATAAAGTTGACTGGATTCTGAAACAGGAAGAGGAGCAAATGATATTTATAACCGGCCATAACGGTTATATTATGAAAACTTCAAATATGCCGACAGTCACTGTTATGGGTGAGTTATTAAGTGATACCTATGATGTGGCATATTATGCAATCGGGACAGATTGTCTTGAGAGTAATTTTAGGGCAGTAACTTCTTCGGGGAAAGATAAGGAATTCAGCCTTAAACATACGAATTCCCTTACGGCACAATTTAAGGGAGTACAAGAAAATATCAGTTATCTGGATCTGACGGAAGCACAAAAAGACAGCAGCTTAAAAGAGCTGGTGAATAAAAGTCAATCCATGAATATAGGAAATGAATTTGATAGCTGGAAAAAAATCAGCAGCTTTTTCTACACGATAAAAATGTCACCTTCCAAAGCTTATGATGGGCTTATAATACTTAAGAATGCTGAACCGTCAGTTAGAATAGATTAACTGATAGCGAATAATAACAACAAAAGAATAAGGCTAGGAAAGTTCTAAAGAACAATCCATGTAAATATGAATAAAAACCATCTCGGTATTTCCTATAAGAGTAGGATAGAAAATTAATTACAAAAGTGGTACTATAGTAGGACACAGAGCAAATGGCTAAAGAGGAGAACTCAACATGAGAATATTAGTTACCGGCTTTGAACCTTTTAACAGTGAAACCATAAATCCATCAGAAGAAATAATAAAGAGACTTAAGAAATCTTACGCAGGAAATACAGTAGATACGCTGAAGCTCTTAGACCGGAGGCAGTTATCTCCTTAGGCGAAGCGGGTGGAAGAGAGTGCATAACCTTTGAAAGAGTAGCAATTAATGTAAATGATGCAAGGATTCCAGATAACGGCGGTTATCAGCCGGTGGATGTCAGTATCTGCGAAGAAGGTCCGACAGCTTACTTTTCTACCCTTCCCATCAGAGAACTGATGAAGCATTTAGAGGATAAAGGAAAAGTAACCCGCATATCTAATACTGCCGGTACTTATGTATGTAATCATGCAATGTATACTGCTCTAAGGCTGGCGGAAAAGGAATATAAGGGGATGAAGGCTGGTTTCATTCATGTTCCTTACATGAAAGAGCAGGCAGAAGGTAAAGGGAAAGTTTCCTTTATGGAAATCGAAGATATGGTTAAAGTGATAGAAACCATTGTTGAATTCTTGTAAGTAAAAACCTATTGTTTAAGTATGCCGGGTGATAATTAAAGCGAAATTAGTCAATTGAATTTCAGCGGGAAGAGTAAGCAGCAAGTATGTAAATATAATTTTATTTGCTTACTAATGCAAGAAAGGATAAGAGTGAATGAAAAGTACTTTCACTCCTTCTTTTTTGTACGCGTGTAAAAGCACGCAGATGGGAGACCGATATGATCATAAAGGAAGTTATTGAAAGAATTGAAGCGAATTATCCACCGGTTGCTAAGGATACGGTAGATACTGTTATATTTGGAAGTACAGAACAAGAGGTAATAGGAATAGTAACAACCTGCTGTGCAACTGTGGAAGTAATCAGAAAGACGATTGAACTAGGTTATAATCTTATCATTACCCATGAACCTACCTTTTACATCCATGAAGACAATGCAGATTACCTGTCAGGGGATCCTGTTTATGAGGAGAAATGCAGCTTATTAAGGGAACATCAGATTACAATTTGGAGAGATCATGACCATATTCATGCTAATAACCCAGATTTGATTTTTCATTCAGTCATGCTGGAGTTGGGGTGGGAAGAATATTGTGTAGAATATACTCCTGACAATAAAGCGCCGCTGGTATATGAAATTCCTGAGACAACTGTAGAAAATCTATGTGAATATTTAAAGAGCAGACTTAATCTTAAGACTACAAGGGTAATAGGAGATAAAGAAGCGCGGGTCTCAAGAATACTATTTGCCGGAGGTGGATACTTACCATTAGATGAAATCCTAACGACACTTTTTATAAAATATAAGGCAGATGTATTAGTGGCCGGTGAACTGGTGGATTGGACAATTGCATCCTATATCCGGGATGCAGCATTTCTAGGAAAGAATAAGGCTGCAATCCAGATAGGGCACTTTAGCAGTGAAGAACCGGGAATGAAACATTATCCGGTTTGGTTAAAGAACCTTTTAAAGGATGAGATACCGGTCACCTTTGTAGCTTCAGAAGATCCGTTCCAGTCTATTTAAGAATGATACTAGTTGTTATCGGCTGTGAAATACTTTATAACCTCAGCCCCATCTTTCACAAAAACCGGGATAAGCTCAAGCGGTGCCTTGACTGTTACAGTCTGTCCGCCTTCGTAGGCGGTATTGCTCCGACCTCTGTCCACTTTGTACCAGCAGGCAGATATACGCTTTTGGCAACAACACCGGCCTCCGTAACCGGAGCGATCAACATTGCAGGATAGACATTGGCGCATTCTAAAGCAGAACCTTCATAATAGCGATAAATATCAAAGTCTGCAGCGGTGTATTCCGGTTCGGCTTCATCCAGCCAGAACAGGGTCACTCCCTTATCCAGATTATTCTCTTTGCATTTCTTCCATACAAAATCTCTGGCCTCCGGATTGGTGGTATCAAAGAATATTTCCGTAACAAAGCACTCCATCGTTGCTTGCAAGCCTCTGTCGGAACGGACGAGGTAGTCCTTTTCATTAAAAACTTATTATAAGCATTACGGTATTGCTTCGGTGTTGTACCCTCCATTCGCTTAAACAGTTTCATAAAATACTTTTCATCTTTAAAGCCCAAAGTTTCTGCGATTTCCCTGATGTTTTTATCGGACTCACACAGGAGTTCTTTGGCTTTTGTAAGCTTTAAGTTATAGATATACTGCTGCATGCTCATACCCATATGCCTTTTAAAGTACCTGGCAAGGTATTCTCTGGAATAGTTAAATTCATGGGAGACATCTTGAAGGGATATGTCCTGCAGGATATGAACACGAATCCATTCCAGAATTTTTGGCAGTTTATCCGTAGGAAGAGAAGCAGCCTGTTTAGGCTTTAGCTGTGAGATATTTTCCTGTGTAAGCTCAATTAAGAGGGAGGTCAGCTGATAATGAATGGCTAACCTGGAGTAATAGGCGGAGGCAGATAAATGCAGCAGCTGATGAAAGAGAATGGTTAACCTGTCAGGGTTATCTGCTCTGAATACAGCAGGCAGCAGGCATATACTTCCCAGTCCTTCAAAGAAGCTGTTGTTGTTAATCAGTGAGATCATTGCCTCAGCTTCGGCAGAATCCAGAAGTTCAGCTTTACTGTTAAAGGAGAAATGAAACCAATAAAAAGAGGTACCTTTCTCAGAATAGTGAAAGCCTTTATGGGTAAGACCCGGGAGAAGCAGCAGGGAATCCCCGGCATTCAAAGTATATTTTTTATCTTCCTGCTGTATATAAATAGGGCCTTTTAGGTTAATAATGATTTCATAATCCGATATTATCCGCTCGGAATGAATCCAACGGGTATCTGCAGTAAAGTGTCCTGCAGAAGTAAAATTAACCGGAGTTGTTATGTCTGCTTTTAAATAATACATAGGTCAATATTTACCACCTTTTGTTTGGCTTAACTACCGACAAAGAAAACGAAATGTGTCATACTCTTATTATAGCTTAAGTTAAGAAGGTATGCAACGATATTACCCCATGTATAATAATAGATTCAGGAGGTCAATAAATGGATAATTTCTATTATGTAAGCCCCGCAGAGTTAAAGGCTGTAACATTAAAGGAGGGGTTTTTTAAGGAGTACACAAAACTTGTGCAGGACGTGGTTATCCCTTATCAGTGGGAAGCGCTGAATGACAGAATACCGGATGCTGAGAAAAGTCATGCAATTAATAACTTTAGAATTGCAGCCGGTGAAGCAGAAGGAGAATTTGGCGGACTGGTATTTCAGGACAGCGATCCTGCCAAATGGTTGGAGGCAGTAGGTTACAGCCTTGCCAGCAAACCCGACAGTGAGCTTGAAGCTTGGGCGGATGAAGTAATCGATCTCATTGAGAAAGCACAGCAGAAGGACGGATATTTAAATACTTTCTTCACGCTGAAAAGACCTGGGGAGAGATGGACTAATCTGTTAGAATGCCATGAACTTTATTGTGCAGGCCATATGATGGAGGCTGCCGTTGCTTATTATGAGGCTACGGGAAAACGAAAACTCTTAGACGTAATGTGCCGGTTTGCAGACCATATTGATTCAGTCTTTGGAACGGAGGAGGGCAAACTTCGCGGCTATGATGGTCACGAGGAAGTGGAACTTGGCTTGGTTAAGCTTTATAAAGCTACAGGAAATGAGAAATATCTAAAACTGTCCAAGTACTTCATTGATGAGAGAGGACAGGAACCGAACTTCTTTCTGGAAGAATGGGAAAAACGAGGCCGTGTACCTTTCTGGAATGTATATGAAGATCGCAAACCGGAGCTTTCCTATAATCAGGCTCATATTCCTGTAAGAGAACAGACAGAAGCTGTAGGGCATGCGGTTAGAGCGGTATATTTATATGCCGGTATGGCTGATATTGCAGCACTTACCAAGGACGGGGAGTTAAAGCAAAGCTGCAGAAGGTTATGGGATAATATTGTTACCAAACAGATGTATATTACCGGAGGAATTGGTTCCACCCACAGCGGAGAAGCCTTTACCTTTGATTACGATCTGCCCAATGATACGGTATACCAGGAAACCTGCGCCTCCATCGGATTGTTTTTCTTTGCCCACAGAATGCTGTTAATGGAAAAGGACAGCAGTTTTGCCGATGTAATGGAGAAGGCTCTCTATAATTCTATTATCAGCGGTATGGGCTTTGACGGAAAGAGCTTTTTCTACGTAAATCCCATGGAAGTGTGGCCGGAAGCAAGCGCTAAAAATCCTGAAAGAAGGCATGTAATGCCTGTGAGACAGAAATGGTACGGTTGTGCCTGCTGCCCTCCGAATCTTGCGAGACTGATTGTTTCTTTGAAACAATATATCTATACCTATAATGAAGAAGCAATCTATACACATCTTTATATACCCAGCAAGACAACGGTTCTTACAGGAGAAGATGAGATTACCCTTGAGCAAAGTACTGAGTATCCCTGGAATGGAGATATACGCATTGTAACAGAATTTAAGAAAGCAAGAAATTACACCCTTGCCTTTAGAATTCCTGGCTGGTGCAGAAAGGTTAAGATTACTGTAAACGGTGAAAGTTATCCAGTGGAAGGAAATGTTTCAGGAGGATATGTTTCTGTAACAAGACTGTGGAAAGAGCAGGAGGAAGTTCGTATCAGCTTTGATATGCCTGTTGAGTTAATCCAGTCACATCCTGAGGTGCGTGCCAATGCCGGGAAGGTTGCTTTGCAGAGAGGACCTTTGGTTTACTGCTTGGAAGAAGCAGACAATGGAGAGAATTTATCTGCTCTGTTAATTGATACGGAGTCTGAATTTGTTATAAATAAGGAATCTGAATTAATGAAGGAAGCTCTGTCTGTTACCGGCAAAGGAGTGCGTATCCTTAATAAACAATGGGAGAACACCTTATATCAACCTTATAAGAAACAGGAAGAGAAAGTAGAAATCAAAGCAATCCCTTACTTTTTGTGGGGGAACAGAAAACCCGGTGAAATGCTTGTATGGATGAATCATAAATAATAGAACCATTTATTAAATATAGCAACATAATTACAGCTCATACTATGGATAGAATTACCCTATGGTATGAGCTGTTTTATTTGATTAATAATATTTTCCTAAAAATACATGATGAATAAATGAATACAGAAAAGAAAAAATAAAAATATAAAAAATAGATTGACAGATTGTGTTACCTAACATATAATAGGTAACAGATGTTAGGTAACGAACGATACGCAAAACATAGGCAATAAAAATATAGGTAAATGTTTAATAATAGAAAATAATCAACAGCTTATATTTGCGAAACATGTATTAGAAAAGAGGTGAGTAAATGCCCCCCAAAGTTAAGATAACAGAAGAAGACATTATCACTACTGCGATAGATATTATCCGTGAAAAAGGTGCTGCTTATCTCAATGCCAGAGAACTGGCTGGTAAATTAGGATGCTCTGTCCATCCGATATTCCGTACCTTCGGATCAATGGAAGGACTAAAAGAAGCGGTCTGTAAACAGGTAGAAGCACTTTACAATGAGCAGATGTTAAAAGCGCAGGCAGATGAAGAAAATGGATTTCTGGCTATAGGATTGGCTTATATCGATTTTGCCAGGCAGGAAAAGAATCTATTCAAACTACTGTTTATGTCAGAGGCATTTTCCGAGGTTAGTGTTATGGAAATCGTTGATCTCTCACAAGGTGATGATGAGATTATAGCCATGTTAAGCCAAAGAACAGGACTGAGTATTCCTTTGTCCAGAGAGCTGTTTGCAGGGGTATGGCTTACTACCCACGGAATAGCAGCTATGTTTGCAACCAATAATTGCCGTTTTAACAATGAAGAAATCAAGCGATTATTGGGAAATTCATTTATGGGATTAATAATGAAACTTAAATCAGAAGAGAAATAAGGAGACATTAAAATGAAGCAGAAATTCTCACAGAAACACCCATATCTTACAGTAGTATTGGCAGGATTACTTTGTACCTTTATGACAGCCTTGGGAATGGCTTTTTCCCAGATAAGAGAACTTGATACCTTAGATACATATCTTGCAGTTACCGGATTTCTAGCAGTTTCCGTAATAATCGGCCTTATCATTATGAAAAAATCAAATGGCGGGCTTGGTGAATATGGTATTTGCAGAGGCAAAGCCGGCACCAGCAAGAAAGTAGTTTGGTATCTTCCGATATTTTTAATCGAGATCTTACCTGTTGCAGTTTATGGTTTTCAGGAACTAGATTCTGTTATAACAACAGTTATCCTTTTATTATATACGTTGGCAGTTGGTATAAATGAAGAGATTTATTTCAGAGGAATAGCGTTAAAGGTTCTTAAAATTAAAGGTAATAAGAAGGCTGTTATCGGTGCTTCCGTAATCTTTGGTGTATTTCATGCAGTTAACCTGCTGAATGGCAAGAATATTTTATATATTGTACTGCAAGTTGCATTTGCTTTTCTGGTTGGCCTTGTCCTGGCGGAAATCGTATGTATCACCGGAAGTTTGATTGGTGTAATAGCATGGCACACAACTCATGATTTTATTGCATATTCCACCGGAGATGCTCTGGATACCAAGAGTCTGATTATACTTATAATTCAGGTGGTTGTTCTGTTAGGTTATTCTGTATACTTATGGAAAACAGCAGTTAAAGATAAATAACATGAAAGTAAAAATCAAGACAAAACGTTTTATTACTTAAACAGCACAAAAAAATCTGTATAGGAATAATGATAAGCAATAAAGAAAAACGTGTAAATAAAAAAATATTTAAACCGGTAAATATTTAAACCGTTAAACGAGTGTTAAACATAATACTGTTAATTATTGAGCAATAAAACAGATAATAAACAGATAAATGTGTTTAGAGATATAGAGTGTATAGACGATATAAACGAAGAATAATGAAATACAAAATTAAAATTTTAACTAATGTATATAAATAAGAAGATGAGGACTTTATGTTCTCATTTTTTTTTGTAATAATATGGTTGACAATAGTACTATATAGAACTATACTATATAGTGTGGAAACAGAAAATATTATTACATACAAAGCACATACAGTAATACTGCAAGTGCACTGGAAGAAAGAAAGCATACCATCAGTGGAATAGTACATCTCACTACTATACCAAAGCGAATTGCAGAAGTTTATAGTATCAAAGTTGTATCAGAGCAGTACTGAATTAGACAAGCAGTGATTCAGCAGTAATAATTTTTAGCAAAAACAACTAATCAGAGTGTTGAAGGAGAAGCTATTATGGAGAAAGAAGTAAGAGAGAGTATAATCAAGTTAATTGAAAATAGCCGTGATGCAATAGTTTCATCCATTGATGAGGCTGGCTATCCCAATGCCAAAGCAATGTTTCGTCTGAAGAATGAAGGATTAGAGACCTTTTGGTTTTCAACGAATACCTCCTCCATTCGTGTTTCACATTGGGCAGCATGCTCGAAAGCCTCCATTTATTTTCTGGATGCCGAGGGCTTTCATGGTTTGATGTTAACGGGCGAAATGGAAGTATGTTCGGATGCTGAGACTAAGCTTGCATTCTGGAAACAGGGTGATGAAATGTATTATTCCAAGGGACCGACAGATCCTGATTACAGCATTCTTAAATTTACAGCTGCAAAGGGGAATTATTATCACGGCTTGAGGAGGCATCTTTTCTCAATAGAAGAAGTAAAGGAGTGTGAAGAATGCCTTACTGCCAGGTAGAGGATTGTAAGATTTTTTATGAAGATATTGGAATTGGTGAACCTATATTATTTCTTCATAGCGGTTATAGCAGAGGAATAATTGCTTTCTCCGGTCAGATTCAGCCCTTTTTCCAGCATTATCGTCTTTTGCTGCCGGATTTTCGAGGCCATGGGCGTACAGTCAGTGAAAATTGTAACTGGGATACCTCTGTTATAGCGGAAGATATGGCTGGGTTTCTAAAGAAAATGGGTATTACAAAAGCTCATTTAATTGGATATAGTCTTGGTGGAGGAGTAGCCCTCCACTTGGCTGCAAAATATCCGCAGCTGGTAAGCAGCATCGTTACGATCGGCTGTGGAGGAACGGCTGACCCTGCAGGGTCTGAAGATTATGAACCGGAAGCATTACTTCAGAGAAACGAGACAAATTTTATTGAAAAAATCAAATCTCTTCATGGACAAGCATCAGGGGGAGACTGGAAGCAGCATATGCGCCAAAGCATAAGAGACTGGAGAATGTATCCGAATTTAACGGAAGATGACTGGAGTAATCTGGACATGCCGATGTTTTGTATTGCGGGAGAAGAGGATAGTTATGCCAGTGCTGACAGGTTAAGGGAAATGCAGAAGAAATGTCCTCAGATTAAGATCTGGATAGTTCCGGGGTATGGGCACAGACCTCATATGCCGACGGATAATGTAAAAGAAGTGAATGAACGGATTCTAAATTTCTTGGGTGAAACAGTAGATTTGTAAACCTGGTACAGCGAAGGGGTAGAAGTAGGTTTTTAATTAAAGCATGGTGAAATGAGAACACCATGCTTTTTTTGGCTCCGCCACATCTAACTGTTGATTTAATTTAAATGTTAACAGAAAAAAACGGATTTTAAGGCAAAAAAATAAGCAATGTAAAATTCATTGCTTTCTAAATACCTATTTTTGATACAACTTAAGAGAAGTCAATTATTTCTCATGCAAATTGTATTAATAGCATAGCAGGCAAATGGCAAGTTGTCAAGAAAAAATTAGAAAAAATGAGATAAAAGCAGTTAAGTATTCTAAGCCAATAGGGGTAGCATGGGAGGTGATTTTTACTTTTTGACAGTTCCTTCCTCCTAATATAAAATTAGTAAGCTTATGGAGCAAACACGTTAAAGAAGAGAAGGAGGCATATTCATGTCACAGATTGAGCTTCAGGGAATCGGAAAGACTTTCCGCATATCAAAACGGCCCGAGGGAAGAATGGGAGTGTTAAAAGGAGCCTTTGTCAGGGAAACGAAAACCATTGCAGCCCTTAATGGGGACGCTTCTTATTTGGACAGTACTGCCAGCTGGCTTACAGTATGCATGGAGGTGGGTGTGGAAATTAGAAAGCAAATTTTGCTTTAGATTGGAGTGAGCGAAGTCGCGAATGGTGGCTAGTGTGAAAAAAGGACATATCACATTTTATATTTGGGAAGTATCGCAAGCGGCTTGTGATATGTATGTGTGTTAGTGTGAATTAATGAAAAGCATAATACACACCTTGATTTGTGCAGTGCCACATCTGCAAGCGGGCTTGCGGTATGGATGGGAGATAATATGAATATTAGAAAACTGGATAATTTATATGATATTGATGAGATTAAGAATATGATTGCTGCAGATGCTGATTTAAGAAAGGCCTTTGAAAAAGCAATTGAATCCGGTAGCGAAGGAATCTATATAAGCTGTGAGGCAAATGAAATTACTGGGTTTTTTATGTTAAAAAGATTTACTGCATTACAGGCAAAAATATATGTGTATGTCAATGAAAAACACAGGTATAAAGGAATCGGAACAGAACTGCTTCGTTTCTTTGATAAGTTAATTTCTAAAAGCTCATATGAAAATGTGACCTGTGAATTTACCCAGGATACAGGAGTGGCACGTTTCTTTGAGAAAAATGGCTACAATACCTATTGCCATATCATTGAGATGGAAAGAAACAATACATTGGTTACCTTAGATGAACGAAGCGAGGAATTGGTGGAGGATACAAGTATTGTTATAAGGAATTACAGAGATTCTGATTACTTAGGCTGGCATACAGTAAGCGATATTGCTTTTTATCTGTTAAGAGAGAGTTTAGGTATGGCACCTTCCTATTATAATCAACTCTCAAAATCTGAACGGGAAAGGCTGTCGGGTGATTCTTCCAATCGTTATGTAATGGAGGTAAAGGGTGTAATTGTTGCAATCGGAGTTATCTACGCTAATAAGATCCACCTGCTTGGTGTACGTCCTGATTTGCAGCGACAGGGATATGGAAGGCTTATGGTATCTTTTATGATTAACAAAATCATAAAAGTAAACCATCCGAAAAAAGTACTTATAGGTGTTCTCTTTGGAAACCCCGCAAAATACCTTTATGAGCAGCTTGGTTTCTTAGAGGTAAGTTGTCTTAGTACATATATTAAATGTTATAAACCAGACAGCAGACACAAAGCACCAGAGGGCTATCATACAGAAAATGAAATACTGGAGGAGCTAAAAAACTATGGAATGCTTCGAAATGAGAGAGCTGCGTACTTAAATACACTTATATAATGATAGTGAAGGATAAATTGTTGATACAATCATGTAATTGTAAAAGAAGTGTGGATAATATAAATCAGAGCTCCATATAATCCTTGATTCATTTTAATTGCAAGCATATTACCAGTCTGCTTGAATATAGCATTAGGTATGTCTGAAAACTATTTGAGCCTGGTTGTTCTACTATGCGGGAGAATATTGCTGTATTCTGGCTCTATAATAAAGCAGGAAAGCGTTACAAACCGCAAATTTCTAAATTATTATAGAGCCAATTTATGATATTTAATGAGTATTCAGATTGGCTTCTACAAGATTTCCATCTATAAAAGTCTTCACTATATTGGTAAGTGATTCGAAAATTTCACCATCCGCCAATACGATATCTGCATCTTTTCCAATTTCCAGAGTACCAACTCTTTCTTCAATACCAATATGTCTTGCCGGGTTTATGGTAATTGCTTTTAAGGCTTCAAAGGGTTCCATTCCGGATTTTATAGCAAGACCTGCGCACATAGCAAGGTACTGCTGGGGAATTACAGGACTGTCAGTGATAATGGAGACAGAGAGACCCGCTTTTGCTAAAATGCCAGGGGTTGTAAAGGATTTATTTCTAAGTTCATATTTTGTGGCATGACCCAGGGAAGGACCAACTGCTACTGGGATGTTTTCTTTTGCTAATTCTTCAACTATAAGGTGACCTTCGGTACAATGCTCAATAGTAAGCTTTACTTTGAATTCTTTTGCAATACGGATTGCAGTAAAGATATCATCGGCTCTGTGAGCGTGAGCCTTTAAGGGGATTTCACGATTTAAAACCGGCAGCAGAGCTTCTAATTTCATGTTAAAAGCTGGTTTTTTAGAAAGGTCATCGCCCGCACTTGTAAGCTTGTCACGGTATTCCATTGCCTGGAATAACATCTCACGGAGCTTTGCAGCAGTTGACATACGGGAAAAATTATTCTTGTCTTTATAACAACGTTTAGGATTCTCGCCAAAAGCACATTTCATGGCAACCTTATCTTTGATTATCATATTATCAATACGTAATCCGTTTAATTTGATTGCTGTGAAGGTGCCGCCCAGAACATTAGAGCTTCCGGGACCGGTTGCTACACTGGTTACACCGCCTAAAGCTGCCTGGTTCAGGGTAACATCCATGGGATTAATTGCATCAATGGCACGCAGATGAGGTGTCAGAATATCATTCATTTCGTTGAAATCGCTGCCTTCAAAGCCAATGCCGTATCCGTCAAGACCGATATGGGAATGAGCATCTACAAGGCCGGGATATATGTACAGACCTTTTGCATCTACAACTTTGGTACCTTCTTCCGGACTGATATCCGGCTGTATCTTTGTAATCTTACCGTCTACTGCTAGTATGTCTGCTATGTAGGGCGTTTCGTTTACGGCATCATGAATGAGACCGCCTTTAATCAGTAAAGTATCCATATTGATTAATTTCTCCTTCTTTCATCTATATACACTGGAACTTATATAGATTGATTCAATAATATTGTAATACTTTAATATAGTAATACTTTCTATAGATGAAGTCAAACCATAGGCAGAATTAATCTATCTAATATCTCAGTGGTGGAGTTTTGTATTGGACAGGTTCTGCGCGGTTTATGAAAGGAATTGCATAGATTCTGTTATGGTGTTCCGGTACAATAAACTTAATAGAAATAAGAACATTTCACACTTTTATTTGGACAGTACCACAGCTAGGCTGGTGGTCTGCATGGGTGTTAGTGCAAATTATTAAAAAGTATAATTCACTCCTTGATTTGTGGCGGTGGCAGCGCCACATCTGCAAGCAGATGCGGTATGTAGTGGAATCAAGGTTAAAGAACATAAGACAGTTTTTTAACTACGGATTCAGGAATATCAATCAAGGATTTGATATTCACGAAAGGAGAGTTATGGAAAGATTGATTTACAGGGCACAGATTAAAGAAGGGTGTCTTGATAAGGCCAAGGAAGTACTAAAGGCAGATGTTAATTCAAAGAGACTTATAAAGGAAGGTGTACTTATGACCATAGGTGCCTTCTGCTGGGAGCAGCAACTGTTTCTTTATTATGAGTGTAAGAATGAAGTTATTAGCCCGGACACATTTTTGCAGGGAGTTGAGGAATGCCTTGTTGACTGGCCGGGAGAAAAGCAGTTGAGAAAATGGATTCCTATGATAGATGTATTTCATTTCAATGAACCTGACAGCGAAGAGCACTGGCGGAGAAAGGCTCCGGTAGAAAGCAGAAAAGGTAGGGTGGCGCATCTAAAACCTGAAATGATGAGCAGTTATATCTATTATCACTATCAGCTCCAGGAAGAGAGAGCGTTTAACGGACCGAAATATGAAATTATCGCCATGCATGAGAATCTTCTCTTTGGTTATCAGGAGTTTCCGGCAGTTGTGGAAGAACCGGTAACTGCAGGAAAGTTAATAACAAAGGGAACGCCTGAAAACTGGAACGACTCCAGAATGGATCTGCATTTTGATCCCTGGAAGGATGGATACTTATATTTCAAACACATAGAACAGGTCTTCGCCTATTATGAGGAAGACCTGTCTGAAAATATCTAAGAATTTTGATTATTCCCTAAAGGATATGGTTTGGGTATGACGGAAGGTCCATAGACCTCCAGGTGATCCGCTGTATCCTTATGTTTATCCCTTTTGGTATTTTGTAAAGGGAGTATATGTTGGCTCTATTAAAGGGTAAGACAAGGACAGATATATTAATAAAGGTGAAGAAGATAATAATAAAGGCGATGAAGAAATAAATTGACTACTTGAGTAAGCTTCAGTGAGAAAGTGAAAAAATAAAAGCTAAAAAGCTCCGGAATTTTCAGGATTATGATTAAAGTATCATAGTCAGAAAATCACTGGAGCTTTTTATTATGTATCAGCACAGAAGCAGCAGCTTCTGGGTTTATTATTTATACTCAACATATTCACTGGCAGGTTTACGATAACCTCTGACACGGAAACTGGATTTATCCATTTTACCCATAGTGATCATAAGTACAGGAACTTCATTCTCCGGTATATTAAATATTTCTTTTACCTTATCCTGATCAAAATAAATCATAGGGCAGGTATCCCAGTTAAGGTCTTTTGCCAGCAGCATGAACAGCATGGCAGAAAGGGAGGCGTTTCGAATTGCTTCATCTCTTTGGAATGGTTCACCGCCGTTCTCATACAGAGAATATATAGAAGAGAGCATGCTGTCATACTCTTCCTGGTCAATGATGTTAAGCAGTCTGGAGCTTTCATAGATTTCCCCTGCTTTCGTATATGCATCCAGATCACCGGTTACAATGATAACAGCAGAAGCAGTTGATACCTTGTATTGCCTGTAAGCTGCCTGGAACAATTCTTCAATTGCCAAATCACTTTCGCCTATGTAATAATGCGCATGCTGCAAGTTAAAGCAGGAGGGTGCCTGAGAGAGATTTTCAAAGATTGCTTCAAAATCCTGTCTTGGTATTTTCTCACCTTTTATAAATTTATTGGCAGATCTGCGTTCGGTTACTATTTTCAGAAATTCATTCATCTTTTGTTCCTTTCTTATACGTTTTCAGTAAAGTGTAAAGAATATCATCTTTACATAGAAGCGATGCAAAATTAAGAATTAATATACTTAATAAGCAGCTTCTGCTATTAATTATGATGCCTCAAAAACAGCAGCACTTATAGTTGCTTGTTTTGGCTTGTTTCTATGTGAATAATACATCTTTTTCTAACTAGTGTCAATTGGCAACGGAGGAGCACCTGGCGTAAGGCAAAAAAGCATAATACCAGTGCATTTATTTGAATGCTGCTGGTATTACGCTCGTTTGGTATAAGGTGCCTAGGTTTTATTTTACTTTAAAGACGCCAATCATACTATTTAAATTCTCTGTCATATCATGTAGCAGAGTAACGCTGTCAGCTATATTTTTCATTACAAGATTGTGCTGTTCAGAAGAAGAAGTAATTTCTTCAATAGAGCTTGACACTTCCTCTGTCTGTTTTGAAAGCTCATGTAAGAGAAGGGATAGGGTATCTTTTTTCTGATCAATTGCGCTATTGTATTCGGCTATGCTGTTGATATCGCATACCAGATTTTTAAGTTCCTCAGCGATGCTGTAGAAGGCAGTTTCAGTCTGAACAACGTTATCACTTATTTTGGCTGCGCTTATAGCACTTATCTTTACAAAGCTTTCTGCATTCTCTGACTGTTCCTGTACCTCGGTTACCATTTTACTGATGTTTTCTACAGCTGAGGCAGTTTCATTGGCCAGTTTTCTTATTTCACTGGCTACTACGGCAAAACCTTTGCCTTCTTCCCCTACCCTGGCAGCTTCTATGCTTGCATTTAAAGCCAGCAGATTGGTTTGACCTGCTATCTGAGCAATTACGGTAACGATGGTTCCGATGTCCTGAGCCTGTTTGTTCATGGCAGCGATAGAAGCCTCTAATTGCAGGGAAGTTTGCTGATTTTCAAGACTTACTTCCTTTAAAGCTCCAACAGAGGCGATGCCGGATTCCTTTAAGGCAAGGGTCTTCTCTGCGCTGCTTCTGGCAGTTATGCTTTCATTTGCAGTTTCCTTAATATGATCTCCCAGTACATTCATTTCCGTTACACCTTCGTAGATGTCTTTTACCTGCTCATCGCTGGAAGAAGCAATCTGTACGATGGAAGCTGCTATAGCGGAACTTGCTTCTGTTGCTGCATCATAGGAAGCTTTTAGTTCAGAGGAGAAGTTGCTTAAGCTGTTGCTGGACTGATTTAAGGAGGTTGCTATTCCATGGAATTTATCAATGAGCAGATTTACACTGTCACCTAAAAGCTTGGTTTCATCATTGGATTTTACATGGATCTTGTTCACTGTAAGGTCACCTTCAGACACTAGGTGAAGGGATTTCGCAATGGATTTTATGGGAGCGGTAATTCTTCTTGCTATTAATACAATGATAGATATGGAAACAATAAGGATTACACCCAAAGCGACCAGATTGATCTTAAAGATTCTGTCCGGTCCTCTAAGCAGATCCGAATCATAAATTACAGCTGTAACAACCCAGTCCCATTGAGGAAAATATTTGGTATAAACCGTTCTGCTCTCAGATACAGTACTGTTATCGCTATTCAGTGAATATTTTAGTTCACCGCCGTCATTCTTAGCGAGTGTTATAAGATCTTGTATTATCAGACGTCCGTCCTGGGCTTTCAGGTTGTATAGATTATCTTTGAGAAAAGGATGAAATACGATATCTCCTTTGGAATCGGTGACAAAGAAATAACCGTTCTTACCAAGGCTTAATACCGGTTCCATAGATTCCGTGTCTACTGTAGCGCTTGAGGTTGCATCGGTATCAGCTGCAGCAGTATCAGAAACGCCTGTCATAAATTCGTTGATGGTTGCCAGTGCTGCTTTCTTTGCATCCTCTTCGGTCATCCAGGCTTCTTCACTGGTGGCATAGCTGTAATCTTTCTTTATCTCATATAGGGAGGTTTCGATTGCATTCTTAAGCAGAATATGATTTGAACGATTGATTTCATAGCTTGCGATAGCATAATCGATAAGGGAGATAATTAACAGAGAGGCTATAAGGGTAAGAGATACACCTAGAATTAATTTCTTTGTAATACTCGTCTTTTGTGTTTTCATCTAGTATTATATAATTTCAATTGGATTTTGTCAGCCAATTTTCTCTAATTGATTTAATTTTATCATATGAAATAGTATAATCAACCATTTTTTGTAATCTGTCTAGATATTTCGATATAAGTTGATTGAACTTTGGTCAGTTTATTATTCAGCTTGCCTATAAAATGGAAACCAAGCTCTAATTCAGTATCTTCTGTGAGTTATATTTGTTATAATAGCAATAATTAGTAAGTACGTTATTATATAAGTTCTCGTCTCATGTTCCTGCAGAGCTAAGATTCATTTTAGATAGATTAGATTACAAGGAGGTGCAGCGTAATGTCAAAGGAAGCATTATCACTCTTTCATCCCATAACGAAAGAATGGTTTACTCAAAAAATAGGTATTCCCACTAAGGTACAAGAAGGAGCCTGGCCTGCTATTGCAGCAGGTGAGAATACACTGGTTTCAGCACCTACCGGAACCGGTAAGACTTTGTCAGCTTTCCTGGTATTTATTGATCGGTTAAAACAAAAAGCAAGAGAGGGTACCTTAAAACAGGAGCTTCATGTTATCTATATCTCACCGCTTAAGTCGCTGGCGGGAGATATCAGAGAAAATTTAAGAAGACCCTTAAACGGTATCTCAGAGGAGGAGAGAAAGGCAGGATATGGAGAGAGCGTTCCTTTTGACATAAATGTAGCCATTCGGACGGGAGATACTACTTCCAGTGAGCGAAAGACCATGATTAAGACGCCGCCTCACATTCTTATTACCACGCCGGAATCCTTGTACCTGCTGCTTACCAGCAAATCAGGTCAAAGTATCCTAAGGACAGCCAAAGCTATAATAATAGATGAACTTCATGCGATGATTGATTCTAAAAGAGGCGCACACCTCATGCTATCCCTGGCAAGGCTTGATAAGCTATGTACAGAGCCACTGCAACGTATCGGATTATCTGCTACCATAGAACCACTTAAACTGGCAGCAGAGTATCTCTCTCCCGATGCCGTTACCATAATAGCTCCGAAGATGGAGAAAAAGGTTGAAATAGTGGTTGCAAGTCCATTACCTTATGGAAAGAAAAGCTCAAAGGACCCTATCTGGGAAGAAATCGCCTTAACGATATTTGATTATTGCAGAAGTACCAAAAGTGTTATTGCTTTTGTTGAAGGCAGGCGGTATGCAGAGAAATTAGCCTATTATATCAATCAGCTGGGAGGTGATGGTTTTGCAAGAACCCATCATGGCAGTTTATCGAAGGAACAGCGACTTACGGTAGAGCAGTCCTTAAGAGAGGGTTCCTTACGACTTCTTTGTGCTACCTCCTCCATGGAGCTTGGAATCGATGTCGGTGAAATAGATGAAGTCTTTCAGATTGGTTGTCCTAGTTCCATTTCAGGAACTCTTCAAAGACTTGGGAGAGCAGGGCATAATCCTGGGCGAGTTAGTGTAATGCATATCTTTCCAAGAGCCTCTTCTGAAGGGGTATATTGTGGACTTACTGCCGAAGTGGCAAGGCATGGTATGGTAGAATACGCCAAGCCTCCGAGACTTTGCCTGGATGTACTGGCACAGCATTTGGTTTCTATGGCTGCAGGAGAAGGTTATACGGTTGATGAAGTGCTTGAGATCACAAACAGAGCCTATCCTTTTCGAGAGGTGGGAAAAGAGGATGTGAAAGCGGTTCTCGCCATGCTGGCAGGAGATTATGAACATGAAAGGGATCTTCCTGTCAGACCAAGAATCCTGTATGACCGAATCCATGAGAGGGTAGAAGGAGATGCTTATAGTCGAATGCTTGCTATATCTGCCGGAGGAACCATCCCGGATAAAGGACTTTATACCGTTAAATCAGAAAGCGGAGTCAAACTTGGTGAACTGGATGAAGAATTTATCTTTGAATCAAGAGTAGGAGACCGGTTCCTCCTTGGTACTTTTACCTGGCAGATTACCGGCATCCAAAAGGATACAGTTGTAGTAACACAGGTAAATGCCCCAGGCGGAAGACTTCCCTTCTGGAAGGGAGAAATCAAAGGCAGGGGTTTAAGGACAGGCCTTGCTTTTGGTAAGATACTAAGGCAGCTTATGGAGAGTTATGGAGAAGGTAAGTTACTGGAGAAGCTCTTAAGTCTTGGTCTTAATGAACCAGCAGCCAAAGGAGCGGAGGAATTCTTAAAACGGCAGATTGATGCTACAGGTACCCTTCCGGATGATAATACTATTATTGTAGAACATTATAAGGATATAAACGGCAGCAGCCAGATTACTGTACATTCTGTTTTTGGGCGTAAGGTCAATGGACCTTTAGCTATTCTTGCACAGGAAACGGCAGCAAGACTTACAGGTATGACGGTAAGCTATTGCGATGACGATGATGGTTTTATCCTTTTTCCCTATGGTGAAGAGGAACTGCCGGAGGGAATCCTTCAGAACATCAATATTGAGACTGCAAAAGAGGTATTGGAGGCAATATTACTTGCAACACCGCTGTTTAATATGAACTTTCGCTACAATTCTGCCAGAGCTATGATGATGGGAGTTAAAAAGAGCGGACGAACTCCTTTGTGGGTACAGCGAATGAGAAGTTCCGATATGCTCAACAGCTTGGTTACAAGAATGGATCACCCGCTTATAAGGGAGACGAAACGGGAATGTTTGGAGGATTACTGGGATCTGGAAGGAACTCAGTTTCTTCTGGAAAGCATGCGCTCAGGTCAGATCAAGGTCTTAGAACTTTATATGGAATTACCTTCCCCCATGTCGCTCCCCTTTCGACAGCAGACAGAAGCAGCCATGATGTATGATTATTCACCTACTACGAAGGGAATCTATGCTGCCGCAGAAGATGCGCTGAAACAAGCCCAGATGATAGAGCCTGCGAAGGAAGATCTGGATATGATTTCAGTTAGGGAGAAATTACCGGAGGATGAGAAACAACTCCATTCACTGCTTATGATGGAAGGCGATCTGGTAGCAGGTGAACTTGAGGTTCCCATAGAATGGCTTGTACAGCTTTCAGAAAGCGGTCAGGTATTTTATATTGAGCCTGGTTTATGGATTGCGGCGGAACAGGCAGAGGATTATGAACAGGCTTTAAATTACAAGGTTAAGGATAAACTGCTTCCCATTGTGCGAAGACTTCTTCGTTACCGGGGTGCCCAGTCCTGTGAAGAGGTGGCAGAACGATATTTTCTCACTGTTCAGGAAGGGGAGGAAATACTGACTGCATTATGTGCGAGGGAAGAAGCTGTTAATAGAGAGGGTTTGTATTATCATGCCAAGCTTTATGACAGAGCACGAAGAGAAACCATTAAAAATAAACGGGCTCAGATCAGGACCCAAAAAGCAGAACGGTATGCAGCTATACTGGCAGATAGGATCATACATCCAGGTACGAAAGAAGAACAGACTAAAGGATCTGCCTTATGCACCGGCTCTTTGGGAGAGTGTATTGTTACCGGGAAGGATTAACGAATATAGGGAGGAACTTCTTGATAAGGTACTCGGACAGGGGAATTACTTCTACCGTCTGGAGGAAAAGGAAGGTTTGCGCTTTCACTCCTATGAGGATATTGATTGGGAGGCAGATTTTGCAGAACAGGAACCTGATTTGTCTGAGAAAGAGGATATCATTTACGAGGCATTACGAAAAAGAGGAGCCAGCTTTATGCAAAGGTTCAGAGATTTAATAGGCGGAGACTCTCCCTTTGATTATCTGCTTAATTTAGCTGGAAAAGGGCTTGTCTGCGCTGACAGCTTTATGCCGGTAAGGTGGTGGCTTAACAGAGACAAGCTTCTAAAGGCTCCGCCCAGGCAGAGAGTTGGAGTCCATGCAAAGGCTATGACTACCGGCAGATGGGAATTAGTTAGACCCTTAAAAACGCTGACCAAAGAAGAGCGGCTTAACCGTCTCTTTGAGGTTAAGATCATACTCTGCCGGGAGACAGTTCAGGGAATGACCTGGGGTGAGGCACTGGAAGTCTTAAGAATCTGGGAATACACCGGACAGGTACGACGCGGATATTTTATAGAAGGAATGTCAGGGGTTCAGTTTATCAGAGAGAAAGATTTTGCAGGAGTTATGTATGCCCTTGAGAACCCAAAGGAGCAGCTTATTTGGCTTCCAGCTATGGATCCTTGCCAGCCTTGGGGAAAATGTCTTTCACATGAAGAAGGCAGAAGTTTTATGAATATTCCGGGAACTGTAGTAGCCTTAAGAGGTGGAGTAACCGTTGCAGTAATGGAACGGCAGGGGAAGATTCTTCGGATCTTTGACAAGGAAGGAGCTGATAGTATATTAGAGGCTTTTACCAGAGATTTTCATAAGAAGAAACTGTTTCCTCAGGTAAATCGTCTGATTGTGAAGGAATATCCGGAGGATATGGCAGAGGTTTTTAAGAAGTATGGATTTAAAAAAGAAATACAGGATTATGTATTATATAGAAGTTAGTGTGAAATAGAGGACATTTCTCACTTGTTATTTGAGCAGTACCGCAAGCAAGCTTGCGGTATGCATGGGTATTAGTGTGAATTCTTGAAAAGCATAATTCACACCCTGATTGGTGGCAGTGCCACATCTGCAAGCAGATGCAGCATGCAACGGGAGCTAGTGTGAAAATTTTAAAAAGGATTGAGGAGCTATGGAATTAATAATTGAAGCAGGAAAGTTATCTGATATTGATGAAATAGAGCAGCTTTATAATGAAATGAATGATGCGCTGGAGGCAGGAATAAATTATCCCGGCTTTAAGAAGGGAGTATATCCTGTAAGGGAAAATGCTGTGGAAGGAGTGGAAGAAGGTTATCTCTATGTGGCCAGATGGGAAGGCAGGATCGCTGGCAGCATTATATTAAGCCATAAACCGGAGGAAGCCTACACTTCTGTCACTTGGAACACAGACCAGGAGTATGACAAGATTATCGTAATCCATACCCTGACCGTTCATCCGGAATTTGTTAAGAGGGGAATAGGAAACTCGTTAATGGATTTCACAGAGCGTCATGCCAGAAAACTGGAAATGTCGGCAATCCGGCTGGATGTTTATGAGAAGAATTATCCGGCAATCCGTTTGTATGAACGGTGTGGTTATGAGTATGTAGGAACTGTGGATCTAGGTTATGCCGAATATGGACTACCCTGGTATAAGTTATATGAAAAGGTGCTGTAGGAGTTCATATATAAAATAGAGTATTAAACTCTTCCAGATATAAATGTTCATATTTGCATATTGATATATCTGGAAGAGCAAAAAGCTAAAATTCAACTTATACAGTGTTTTTGTTTTATATAAAAATACCCGGTCAAAAGCAACTGAAAATTTAGAAATAACAGCAGAGCCAAACGATATTTTAGCGTAAGCAAAGATTCCAGAAGCATAAGTTCTCTAGGGTTAGGAGTTTGATACCGCAGCTGTTCTATCTGTTCCTTTAAGGTACTTATAACTTTTGTCAGGTAAGAGAAATCAGACCATCTGGTGGGGATGAATTTCCAGGCAAAGGCCAGTGGGTTTCCTGTTTTGTAATAGAGGAGAAGTATCAGAGACAGGGTTATAAAAGTTAGGCCAGTATAGGCAAGCAATTGTTTTTTTTGCTTTTTTATATGATTAAAGCACTGATGCAGAGCAAAAATAAAAAGGCATACAAGAATCAGCCACAAGGGCAGTAGAAAGGAAGAATACAGGAGATTACCGTAAAAGTAACCATCAATTAGCGAATAATTATCTGTCAGACTGCTGCCTGCAAGAAAGGCAACAGCATTCATTTCTTCTTTTCCTTTGCCCTTTTCAGACATTTTAAGCTCAAGATTTGGAAAGGCTTCAGCTCTTTTAGAACTCTGTAATAAAAACACGGGAACAGAACTTTTAACAACACCTCTGACAATGTAGGTGTTATTTTTATATAGAAGCTCATTATTAACAGCGGTTATAGTACCAAAGAGTTCGTAAGCAGTCTTAGAATCCAGAACACAACCGTAAGAATCGTCCTGATAGACATAATTTCCTGACAGCAGTGCCATGGGTATGATGTCTCTCATGTTGCCCCAGAGAGTTACGGTCAGAACTTTCGCTTTACGACCAAGATAAGGATTTATAAGTTCTGCCCCTTCTTCTGTTTTCCAGGCTGTTAGGGAAAGTAAGCTGTCACTGTAATAGCTTGTATCTGTTTCCTTTTCCTGTTCCGCCAACTCTATAAGGGAAGCTTTACTGATTCCTGTTTTATGATCCCTGATACTGACACTGGAGAAGAATTCTTTATTATAAGAAGTGTCCATAATACACCGACCCATAAACCAGACGGTAAAGCAGGTTGTAACCAACAGCAGGAGCAGCAGCTTATTTTGTTTCATTTGCCATCACCCGGTCCCCTTCTGAAATATCTTTGCTGCTGCCGGTAATTATAATATCCTCGGAGGCAAAAGAACCACTGACTGCTGCCGTATTCCGGTCTTTTTCTTCAACAGTCACATCCAGTCTGAAAGCAGTCTGCTCTATACCGAGAACAGTATCCTTTTCCTTGACCAAAAGTACATAGGTACGGTTGCCGGAATCCTGCCTGATAGCCTGGAGGGGGACACAGTTAGGGTATTCGGCAGAGGATTTCATAAGCCGGTAATTAAGGCTTCCTCCTTCTTTATAATTTCCTTCGGGAAGTAGCGCTGTAAAGGTAATAAGGCCTTCTTCATCGGGGAGACTCATTGCTTCAATCGTAGAAGTAAGAGAGGAGGTACTGTTATAACTTTTTATTTCAATTTCATCACCTTCGTTATAATATTTTAAGTTATCCTTATCCCCTTTCATGACCAGCTCATAACCACCAGTAAGAATAACCAGCTTTTCACTGCCGGTTAAGGTAATACCATAATCCAGTCCGGAATTGCCGATGACACCCTGAACAGGGGAATATACTCTGCCTTTTTGCTCAATTACTTTTCTGAGTTTTGAAATCTCTGCTTCTTTTGCGGTTATATCCAGCTGAAGCATGGATTGATCCAGGCTGATGGTTAGTTTACCGGTTTTTTCGTTGGATTGTTTAACAGTTATTTCTGCTTCGAGCTTTTCTCTTTGAAGTTTTGCAGTTTCAAGAGTTCTTCTGGCTGTTTCTTCTGTTTTTTGAGCTTCTTTTAAGTCTTTGCTGAAATCATAGCTTCCATCTTTGATAGCCTTTGTATCTTCTTGCAGAGTATCTGACTCTTTCCTGGCTTTCGTTATCTTATCATCCCATTCCTTTTCTGCAGCTTTTGCATCTTCCCTCGCTCTGTTTGCTTTTTCTTCTGCCAAACGGATAACATCTTCTTTTATAGCCAGATGGTCATACAGAAGTTTGTAAAGGGATTGATAAGAATCCTTTTGGCGGTTGGTGTAGTTGTTCTCAAGATCGCCTTTATAGGCTAGCAGGGCAGTATCCACCTTAATATCCTCAGCTTGCAGTTTATCAAGGGTTTCCTGAGCATCCTCAATGGTACGGTTACAGGAGGTTATCTCACTGTTTCTAGCATATATCTGCTGTAGATATGCTTTACGGACACTATCCTCGGCGGAATACTGATCTTGATAATCTATGGAGGCGTCCCATTTACGTGTAGTTTCTATTAGGTCCTCTTTCAGCCGGTTTAAGTTCTTTGTGGCAGTTTCTATCTGTTGTTTATGTTCCTTGTATTTGCCGTCATAATAAAATTCAAAGACTGCTGTATAGGCTGTTTCTGCTGCTCCTTCTTTTTTGCTCTTTACGGCATTGGTGTACACCGTTATAATATCTTCTAATTTAAGAAGCGGCTCTTTTAGTTGTGCCAGACTATTATCGGTGTCGGTAATTTCGCGGTTTAAGGGACGCATGGCATTGGTTTTCCCGACTTCTAGTTCCCTTAAAGAGGTGGCGGCTTCTTCATATTCCTTTGTCTTTTTCTCTTTAACGGTCTCCTTGATATTATCAAGTTCTGCTATTGCATTATCCAGATCTGACTGGGCATTCTCTTCTTGTAGCTGTGCCGCTTCCAGGTCAAGGCTGCTGTCTGTATTTTGGGTGGATAAGCTGTTCTTATCATATTGCAGTTTTAATTTCTTAAGCTCTTGTTCCTTGCCATGTAAGAGCTCCTTTAATTGAACGGTATCATAGGTAATTTTATAACCTGCTTCCAGTTTCATATATTTCTCTGCATTTTCCTTAATGGTACCGGTACCAGACTGTTCATAGACCAGACTGCTCCTCTTAGGGGAGACCACTGTTACCTGTGCGAGTGTTACAGAGGCAGCTGCCCTAGAGATGAAAGTAAAAATCAGCATAAATATAAAAAAACCAATAAGCAGTTTTTTGAGTTTCTTTTCCATAAGAATTCTCGTTCCTCCGCTTTATTGTGTTAAAGGTTATCCTTTTAATCCTGTTGCAGCAATTCCCTGTTCCAGATATTTCTGCCCATACAGAAACAATAGCAGAGCTGGTATCAGCATAATAAAAGAGGCTGCAAAAGCAAGTCCTGCCTTATCTGTGGTAATATCCGGAAGATATAAGGACAGCGGCCATAAGTTTTTCTTTCGAATAAGAAAGGTCAGGGGCTGTTCTATGGCGTTCCAGTATTCAATGAAATCCAGTATTATAGCTGAGAGTATACCGGAA
>JAQSXJ010000082.1 GCA_029256725.1 Anaerocolumna sp. | reverse complement strand
GAATTATGTTATCCAGGCAATTGGTAAAGGAGAATTTTTATGAATAACCAGAATAATATTAAACGATTTGAAAGTCTCTTAGAAAAAGTTAATCGGAATGGAGTAAGCGAACTGATTAATTACATCAGAACGGATACAGACTTTTATTCTGCTCCGGCATCTACGCAGTTCCATCTTGCATGTGAGGGCGGTTTGTTGCAGCACAGTCTCAATATATATTACTGTCTGGCTTTCAAAAAGCTGAGCCTCATGTGGAATAAAGTTCTTGAAAATATTGAAGATGAAAGTATAATCCTTGTTGCTCTTTTACATGATTTATGTAAGGTCAATTTTTATGCCAAAGGTACAAGAAATCAAAAAACATACGATGAAGACAAAGTAGCAGCTGCACCAAAGCGCGATGTGAAACACGATGATATGGGTGATTTTATTTGGGAATGTGTTTTAAAGTATGGAATTGATGATAAAATGCCACTTGGTCATGGAATTATGGCAATTCGGTGGCACATGGGTTTTAGTGAGGACAAGTCTTTGTATCCGAGTCTTGGAAAAGCTATGGAAGAATATCCACTCGTTTTAGCACTCCATGAAGCTGACCTGGAAGCATCAAAACTCATTGAAGCACCCTTTGGAAATAAAGCAGAAGCGAATAATATTTTGCCAGAGATAGTAGAACGTCCAGCTCATAATAATGACGATAACGAACCAAATCCCTTTGATGAGCCATAGAAATTTTGTGTAAATCATTTCATATTTAAAAGATCCTTACATATACTAAGAGCCCTCATAATGGAGAGCTCTTTCATTTTACCAACAAAAATATTATCTTTACATTCATAATCGTAAATTGTATTGTAAGTGCAGAACTTTCAATATTGTTCCTTTTGGTTTGTCCAGACTTCACCTATTACACAAATCATACTCACTATTCCTTATCAAAATCCGTCTATATTTCATTAATCAGAGCTGTTAAACATTTTCTTATGATCTTAAAGTGCTGGAATTTACAGTATAAGAGTTAATCACCCACTTGTTACAGATGCAAATCAGACTGCATCTTTTATCCTGTATGCCTAGAGATTTATCTCAAATTCTTCATTTAGTTCTGCAACCGAATGTGCATCTATACCTTCTATAGTTCTAACATCTCGGGGTACCAGGTCCCAAAATTCCTGTTTATACTGTTTTCTCCTAATTGATGATGCATTAATCTCCATCAGAATCCCCTTCTCTTTCACTGCACTAATAATCTCTTTTGATAATTCTGTCATAGATACGTCCCAATTAGGCTTTCTACGAAAAATTCTGTCAGGATGTGCCACAGCAGAAAAATAACTCGTTTTTATACCTAGCAAAATTGCATTACCCAAGCCAAGATACTCGTCGTACTTCTCTTCCATTGAAAAACTATATAAACCAGGTTCTACTTCATAAAAATGCTGACCGAAAATCATTTGCTCAAGTCCTTCCATTTCTATCAGTTTCAGTAATAGGCCTGAAAGCTTGGAAAATATTCCGCCTCCAAACCAACCTGTACATCAATAAGGCTCACGTATCACTTTTTAAGAGAATTTAGTGACCGAATATATTCCGGTAACTGCTCTATCTTGAGGCATCAAAATTACTTGAAGATGTTTTTGGAAACAAAGAAATTTTAGATTAAAGATGAGAGAATTCAACCATGTTTACATTTTCACTACCTACCAGTCAACAAACCGACATACACAAGGAACCCTCTTAATAAAATATGGAGCGAGGCCCCTTGGCAAGGGCAATCAAGCATGTGAGCTCATAAATCTTAATATCCCAGCTTTCTCATCCAAACCACAGTATGGTCATTATTCCGTATTTATTACACGACGGTTTTATCGGAATGTTTTCATACCCTTCACATCCAAGGTATATCTTTGTCAGCGGCACAGGTTGGCAAAAGGTCCCTTCAGGTTTAGATACCAAAAGGGACCCTTTATTTTATTTTTAAACCAGATCTTATCATTTTTTGAATATGCGCTTCTTGTATTCATCGACCCATATTAAGACAGGTTCTTTAGCTGAGCTGTCTTTGACACCCTTGATAAATTCCTCAATCTGTTCATTAGCTTTATCTGGATCTCCTGCTAAAGCTGCATCTCTTGCTTTATATGCGATTTGAGCGCAGTCAATACAAAGATGGAAATTTGAAACAGCTTCCAACACCTTTCCTCGCTTTTCTTTTACTCCGCACCTCGCACAGATTTTAATATTCTTCATTGCTGGATTCCTCCTCTGAGACTTCATTCATTACATCTCCGATCGCGATAATAACTTCCTCATCATTAGGCTCGAGATGTTTTGATATAACAGTACGTTTGGCAAGAATCGGCTTAAGAATATCATTGCAAAACGCTTCAAGTTCACGGTATTGCTCTTTTGAAGAATATAAAGATTTCATTACATTTTTTAACTTCTTCGTGTTTTCTTTATCTTCGCTCAAAGCCGTAAGGAATTCCTTGATTTCTGATTCACTAAGCATATTATCAAGGCAAACATTCATTACAACCGAATTGAAGAGCCTTAGCAAGATTTCAGCATCGTCTTCACGTACAAGTTTTCCAATTTGATTAGAAGCAAATCCTGCGCCTCCACCGCCAAGTAGACCTGCACCAAAGCCAATTGCACCGCCTACACGCTTGTCTACGGACTTGCCCAACTTTTCTCCAATTTTTGCAGTTGCCATAGCCGCTCCCGCAACAGCCGCTGCTGTTCCTGCGAATGAAGCGATAAGAGATGACATATTCTTTAAATATTGGCCAACAGACATTTGCTGCGTAGATACTTTGATTGTGTCTGGAACAGAAAACACAACAAACGCTACGCCTTCTGTTATTACATTGCTTCTGAGAGCCTTTGCTAAGGATTTTTGTGCGGCGCCACCATATATCGCTTTTTTACCTAGTAATGCGCGGAATCCGTTAATCAGTTTTTGAACAGTCTTAACCCCAAGTTTCTTTATGATATAGTCTGATGCCGGAATTAGAGCCTTTGATAAACTTGTTCGTGCGATCTGGCTCGATATAATTTGGCTTACAAGAGCAAAACCGAAAGTCTGAAGTCCAACAAGAGCAGCTGCTTTTAGAGATTTCTTGGCATCTTTACTGTTTGCATAAGAAAAGCCAAAAGTTATTAAAACAGAAATTCCAAATGCAAACGAGCAGTTTACTGCGCCTGTCGCTGCATCGTAGGTTATTGATTCAAATGTCCCGGCCTTTGCCAGATTACGAGCCTGTTTATATGTAAGCTTACCCTGACGAATGATATCATAAGCCTTATTAGGATCAGAAATTCCCGGAACACTACCTTCTTTGATTTTCTTTTTCATTACCTCAACAGCTTGTGCATATTGATCTTTTGGTACTTCAACCATCATCGGAGTTCCATCAAGAGTTATGTAGCGATATTCTTTTGCCCCTGTTGCTGCATTTTTCTTAAAGCAGTTGCCTACTGAGGAATTGGCGCTATTGCAATACTTACATTGCACAGGGCGTCCATTAACCACTTTATCCGGACCATTTTTTGCGTTATCACGACCTACAACCTCGGCAGCTTCTCCACTAATTCTGTCAAGTAATGCTCCCGCTTCTTCGGCATAAATACCGTGCCCGGTTTTAGTTTGGTCTGCACCATATGCGGCTGCAAATGAGATTCCATCTAGCCCGAGAGTATTTAAATAAGCAACCGTTCCAGATTCAGCAAATTTCGATACAGCACTTTCAAAATTGCGCTTTTTTATTACTGCTTTATTAAAAAATTCTATTATGGATTTATTTGTAAATCCAGTATAGCTTGTCTCGCCAACTGTTATCGAAATTAAGTTACTTTCAATTTTTATAATGTAATCATCTGGATCAAATAAATCCCACGGAATTATCTGATAAATGAATTTTATATGTTCCGTATTATTTCGACACTTGCCTTCTTCTGCTTTAACATTTACTTCTTCAACACATTTTTTATTTGCTTTTATAATTATGCCTTTATCTGCAATAACAAGACCGCTGGGATGGTGTCCAAGACTTTCGGCAACAGCCCAAAGTATTTTATAGTCACTCGGCACAGGAAATAAACGTTGTATTTTCTTAATATATCCGTTGGTAAGCTTATCTCCAGTTGGAAGTTCGCTAATTTTAGGGATTAACTGTTCATCCATTTAGCTTAAACCTCCTCAATTATGATATCAAAGGTTTCATCAAAGTCAGTGAAATCTGATTCACGGCAAACTTTAAAATCACATATGCGAGTTCCTTCATCTTCTTTTGTAAATCGGAGTTTTACTTCTTCTAAAACATCAAAGATATTTATGTTAAGTTCTTCACAGATTGATTTAAGCTGTGCATAATCAAAATTAAGCAATTCTGGGTGAACACTAATTGGCAGGATCTCATTATCAGAAGAGTCCGAAATAAAAAGCTTTAATATATTATCATCCGTAAGAAAAATAGCCACGAGTTGTCTATCTTTAATAATATCGTTGATGTCTCTCTGCATCCCATTGGTGAACTCGTCTTTCTTTACAGCAAACTTCCACTTTTTATAATTGTAAAGTTCCAAGGCAAGCCCAGTGTTTAGAATAAGCGTGAGCACGGCGGCATCATCTAGCCATCCGATAACAGGGATTACATCTGGCACAATATCGATAGGAGAAACCATATATATCACGCCCGCCACTGCTGATATAATGATACGCAAAGGTATCTTCTTGTAATTACCCTTTGCATAGTCTCCGATAAGATCAAATAAAGTCATTAGGTCATCAACAAGTCCTCCTATAACGGGAACATTTTTGATTTTTTTGATCAACTTTTTTGCTTTTCCGAGAAGTTGGTTTACTTTATTTTCATCTTCAAGTATTCTCTTTGCCTCAGCTTCACGGGATCCTATTGCACCTCTTAGTTCTTCTTCAGAGAACTCTTTACGTTTTTCGTCCATTGATTTTCTTCCTTTCTTAATTATATTCAGAGACAATGTCACTCTATTCGCCTTGACTCAACATATATGCTCGGATGATATCATCTGGATTTACTCCGCAAGTCGTTTACTTTTCTTTATTTTTTTTGTTTTCTCTGTCTTTTTTCAGTATTTTGTTAAGCCATGTACCAGCTACAGCCCCACCAATTGCACTTCCGATAATTCCAAAAGGGCCAAGTGCAAAACCGGCAACGCCAAGTATTGCGGCTGATGTAGGGATGCTTGTGAGTAGACCGCCGAAGATTGAAGCCAATGTTGCGCCAGTCACTCCACCTGCTGCAGAAATAGAAACAGTATTTATCGCTTCTTTGACCTTTGCATAATCCTCTTCATTCAACTCATCACCCTTGTCCAACAGAATCGCGATAACCTGAGGAAGTACAGTGTTTTCTTTATTTGTCTCAATCTCATGATCAAGAATGGCACGTATGGCTATATACTGTGTAAGGTTCATAGGGGATTTCCCGGTTTCAAGATTTGATATGGTTTGCTTTGTAACCCCTATCTTGTCAGCAAGTTGCTCAGCAGTCCATCCTGCAATTTTCCTTATGGCTGCGAGATTCTGTTGAAGCAGTAGGACTTGAGAATCCTTATTTTCAGTAATCCGTGGCATTATATCCCTCCTTTTAGTATATAATACCAAATAGCTGTGTATTTGTCAATTATTTTATACTTTAAACCATTATTTTTTACTTAATCAATCTAATTGTACTGGGTAAAATTAAAAGCATACAGAAGCGGAGGTATATCGCAGGCGTATGCACTTAAGAACATGACAAAAAACGTATTATCAGTCTTACGTTTTTATGAGGTAATTACATCATGAAATACTTTATGATATATCAGATCCCTCACATTACTAAGATACGAGCTCAGTGAGAACGCAAAAGGAGCTCTGTTATAGAAGAATGCTATGAATTATTTTGAGTTTCTCAAAATAATTCATAGCATTGTCTGCCTCTATTTATATGAAAACATATTATACCTTGCCTATTCTTCTGTTCCTTTTTCTACCAAACGAACAGTAATCAGGACCGGAGTTTCTATCCGGTGAACAACTAACGTGGGCACTCCACCATGATTCATGATCCTCGCATATGGATCTTTTATTAGCGCTCGCTTCTTTAGGTGTTTAAGCATTCTTAAACAGGACCAATTTGACCGTATCTCTTTTCTCCTCACAAATCCATCCACTTCGCTTTTAATACTTATAATCATTTTATGTCTTCTAAGCATATTTACTCTCCTTTCCTTTTCTCTTTGCTCTTATAAGAGTGCTTTTAGAGATTCCTGTTAGCTCCTCTACCTGCTTGTATGAATTTGTTTCTAGCATTTTTAGAGCGTGATCTACTTGTTTTCTACCAAACTTATGAGGTCTACCCTCCCTATAATTCGAGCTTTGTTTAGCAATTGCCTTTCCCTCCGATGTCCGCTCTACAATCATATCTCGCTCGAACTCTGCAAATGCAAAAAATATGTTTCGGATCAATTTAGATGATGGAGTATTATCCATAACACCAATATTAAGTATGTACACTCGGACGCCTTTATCAATGAGTTCAGATACCAGTTTGCTTCCCTCTGACATCGATCTGGCGAACCGGTCGAGTTTAGTCACGACAAGCGTATCTCCTTTTTGAATTTTAGAAATTAATTTATTGAATTCAGGTCTGTTCGTTTTCGTGCCAGTAAAAGCATCCGTATAAATAACGGTTGATCCGGCTTCTTTTAACGCTCTCTCCTGCACATCCAAACTATTTCCATCCTTAGCCTGACCCTTAGTTGATACTCTTGCATAACCATAAATCATATATAAATCTCCTTCCACTTATGAGGCTAAGTTATGACACCCCTATACAACTTGATTTTATTGTGTTTCATTTTCGGTGCCAATACTTTAAAGTTTTGACATTATCTATTGACGAATCACTTTACTCTATTAGATTTCAACAAATGTTTTATCAATTTATTAGATATACAACGCTGATCCATCCGCAATATTCATTCACGCCTTGCCCTCCTTCCTTTAATCTATTATGTTGCACGTCATAATTTATCATTTCGTGTGAGAAATCCTATTCTCATTTGTCTGACATTTTTGGAAACCTTACTTTCTAGAAAAGAGTGTCTTTCGTACGTTTTCCTGTATGTCAAGCAAAGTGCATATTATATTTTAAATTTATACTAAACACACATCTTCAGTGCTTCGATATCTACACGAAGATCTCTTACCTTTAGATTACCAACGATATGAATATTCTCAATATTTTTACATCGAGTCAGTGCAGTATATAAAGCACCTGCAGAAAAGAATCCTGATACTATATTAACCGCATCAAGGGTGAGCCCTTGAGCCTTGTTGACGGTAAGCGCTCCTGCAACAGCAATGGGCAACTGATACATTGTAATTCTTGTAGTCCTATCTACAAATAATTCATAGCCAACCTTATAGACTTTCCCGTTGTTAAATTTAACTTTGACTGCATCTTTTAAGAGCTCTGTGATAGTACCTATAGATCCATTTTTGTAAGTACGAGTATTTTTTAATGTAATTACTCTCATTCCGACTGCGAGTTCTAATGTTGCCTCATAACCAACAGCTTTGTAAGCCTTTCTTTCATTGAAACCTCTTACATAAAGTCTGTTATAATGAGCAACATCTTTATTTGTAGCACAGATATAAGTTGCATTGGTGTCTTCAGAATTAGAAAGATACGTATTCATCCATACTAGTGCATCTCGGTTGCCAAACTTAATCTTGTCACATCTCATATTAAATGCTTCTGTGATGACGCTCTGCTTAACACGTCTACATTTATTAAGAACGATTTTCTCAAAACCGCGTGCGTCCCATTCAGGGGACTGGAATGCATATATAGCATTCTGCCCGAAGTTCTCTTCAAGTAAAAGTCTATCTTCCTTAGTAACAACCGGCATAGCTTGTCCAAAATCCCCACACACAATCACCTGAATATGGCGAAGTGAAGCTTCTTCAATAGCACGTACGCATCTCATAATATAATCAAAGAGGTCAACTCTCAGAAGTCCAATTTCGTCAATAATCAATTTTCTCATTTTTATGAGCTCAGTGGGTATAATAGTACAATCGTGTTTTGTATAAACACGCTCCTCCATTTTAAACAGATGATGAAGTGTACTTGCTTTTATACTCATATTATCAGCGGCAAGGCCTGTAGGAGCACCTGCATATGTATAATTTCGATCTTCAGTGGATAAACAACTGACCACTGCATTCAGTACATAGGTTTTGCCTGTACCTGATTTTCCGGTCATATACGTATCTTTGCCACTTAGGATAACGCTTATAGCATCATCTTGTTCAGAGTCATTTGAACTACCAGATTCCTTTAAATGTTCAAAATACAACTTTTCACACTCTTCGGTCATAAATCCATAATTCGGGAGTAAGGTTGAAGTTGGTAGTTCACTCGAAGTCTGCACCCTACGAAAATATCTTTTCCTATATTCAAAATTGATGTTTTCAAGTAATATAGTTCTATCACCTTTTATTCCGAGCCTAATTAGCGTGTTCTTTATTGTGTTAACCGAACACATCATATCTTCTGGAAGTATTTTTTGGATTTTCTTATATCCAAGTCCTGAAAGATAAAGTTCCGCAATGATTCTATCACGCTTACTTGAAAGTTCTTGGTGTTCCTTCTCAAGTGCCCTCTGCATCTTTCTATCATAGAAGCCAAAAGCTTCAGCCTGCTCTGATGTAAGTTCAAGGACTTCAATTACTCTTGCTGGGCTGTATGTATAAAATCCATTCGCATGATATTTTGTTGTTTCAATATGCATATCTGTGTGCGCTATAGCCCAATAAAACTCTTTATCAGACAAAGGTTCTTGCATACCCTGGCTCTTTTCTAAAGCCATCTGGTATGCTTTAACTGCTCCATAAATAATCTTTGCATTATTGTAATAAATAAAGATGAAACGTTCTCTGTGTTTACCCTCAATCCATGTAATACCTTCATATGCTGCTTCCAGACATCTCATAAGGAATTTCGCAATACATCTAATCTTTCTTGATGTAAAGGGAAGCACAGTTGCAGTTTGATTATGATCATTAACCCAAAGGTTTTTAACAATATTATGAATCTTTTTCTGTGCCATTGATACGTTTTTTCCTACTGTCTTACTTATGCTTGGGAAGAATACTGCATACTCGTCTTTCCAGTGTTTTAAAATATCTTCCACGGTAATTCTAGCATCATAATTAGGATAAAGGACTTCTTTTCCTTTACCACCATAAAAAAGGCGATCACGGTTACTGCACTTGATATCAGTGTTTCCATATATGCCCATAAACGTAGCTTGAATCTTGTCTCTTAAAGCTCCGTTTGTGATTACTTGGTCCATACAGAACAACATTCGAAATTTATTATGCCCATCCGTATGACTAAATGTTGTGTACACAAAAATGGGTGTAAGTCCTACTTTTATTGCAACAGCATAAGCTTCTTCAATACGCATACCGGCATCAAAATCAAGGCCAAAAATCTGCTGTTCAGCCCAATTTTCTTGCTTCCTTCCGTCTTTTAAAACTCCACACTTAAAAGAAGCCCCATGAGAAAGTGCTTCAGCAAGATCAGGAATAGAAATCGCTTTTTCAGTAATATATAGTTGTAGCATTCCTATATCTTTTCCTGTTGGTTTCTCTGTGTATCTCTTATCGCAATACATAATCTTTACTAAATCACTCGTATTTTGCTGTGTTGCTACTGATCCTACCATATACTTTCTCCTTTGTCTGAAAAATGAGTAAATTTAATAAGACCTACGAGTTCATCTTTTGAATAAGATTACTTCGTACATCATTTTGCATTTCTCATTCTACTCAATTTAGCTTTGAGTAAATGGTCGATATGCCTAGAATACGATGAGCCCCGACAGAAGTTTTGACATAACAGGATCTGTATGATAAATCGCTTTTCAATCCAAATTGTCTATAAAAATGCTCTTCGAGCCTCTTATCTTGACAATTGCCACTGATATATCTATACTGAAAATCATATAGAATGAAACATAGCGTTTATGTTATCTCGTATATACCGTGAGTCACTCAGGTCTCGCCAAAAACCAAAGCTGCTTTCGACCAAATTGCGCTTGTATAATGCAAGTGCATATCGTTAATTACATTATGTCTCATTTATTTTTTGCGAAGATGTCATTAAATTAAAAGAGAGGTCTGCCTTAATTAATAGTAGACAACCTCTCTTTTTTAGTTATAAAAATTATACCTATTCTCTTTTATTAATAGCACTATGAATCGCGCAGTATATTTTATTGTAGTAGGCTTATGATGAAGGCTTCCGGTGCAACCTAAGAAATAAAAAAACGTTATCTCAGAAGGCTCTGATTTTAGAGTTTGCCTGAAATATCGTTTACTTTTAGTTATAGTGTTCGCAAGTACAGTCTCATTATAGCAGTTCAAAATTTTCATCTTAATATCATAGAAAGTCTATAGACTCAAAATTCACTTTTGTACAACTTCTGTTTTGCCTTTTTCCCAATTATCTGGTCTCTCCCTGATAAATTATCACGCCAAATACGCCCATGTTATCATATGATCCATCTTAATCTAATAACTGTATAATATAAAAAACCCCTTTCCACTTACTTAAAGCAAACAACGTAACTTCCTTTACTAAATATAAGATCACTTATTAATAAATAACTCTATAATAAGAGCATAGAATGCCCTTAACAATTTGCTGTTTTCAAATTCACCCAAGTGTGTCTATAGCTCTACTGTATACATTGTAAATGGCAATATAACTCTGTACGATACATTATTTAAATGACAATCTGAATCGTTTATCATTTAGCATAATGTTTTTATAAATCTAACGCCCTCGAAAAGGGTAGAAAGGACAGATTATGAAAGCATTATTCAATTTATCTGAAATCATTCTAACAAAAAAGAACGCAAAACAGAGAGATGAGAAGCAACAAAAGGCTGAAGCGCTGTTTCAGGAACAGTATGATAAGTTGCAAAAGATTATGGACGATTATCAGAAGCATGCAAAGGTAAGAACTCTTAATGCCGATGAGGTAATTAGTCTGGTGGAAAGGATTGAACGCAGGAATTCTGAACTTCCGAAACACTTAGTTTACGGGTCAACTTACTGCATCCAGCCACATGCAGAGACTTTCTGCATTCATATAATGGGATACCCGAATCTACGTCTGTCAGCAAAAGAAATAGGTAGTGCTCTAAGAGCGGAAAGTGAGGATTTAATGAAAAGAGTAACAGGAGTAACAACAGAAAGTTTTACTTACAATGATGAATATCGCGTAGATATCATCGATAACAAAAAAGAAGAGTTATTTGAAGCATGGCTATATAAATACAAGGAAGGCATCAAATCTTACATGTTTGGATCACCTTACAGATTTTGTCGTAACAAGGATCTATTTATAGATCTTGTCAAAATAAACCTGGAAAACGAAAATTATATAGCAGGGCATGAAGAGGACTTAGAAATTCTGGAGGAAGGTCATTTCGCACGTATAATGTATAAATCCATTCAGAGATGATGTGTATGAGTATGATCAAATCTTTTATCTGCTCTGTGAAATGCAAAATACAGAATTAATAATCATCAAGAACTAATAGACGCCACCTGCCATGATCAAAAAAGCCCAAAATTTCAGATTGAATAAAAAGGATTCCGATAGTGGTTACAATAAGCCACTACCGGAATCCTTTTATATAGTGAACATCAATAGTCTTGTATCAAATGATGAAGTTAATCAATATAATTCCATCTTTTAGGCAAGTGCTTAATAAGTATTGCTGTCTCGAAAAATACCCTTGCTCATTAAGTACATACACATCAATTGCTTCGATTGTTGTAATTCTTAACCCATTGCATTGTTCTAAAAAGAATTTAAAAGCCTTTGAAGATTGATCTAGCATTTAACAAATATGTCTCCTTCTTCTTTCTCGAGAGTCTTCAGGGAGAACTTTTTATCATTGCACAAAGTATCGCATTTAGCATACGATAAATTGTTTTTTATAGCATCCTTTAAATCATAGATTAATGCTTCTCTTTCCTTGATCATCTGACCCAGAATTTCCTGTTGTTCATATGTCTTGGTTATTCCGCCAAGCTGGAACTCCTCAGCATTAGTAGGTAGAAAAGCAAAGCTTGCCATCATTGCGACGAAGCCATATTTATTTGTAAGCCAAATGAACGGGATATCAAGAAACTGCTTAATGATAATAAAGCCAATCATATACAGTGGGATCATGATTATTCCGGATATGATAACGCCATGCTCAACGATATCTTCAACACCGGCATTGTATTTTGTGATTGCACTTACAAAGGAGATGAAAGTTGCAACAAGGAGAGGAATCGATAACCTCCCAAGAAACCTATGGTTACTACCAACCTTCGGACCTAGCTCTGAGCCTTTATAACCCATCTTAGCAGACACGATCCCGGCATCAAAAAACATATCAAAACTTCTCAGGATTACATAAAGAGGCATGACAAGCCAAGAGAGCAGAAGAGCAGGAATTCTATTTCGTCTCTTACTGTGCATTGCTGCTTTGGCTGCATCTTCATTGGTCATAAGATTTTCAACTCCATTTTTGTGAGCGTTGAGCGAGGAGTCGTACATAGCTCTTAAGGCACCTCCCATAGAGATACTTTTCTCTAACATACGGACGTGTTCCATTCTTTTGATATTTATCTGTGTCTGCTTCTTATTGCTTTTTGCAGATCCGGTAGAAGCAGAGACTTTAATAGATGCGGTGTTAAGCATATCATTCACATCGGTTTCTTCGTTTCTTACAGCAATAGGTGTGATGGAGCGAAGCATATGCTTCTTACCTTCAGTCGAGTTTCTAAACTCAACAGTTTTCTGTACCTGCTCCATTTTCCGTCCCCATAGTGAACGTACGATTTGACCGGACTGAGGGTCTTTAACTCTACCAGTCAAACTGTAAAGAAGACCGGCGTCAGGCATAGCTTCGATATACTCTGTTGGCCAGATCTCGAGTCCCTTTGCGAATTCGCTATAACTCATATTGTTTGCTTGAGCTACAGTCGGGTAACCTTTCGTGGTTGCATAATCATTTATGATGTTATTTGCTGTTCTTTGATCCATATTGTATTTCTCCTTCCTAATAAGGATTCGTTGACCAATAATAGATTGCTCCATAAAGCAAAGAACCGGTCACAAGTATGCGGAAAATCCTTTCTGTTGCATAATTTCTGATTAATGGAATTCGAAATCGATTCATTGAGAATGGGTACAGCCACAAAATTCCTTTTGGGGTAAAAGTATCTTCTAGCATATGTTTTAAGCATCCGACACTCATAGATAGACCTAATACAGCAATCCAGGTTGTATCAAAAGTAGTCACTCTGTTAACAATCCAGGCCATTAAAAGGAACGGCAACGATACACCAATAACATTAATCAATGTATGTACTATTCCCCTATGATCAAAATTGCTCTCCCAATTTAGTATTACATCCTCTGAATTTAAGTTGGATTCGTCGAGATCAATGTCGGGGTAAACACTACCTGCTGTAACACCTATCAGAATGGCCGCTAAGATCCCGATTTTACTTACATCCGAAATATCCATAGCATTTATTGTTGGTCCCCCTATACCGCTAATGAGTAAAGCTAATCCAATCCCTGTCTCAAAATGTGTTTTAAGAGTCATAAATTTGCAAGTCTCCTCCTATCATTGATTTATAAACTCGTCATATTAAGTTTAAAGTGCTATAAACTATTTACATTACCGGTTATCTTACCTGAAATAAAGTTTGTTTATCATTGCTTTCTTTCCTTACAATATAGTCCTGACCAACAGTTCTGTCCTGTCTTCCAAGCTAAAATAGGAATTACTATAAACAATAGGAATGCAGCGATTTTCATAGCAAATAATACTGGATGATTCTTCTTTTCTCTCTTCATAATCAAATTTCTCCTCGTTATTTTTAAGTATTAAGCTCCTTTAAGCTTTCGTTTAAGCAAATGCTGCTTGGAGAAAGGCCTTACGATGAGAATCCAGGACCTGTCTCGCATTTCCGTGGTGATATATATATACTAATGTTCTTTTCAGGTCTCTACAGTCAATATCTTTCCAAAGTTGCTGATGGAAATGCTGCTGGATGATTACGTTGTCAATCTCTTCGATGCCACATGGTAGAACTTTCTGTTTGATTGTACGATTATGGTTCTGATGATATAATTTGCGAACTTTTGTACCCTTGAGCTTGATTAGAAAATATTCTGTCCCATTATAGACTAATATTCCTAACTTGACTTGCTGCCATGTAAGTCCATAATAGGTTCTCATATCTGTTAAAATGTCATAAATGCTATCTACTCCGTTTACTGTGTCGTTTTTTGAACTCATATTTGTTACCTCACCTTCCATGTATGTGGTTATCAACAAGTCGAGTAACATTTTGTTGTTGCCTCAATTACAATGATATAAATATTGATGGTAAGCTAGAAACATTAGTAATCATAATATCTTTTATTGGAATTCTATCTGGTAAAGTATTACAAATGGAAAGCACTGGCAGATCCTTGTTAAGGCCATAAAAACGGAAGCTGCCAACTTCTTTCCGTTGACAGCTTCCTTAACATGTACGGCTATACAATTAAACAAAAAACCCACAGTCTCGTATTGCATCAAATAAACTTATTATATAACAATATTATCAACATCCCTAACTGTACTAATCATTTTTTGGTGTTGTTATCAACTTTTTTAGAGATTTTGGGGGCATTATTTTCAACCATATGCCTCTCTAACTTTATTTCTCCTTTTACATCGCTAATCGCTTCTTCTAATCCTTTTTTGACATTATCATACATCTTACCCACAATAATCACTCCTTGCTTCAATTATTCGCATTACCTTTATCCATCAGCTTACAGATTAGAGATGTCAAAGAAGTGTCAACATTACACTTGCCGGAGTGTTTAAATCGCGTTTGAGCATTATTGGATTTGGCTTTTGAATTAGTTCTCGAATAACTCTTGGTACCTATGTAGAGGGCTGTCTTCAGCCTCCGTTAATACGTTAAGGTTTGCACACCATTTAACATTGCTGCTATATGGCTCAATGCTAAGTGTAAGCGTATTGTCATAATCCAATGCAATACCGGAAACATTTAGAACGCTATACTTAAAGAGCTTCCCGGTTGCAGATATACAATACAAGTCCTCAAACACATAGCACATCACACCATCGCCAAGCCCTGACGTACAATCAGAACCAACCACATAATAGCATCCAATATCGCCCCATTCAACAACAGAATCTGTTACCGGTTTGGTCCGAAGTTCCTTCTTTTGTAAAAACTCTCGCACAGCTTCTGATGTACTGTCCTTGTCAAATAGCTTCAAGGCTTGCTCTTTTGAAGTCTTACCACTTGGATCAACCAAATCGCATAAAAACTTCACGTCACCATTCTGCTTAATTGATTCACTTACCATAGCCATAGCTTTTTTAAAATTTGACTCTGTCATTTTAATTTACCTCCTTGTTTTGAAAGGTTTCTTATTTTTATTAGTTACAATTATATTATGTGGACACTATTTATTTTTAATAAAAGGCTTCTAAATTCATTTTCTAAAACCACTCTCTCACAAAAATACCGCTCAATGTCAGAAAATACAAATACTTATAACCTCTCTTCTTTTGCTGTCATCATCTCAACCACCTTATTAAGAGCAAGAAAGCCTTCATTTGTTCCATATGTTTGTGTATACTGAACCTAATAAAATTATTAATGCCGAATAGGAACTAATCTTTCTCAAGTTCAACATTTTCATTGTAATCCTCTATGTCCGTTCCCAAATCTTGATCTTTATATGTAATATCATATCCTTCCTTTACTTCAGCAGGTCCTTCTAACGATTCAATTAACCCCTTTTCAAGATTACTAATCGTACCTCGTATGAACCGCTCTAAGCCTTCAAACATTTCCCGCGGAAGGCACCTTTTCATGTTTCGAATCAAAAATCCATCAGGTCTAAATATCTCTTCAATAATTATCACAAAAATCTCTTTAATATGATCTCGCAGTCTAATTTCAACTTCCTGCTCAACTATCTTCTGAAAGTGATTTTCTCGCTTTTCAGCAGCGTCTTCTCTCTTTACAATATCCTGAGACAGCGCAGATAAGCTTTCTGCCCAACACTCCTCAGGAAGCATTCTACTGGCCTCTTCTGTTACTACTGCATTAAAGTTACGCGCTCTTTCTGCAAGCTCTTTCTCACGTCTCTTAAGATCCTTAGAAAGTGCTACACTATTTAATAGATTCTCGTATTCATACTGACCCAAATGTGGTTGAGATGATACATCTCGTACTCTTTTTAGTTCTAGCATATGTTTCTTATGATCTCTCTCACTTAGAGCCGTATCTGTTCTTAAGATACGTACTTTCTCAAGCCTCTTCTCTTCTGCAATACGCTCGCCTTCGATAATAACAAGCTCATTTTTTATCTTTTCTTTCATCTGGCTAAGAATCAGGTTCTGACTAGCAATTTTTACAGCTTCTTCACGTTGTAGGTGATTAAAATCGCCTGGTTTAAACTTTTTTCCTCTGGCAGTCGCCCCATTTAAAAGTCCTGAAGCATCTATCCCCCTCTTACCCATTTCTTCAATCATTCGCGGATGAAGCTCAGATCTGTAATCGTAGCCAAAATTACTAAACTTCGCTACACTGTAAGTAATACTGCCGTCTTCTCTTTCAGTTGATGGAAAAGCTACTATGTGAATATGTGGAAAAGTTTCGTCCATATGGCATATACAGTATAAAATATCCTCATCTCTTATTCCTGATATCTTCTTCCAGGCTTCAAAAAATACAGTAAAAAACACTTTAATCTTTGCTTTTTCTTCTTCTGTAAATCTATAATCTATAATTTTACTCATAGCGGACTCGTATTCTGGACTTTCTGTCTTTTCGTCATTTTCAATGTGTTTAACTGCAGCTGCATATTCAGCATCAGAAATACTGTAATCAATTCGTAAATAATCTCTTGGTAGAGTACCAATAATACAAGCACATTTTGATAGATGCTTTTCTTCGCCTTGCATTCGAGCAGAACGTCCAGTTACTTTTCTGTGGTGTTCAGCAAGCGATCTTCCTCTGTTTCTTTTATTTACATTGCTTGGATCCAATATCTCATGATGTGGTACAATTTCAAAATTATCACAAGTTCTGGCTGGATCAATTAATGCATTTCCTTCTTTTTCTTTGCTCCATTCTGCTGTCTTTTTCTTTATCGTACGCATAGCTTCATAGAACGCCGTCTCAACCTGTTTGTATGTCATATTATCATAAACCATATCTCTTACCGTGTCCTTTCATAGTGTTACTCATAGTGTTACTATAGATGGGGGTAACAAGTTACCCCACTCTCTTAAAAACATTATGTGGTATGCAAAAATAAACAATCAGCACCACCAGTGTGATGCTTCAAAATACAATTTCGTTTTCTCATAAGATGTTGCGATAAGCACTGTGCCACATAATGAATGTATCTAATAAATTTAATAATTGCAGGAGGAATCATTATGAGATGTATATCAGCGTATCTATGGGAACTTAGAGAAGTCCACAAAAAAATTCAGAACGAACCACTTACAAAGGAAGAGCAGGAAGAAATCATTGATGCCTGCAATCAGGTCGTTAACCTCTGTCGTACAGCTGACACAAGCGGAATTGAGATCTTCGATATGCAGAGGATGAAGCTTAGTCAGATGAACTACGAACGTATTCTTTTTGAGTTTGCCGGATATGTAGCCAATTATACAATACCAGGTTTATTTGAAGAGGCAGCATTTTCACGCTTACTTACACTTCCGGAACCCCCAGTGTATGAGATATTGATATACCTGATGTACTTGAGAGGGATGTATCTGTTGTGTACAGAGC
>JAQSXJ010000081.1 GCA_029256725.1 Anaerocolumna sp. | reverse complement strand
AAAAGAGGTGCTTCCAAATAGGTATTAAGGAGTTCAATATTAACCTTTTTCTCTGCTTCTAATACTTCTGAGAGCTTTGTAATTTCAGCTCTTAAGGTTTTCCGTTCTCCTGATTTCTCCAAAAGCTCTGTTTTGGTATTTTCAATCTGTACCCGGTAAGCATTTTGTCCGATATAAGGATTCTTATAGGTGTCCTTATCCAGATTTCTGATTACGTAACCCTGATAGAGGAAACCTTCCGGTGTCATTGCAATCTTATGATTCTCAAGCTCTGCTCTGTCCTGGCAGCGAGTTACACGACCTAATAAATAGTTGATATAAGCTTTGGCATAACTGTTCTCGCTGTGAACCACATATGCCAGAGTGGAAAGGTCAGCAGTAGTTTTTAACTCAAGCTTTCTGGTATTGATAATACCTGCCGTGTGAATCTTCGCCATTTTCTTATGATATATGTCCAATGCGATATTGTAGTATTCCGGCTCAATGATCAGGTAGAACTTCTGTGTATTCAGATAACCTTCTACAGCATTCTGCCACAGCGGATCTGTAACTTCCAGCAAATCAGAGAGAATATGAACAGGGCTGTCAATTCCCCTGTTCTTAAATTCTTTCTCAATTTCCTTTTTCAGATCACTGGTATGTACAGGATAGGAAAGCTTTCTGTTCTCCAGTTCCTTCACTCTGATCTGGAGTCCTTCTATCTGCCTGTCAAGCTCCTTCTTACGAGCCTTTAGTTCTCCATGGCTCTCTGCAATCCTATTCATATGGCTGTTAAGTTCAGCCTGCAGCTTTCCTGTTACCTCTATTTTCTTTGCTGCTTCAACGGGTTCGGTTAATAAATCCAGCTCTTCTTTCGACAATATCCTGATATCATAACCAACCAGTATATTTATTAGATTACGCAGCCCAAGAACTGCCTCAGAGAGTTTCTCCTTTACCTTGTCTGCTTCTTTGATATTACGGTTTATATCTTCTATTCTTGCGTTAGCGCCCTCCACCAGCTTGCTGGCCTCATTCTGGCGCATTGCTACATTTAAATCAATGAGCCTTTTATCAACCCTTGCTATATCTTCCTCTAATTTTGCCGTCTCTTTTTCATTGGATTCTAAATACTGCTTGTCTTTATCTGTCTCTTCAGTCAGCCTATCAATTTCCTCTTTCAGATTCTCTACTTCCGCAAAGATCAGCAGCAGATCATTGACGGAAATATCTTTATCTTTCTTTTTGATTGAGCCATACTTGGTAATTATCTTCCCTAACTGTTCTAATTTGGCGGCTGATTTCTCCATCAGCTCTTCCAGTTCAGACAGGGTCTCGATATTAACCCTGAGACTACCTACATCAATACGCTCTTCCGGCAGAACAAACTTATTAATAAAGTCCTTTACATTGTCCATGGGCTTAAAGGCCAGGGATTTGGGGATGATATCAAAGAAGCGATCCTCCAGATTTCCCATCCTTCGTTTAAAACGTTCCCTGGCAGCATTCTTCTGTTCTATAAAGCGTACTTTTCGCTCCCCTGCATAGAACTCTTCCGGTAGGGAAGGTTTTGCTCCGGTTAGAAAGCTGAGCTCTTCCAGTCTTCCCTCCTCCATATACCATCTGGTAGCTACCGGACTAAGTTCATCGGCAGAAGTCATATGTACACCAAGGACAAAATACTTATCTGTTTTCTCCTCATAGAATTCCAGGGCTACATTTCCGATCACTGCATTCTTACGCAGGTAAGTCTCTCCCACATTACCGACTTTGCATCTTACATAACCTCTTAAATCACGGCTGCCTCTCTCATTGGCAGCTGTATTGAATCTTCTGGTATTAGTGGTTAGCACTAACTGTATGGCATCTAACACCGTGGATTTACCTGCGGTATTTTCACCGCTGATTAAGGTGGAACCATATATGCTGACGGTTTCATTCTCAAAATAATGCCAATTAATCAGCCGAATCCTCGTCAGTAATTTCTTCTGTTTCTCCATCCTCTTCTCCTCCGGTATCACTGTAGCTGGCTAATCTATCTTTAATCTTGTCGTAGTATGCACTGACATCCTCCATCTGTACAGCCATAACAATAGAAGGATATATGATAATTCGTGCATCTGCCTGGGAGATATCGCTCTCTAAGTTCAGCACCAGGTTGAACTTACGAAATGCTGTTATAATAGTCCGTTCCATGGATTTATCCATTACTGGTTTGCTCTTTATCTTAAGCATGGCATACTTTTCACGGATTTCTTCCATCAGTACCGTTACTTCCTCGGAAAAGGTTCCAAGCTCCTTGCGTTTCTCCAGATAGAGCAGCCGCAGTATCAAGAGCATAATACTCTCATATTTGTTCATGGACAGCCTTCCTGCTCCGAACTGGTTCACAAGGCCGATTACTCCCTGATCTTCATTTATTTTAAGCTGATAACCCAGCAGTTCAAAATATGGTATAAACAGTTCTCTGTTCTGATACACGAACATGTAATCCTTTTTGGTGCTTTCCTTCTTCTTAACCAGAAAGCACTGATTAAGAAGCCTGTTAGCTGCCAGACGGAACCGTTCCTTTTGAACTACGGATTCTTCGAAGATATTAAACATACCTTTTCCTTACCTCTTCCTATGTATATCTTTTATAACTATTTATATCTTTTATTCTATTTACATTTTTTATATCTATTTACATCTTTTAGATCTATTTATATTTAAGATCAATTTTATCATTTAGATCAATTTTATATTTTAGATTAATTTATATTTTATAATCTATGTAAGTAATATTTATATTAGTAATTGCTGTCACTTGCAGGCAAAATAGATCTATTGATTTTAACGTCCTGTAACATAAATTTTCCGCTCCTTTCTATTAATGAATTACTATGAAAATTTATATCTTTATCCTTCGATTCAAACAGTCTTGTTTCCATACGATTCTAGGCAAATTGTGATGAGTTATTCTGGTTTGTGCAATTAGTAATCATACTTTTACAATCTGAAAATCATGAAAGTGAAAACCGTTTTTTTGCACAAGAAGATTTGACCGCTCCACTCGGTAACAGTTGGAGCGGTTATTGCCATAAAGGCTGATATAGATTATTCTTATCATATCCCTCTTGTTCTCAAGGGGCAGAGCAGAAGCTTTTATACTACCCTGATTTGTTAGGAGTTCACTAACATAAGAATCAATGTTATTTCTTGAAAAACGATTTCTGTTCTTTTCTTTAAGCGCTTCTTTATACAGTTCTCTTTCTTCCGCCGTCAGTATAACGCCTTCCTCCAGGTCTTCAACAATTCCTAACTTCTTGGTTACAGATACTGCCCGCAAGGATTCATCATCAATAAAATTCTGGGGATATATCTGAAAGAGTTTGAGCAGATCTGCTTTGGAATCCTCGTAGATATTCTGACTCTCAGCTGTATTCAGTTCCTGTGCCAAATGGTCCAGAATCCGGAGTATCTTTCCCTCCATGTTGTTTCCGGTGGACAGAAGGAATTTGGCTCGCATTACCGCATTCTTTAAATATCTGGTGTGCTTTCTGTCAATTTCATCATTTATCTCATCCAACCGGTAGAAAACGCTCTTAACCTCCAAAATTAGAGATAACACCAGGTCATATGCCTCTTCTCTGTCCGTTATCTGCTCAATCTCCATATATCCTGAGATTGCTCCCTCCATAATATCCTGGTTTGAGAGTATTTCCTCCAGTTTACTAATAATAGCACTGCGGAAATAAGAAATATTTTCACTGGTCTTCATTCTTAAGTAAGCTTTTGAACCAATATTCTTATGATAATCAAAGAAATGCTCCAACACCTGCGCCGCTCCCATTTCATTGGTCTGGCGTTCCATATGCCGCTTAATGCTGGCATTTAATTTCTTTAATTCAGAAATCAGTCGTTCCGTATTTTCGCTTACTCCCTTAAGAATAAGCTCGTAAGGCCTTGCATACAATTCTTTATTCTGAAGAGCTGCATGTATCTGGGAAATAATCCCCTGATACTCGGCCTCTTCTTCTTTAATAATCCGTTGAAAGCTTTCGATTACCGGAACGGTATATTCAAATAGGATAACGTTAATCTGATGATTATCACATTGCTCATATTCAATCCAGCCCGTATCCCGCAGAGTCTTAATTACACCATTAGCCTTAGCTCTGGCATCAAAAAGCACCGTTTCTTCATCTTCTAATACCATCTCATGGTCATCATATTCAAAATATCCTTCTAAGGCAGACACCAGAATCTCCCTGCTGATGCCATAGGATATTTCCGCCTTAAAAGTGTTAAATATCAGTTGTATGCAGTCTGCATACTCCCTTTTATACTTCCCCGTAAGTGGTTTGAAAAAATCCTCGGGAAGGCACTCAAACAGGTTCTTCATATAGTTGTTCCTTACTCGTCATATTCCCCGTATTCACAGCCGGTATGTCTCATCTCTATTTCGTCGATAAGTATCCTTTTGCCACTATACTTTTCATAAAGTTTGATTCTGCCATACCCGGTACCGCCGTTCCATAACTTATTATGCAGCTTCTTTCCGTTAGGCGCTTCATAATTTATAAACAGCAGCTCTTCTTTCGGACACTTCAATACCATTTCCAGTTCAGAGTCTTTATTAACAGCTTTAACCCTCCAGGTATTGGTTCTTTTACCTTCCTCAAATTTATAGACGGTCTTAGCACCTGTCCAGAACTTGGAGAAATTATAGTCATACATCTTTCCTTCATAATATAAACCACCAAGAAGTTTTCTTTCCATAGGAATTCCAAATACCTTAGGTCTTCCTCCTCCGAATTCAACTGCAGAATTCGTAAGTGTCCTTCCGGATATTCGGCTCTTTAGATCACAGCTGCTAATCCATAACCAAGGAGACGTAAAGTCCTGTCCCCAGTTCTTATCCGCATAACCGTAGGATTTCTCGGGAACTACATCGTATATTTCACCATCTAAAATAACTTCACCGCTGTATTCTGTCTTGATTCCTTCCGCATGCCAAAACATCTCAAAGGCATTCAGCTCCCTAAAAATTCTGGAGGCACCATAACCTACGTGATAGGATATCTTTTTATTCATGGAAAGATCCCATTCCATGGTACCAGCGTCACACATATATTCCGGATGTGTTTTTGCTTCTTCTTCGGTAACCTTGCATTTGCCGTCCATTCTGGTCTCAGTCAGAAGACAGTTACCAATTCTAACATTAAGAAAAGTATCGGAAGAGGTAAATTCAGAAATAGGATAGAAATTATGAATCTGCTTTGCACTCTTTCCCCAAACCCCTGCTTTTATTAGGGCATAGGAGGGTCTTCTGTTAACAGCCCGATTTCTTGGCAGCTGCCCTAAAATGGGAGTATTTCTGCTCAGTGCCGGATTACAGATGTAATACTCAATAAAGAAGGTTTTTTCCTCACCTGTTTTCCTGCTGTAGCCGGTAAAATTATGCCACCACCAGTCATATCCCCGGGTCGCCAGAGGGCCTTTTAACATGTAGAGATTCCTGCGTAAGTCTGATTTGTTCATTACTCCCAATTACCTGTCCCTTTCTTAATATCATTCGCTTTATAAGTTGATTACTAATTTATCTTTCCTGCTACAATAAACTTTACTTAATGTCATTTTTATACCTGGGAGAGACTTAAAAATAAATATACCTTAAGGTATATTTTTTCTCATAATTTCCTTCAACACTGTTTTCTATTATATCATTAAACTGTGGATTTGTCAGTAAATTGACCAGAATCCAATGTTGTAAACTTCGCCTACGGATGATAAGCAGCATTCTTGTGTAATTTTGCTGCTAAAACTATTAATTTATGATAGACAAATACGCAATTAACTAGTAAGATGCTAAATAGGTATTTACGACTTTTGGAGGAACAAATGAAGACTCAAATGAAATTTGACTTAAAAGACAAAAGTAGAATTTTTGCCGTATTGGCAGCTGTTTTTGTAATGGGCTTTTCACTATCTTTTCTTATCCGGCTGAACTTTGGTACCGACCCCTGCACCAGTATGAATCTTGGAATTTCAAATAAACTTTCCATTTCCTTTGGTAACTGGCAAGTTATCTTTAATTCCTTATTGTTTATCGTAGTAATCTTATTTGACCGTTCTCAAATAGGCTGGGGTACTCTTGCAAATATGCTTCTTGTAGGTTATTGCGCTGACTTTTTCACCTGGCTGTTTAATCAGATACTTCCGACAGGCACCTTCGACAGTCTGCTAGTTCGTATTGTTGTACTGATACCGTCCCTCATACTGTTTATCCTGTCAGCCGCTGTGTATATGGCTGTTGATTTGGGTTCTGCCCCTTATGATGCAACCGTCTTTATATTGGCCTCCCGCTTTAAAAAGATTCCTTTTCGAGTAATCCGTATGGCTTGGGATATCACTGCATGTATCATTGGTTTCTTAATGGGCACTACTATCGGAATTATTACTGTTGCAATCGCCTTTTTACTTGGGCCTGTAATTGCTTGGGCAAAGACTAAACTGGATAAAGTATTTTTTCAAACAGCTAAAGCAAACTGACAGTACTTGGTACATATACAATAAATTCTAACTTGAAAGCCGCAGAGGGTGCTATCCTGATATTCGGATAACACCCTCTGCGGCTTATTATTACAGCTTATTTTTACTTATTAACTTTTTACGGCCTCTATATAAGTTTTCTACTTATTCTTATCGCATGTTATTACCTGTTAATATTCATATTTTCGAATGCATCTGAATTAGCATTATAAAAAGCCAGATCAACTGATTTTACATACTGGCTTAACCTGCCCATCTTATATGTACCATCATACTGCCCGGTTGCTACCGCATAAAAATCAGAAATATCTCCCGGTTCGAATCGTTTAATATGCGATATCAATATTTGTGCCATTTGTCTGGCACACGCATACCTGTTCGGGTAGAAAGTAGTAAGGTCAGCTCCCATGGCATGGTTGATATAAGCTCCTTCCGGAGTATAGGTCGAGTGGGCATACAAGTCGGTAACCGAATGCATAGCCATACCAAAAACAAATAAGGCTTTGTTTCTTTCATTTACCGTATTTCCACCTAATAAAGTAGACCAGGATTTCCCGTTAAATCCATTGGTAGTCAGGTATGTATCAATTCCGCTTCTGTCAAATCCTGTTAGGTAAAGAGGCACAACCGGTGAAGTATTGTTATATAACCCAACTGCTTTATGTGTCAGATAAAGGTAAGATGCCAGGTAATTAGACTGATATATGGAGCCAGTCTGCTTTGTCATAAACCCGTGGAACTGGGGATAGGAATTGAAACCTGACAATTCATTATCGGCTACAATCGCCCCTAATTTTACCACTGCTATTGCACCATCTGTTAACGGATTACCGGATTCAGAACTGTTCTCCTCTGCAAAGGCATAATGGGCGTCTGACAACCAGCTGCCTTTTACGTAATCCACATCATTAAAAGCGTACACATATCGGGTATTATCCGGTAATTCTCCTTTTTCCTGCGCTTCCTTCAGTATACTATCAAGAGGTTTTTCTTCTGTATAGGCAGCCTTAAAAGCATCATATTGTTCCAATGCATATTCCACATCCAGCAATCCGTAACCATATTCTCTTGAGTCACCATAAAGATTGGCACTGAAAACAAGAAGTTTACGGATGAACTCACCGGATACTGACAGATCTTTCTGCCAAAGCAAGGAAGCAGCTCCTGTCACATGGGGTGCAGCCATACTTGTTCCGGAGGATACCAGCATCCCCCCTAAGTCACCTATTGTTATAATCTGTTCCCCGGGAGCCACTAATTCAATTTTACTGCTGATCGGACTGCCTTTGCTGCGTATACCCTTACTGTTAATTGAACCTACTGCAATTACCTCATCATAGGCCGCAGGATATTCAAGCTTTCCTTTATTACCAGCTGCTGCAATAAGTAGTATACCCGCATTATATGCATCCTTTACAGCCTGCTTTAATGCTTCTGAATTAACCGCAGTACCAAAACTGATATTAATAATGTTTACCTTTCTCTCAATTGCCCAATATATAGCTTCAACTACCCGGCTGACAGGTGCTGAATTATTTCTGTCAAGAACCCTTGCCGAGTATAATAAAACATTGGGATTGATGCCTGTAATACCTATATTACTGCCATTTGCAGCTATAATTCCTGCTACACTGGACCCATGACCAATACTGTCTTCATAAAGAACGGATATACCGTCCTCACCAGGTATGAAGTTCTTTCTCATATACACTTCAATATCTTCGGTATAATCCACACCGGAATCTATGATTGCAACTTTAACTCTGTTCCCTGTGTAAGAATCGGAACCGGAGGCAAATACCTGAATTAGTGCAGGATCTACATTATTCATTTTAAGGGTATCTGCCTTAATTGCTTTCATATTCCATTCACCCACAGTATCCCGTATGGAGAGCTGATGTACCTTCTTAATCTGTCTTTGTTTCATATAAGATTCATTTGGTCCTCTTTTGTAATCCTTTTCTCTTTTCATTGATTTTCCTCCTTTCAATGAATATCCATTACTGGGTTACATCTGCATACTATCATACTATTTCTATATGTGCCGCCTCTTGTAGTAACTGATACGTTTTTTGCAGTAAACAGTTCATCTGTATTTATAAATCATATAAACAATAGTGCAGAGGCTCTAAAGATCCCATCAGAATGCTCTAGCTTTAGAATACCTCCGTATCGTTCAACTACTGTTTTTACATTTGCTAATCCTACTCCATGAATTTTTTTATCCTCTTTTGTAGTTACTAATTTTCCTTTTTCATATAGAATCAGATTGCCATACCGGTTTTTTATATCAATTATCAGTCTGCTTTTGTCATAGCGGATAGCTGCTTCGACGATTCGCTCCCCTTTCTTTAAATAAATACTGGCCTGAATAGCATTATCCATCAGATTCCCCAATATAACCGTAAGGTCACTGGATTTTACCGGCAGTTCTTCCGGTACACACAGTTCTGCAGCAATGCATACCCCTTTATTTCCTGCTTCCTGCAGTTTAAAATTCATGATACTGTCAATAACAACATTTCCGGAATGTGTATATTGGTATATTTCATTCTTCTCCTCTAAGAGTTCCGATAAATATTCCTTTAATTTTTCCGTTTCTCTGCTCTCTGATAAGGAATAAATAATGGACAGATGATTTTCCAAGTCATGGTGAAAAGATCTTGTATTTGCCAGTGTAGTCTTCATTAGCTCAAATTGACGTTCGTAATAATTATTCTGCTGTAGCAGAAGCATGCTTGCTGTCTTTTCATCCATTTCTAGAATAATGGAATCATATAAATAAAAGGTTGCAATATTTATCAGCAGTAATAGGAATATACAGGTAAAAAGCTGAAAAGCTGTAAGCCTGGCTGCCAAATGAAGAATGATTATGATATACTGTGAAGCTAACGGTATGAAAAAGATAGCTAGCCAATGATAGTTAGAGACATTGCTTCCTCTTTTTATCTTTTTATAATTTTGAAGTATCAATAACAGCATATAACTGATAATCTGTACGCTTATAAGCCCCAGAAAGGAAGTATAATGATTTTTAGTAAATACATTAGTATTCATGTGCCCTGTTATCAATGCAACAAGGTTTTCAGATCCAATTAACAACAGATATATCAATAGAACAGAAAGAACCCTTTGTTTCACAGTGGCTCTGTAGCCAAGAGACAGGGTTGATAGTGCAATGAGATTACCAATTAAGAGAATTACTGGCATATTAACGGTCAGACAAAGTCCTGTGATAATCAGATAATAAATCAGATAAGCTGTTCTTTTATGATACTTATTCCATTCGTTTCTTTCTAATAAAATACCCATATAACGAAATACGATATATGTGCGGAACATATTCATAAGGATATAGATTGCATTATATATAATAACCTCCATTTACATCACCTCTCTCTCATAAACCAGCTGCTGCTCAAGTATTTGCTTTCGCCTTTGCTGGCTGATTGGAAGAATTGTATTGTTGGTCACGACTATTTCCTTATGGCCGAATCTCGTTATATGGGTATAATTAACAATGTAGGATTTATGAATATATAGGAAGCGATATTTTGATACCTCCCGAAATACTTCTTCCAGACTGCCGTAAAAATAGATTTCAGAAACTGCTGTAATTATTTTCACTCTTCTGTTGTCTGATTCAAAATACAAGATATCTTTTATCGGTAATTTGCAGACTTTATGATTTTGTTTATATGTATAAAAGTTATTGAGTCTTCCTGACAATTCCATGGCTTTTTCAATATCCTTTATTATCTTGTCTGGTTTCAGCGGTTTATGCAGAAAATGCATAGGCCTAACCTCAAACAATTCCAAATAGTAATTGTCTTTTCCGGAGATGTAAACTATCTGTACTAAGTCATTTTTCATCTCGTCTCTAATTATCTTGCCAACCTCAACACCATTGATATTTCTTAATTCAATATCCAAAAAGATCAGATCAAATTCCTCTCCTGATTTCATAAATCGGCAGAGCTCTTCTCCTGTATAATAAATATCCACTACTATCTCATTTAAGTTATCCTTTGTATAATTTAAAATCACCCGTTCAATTTCCGAGCAGATAATCTGTTGATCGTCGCATATGGCTATATGGAACATTTTTTCAACCTTCTTTCTATCAATAACTTAATAATTTGTGGAGTTTATGCACTATAAGATTAACATATTTTCCTTATTTTTACAATGAAGCTAATCTTTTAACAGTAGATAATCTTTTTAATAGTAGATAATCTTTTTAACACAGTAGCTATTCTTTTTAACAGTAGCTATTCTTTTTAACAGTAGCTATTCTTTTTAACAGTAGCTATTCTTTTTAACAAAGCTATTCTTTTTAACAAAGCTATTCTTTTAACAAAGCTATTCTTTTTAACAGTAACTAATCTTTTTAACAGTAACTAATCTTTTTAACATTAGATAATTTTTTATTTTTTTAACAGTAACTAGTCTTTTAACATTAGCTTATTTTTTAACAACAGAAATTTACTTGAAATTTACTGTATAGAAATAATTCATTATTCTTCTTTATTCATCTGTTATTCAAAACACTAAGTAGAAGACATGATTTATTCCACGAAAAAAGTGAGTATCATGCGATACTCACTTTAAGAGCTGGGCTACAAGGATTCGAACCTTGAGATGCTGGAGTCAGAGTCCAGTGCCTTACCGTTTGGCGATAGCCCAATATTCTTTTTTGTACTTTTTCTGACATCCACTGTGTCAGCCACGAATGATATTATAACTCATAAGATAACAAAAGGCAAGTACTTTTTTAAAGTTTTTTTATTTTTTTTAATTATTCAAATTGTTTATGCGGAATACATATAATACCTGCAATATCTGATATATTATACCCCTTTTTCTGTAAATTATTGCTTATACAGGATAAGAGATTATGACAGCTTAATTATAAGCCGTCATAATCTCCAAATGTGCTCACTCCCCATAAGCATTATCCTGTATCGTTTAACTACTCACCCTCATCAATGTTAGTTAACACAAATTTGCATAAAAAAAGATTTCCTTCGGAAACTGGCTGTCATCTGAAGTTTACTCAGGAAGACCCTATAGTTTTGCGTCCCTGCTTTTCAACAGGTTTGCCTTTGTCGGTGAAACCACCGTATTTCCGTTATCACTTTTTTTACTGTTATAGATTTTATCACATTTTTATTGAAATGTAAACACTATTCTATTATTACCAAATATTTGTAATGCAAATAGCTAATTTATTCAATTAATGCTTATATTCCCACTGAAATTACTGAAATACTTAAGTGTTTCAAGAAAGACATGACTTGTTATTCTATATCAACTATGTTACCATTTACAAAGAATAAAAGGAAAGGATGCTTATCAAACTTATGAGACCTTATACAAGAAAAGCCCAGTATTATGAAACAGATCAGATGGGTATCATTCACCATTCGAATTATCTTCGATGGTTTGAAGAAGCACGAATTGATTTCATGGAGCAGATGGGGTTAAGTTATGCTACCCTTGAACAATTAGGTATTATGATACCTGTCTTAAACATATCCTGTGACTATAAACAGGCTGTACGTTTTAACAATAATATTCTAATTCATTCTGTAATTAGTTCCTTTAACGGTATTAAAATGACAATTACCTATACCATTACAGATTCTGAAAACAAGGTTACATACACAACAGGAGAAACTACTCACTGCTTCCTGAATAAATCCTTTAAGCCGGTTTCTCTTAAAAGGGATTATCCTGACGTCTATGTCATATTTAACGATTGGATAAAAAGGAAGGCAGATGAATAATCCCTGCTTTCCCTCTATCCTGGTTCTCCTCTTAGACTAATAAATGTATTATAGATATCTATAATCCCATACCCCCACTCTCTGTTAGGATAGGTGTTATTGGGATCTCTTCTGGCGCCTCTTATAAGAAGATTCTTAATTTCAACACTATCAAGCTGTGAGTAATAACCCGTTTGAATACCCCACTGAAGTAACATCGCTGTTATACCTGCCGTATGTGCTGCCGCCAAGCTGGTTCCTGACCTGGTTCCGTACAAACCTCCCGGTTCCGGCACCACCAGATTCACTCCGGGTGCTGCAAGACTGGGATTGATGGCTCCCAGCCTGGTAAAACCTCTTCCTGCCTGCAAATAAAGACTGTTGTTTGTATGATCATAGGCTGTAACAATAATCGGTATTACCGTATTTCCCGGAGAGGTTATGGTAATAAAGGGATCCGGCTGGGTAAAATACGTTTCTGTTCCTATAAAATCCCTTATCGGAAGCCATATATTGAATTCTGAATTCAGATCACCGCTGGAATATACTTTAAAGCGCCAGATTCCCTCCGTCGGCCTGTCAAAATTAATAAGTATAAGTTGATCACCGGTTTGGGTCTCCAGTAGAAAATAATCAACAAAAATAACTGTTTCCTCAAATATAAAACGAATTTCTCTGGATTCGCCAATTCTTGCAGGTATTCTTGGTATGTACTCTCCTGTAGGTGATAAAATATCAATGGAGAAAGTTCCAGGAGCATTTCCCCATAGTTGCATGGAAAATCCCGCTACGCTAGGACCTACCCTAAGCTCAACCATATTCGTCTGATCACCACCTCTATTTATAACTCCTTTAAAGTGATGACCTGAATTTCCTTCATTTCCCGCTGCTATGGATATTACAATACCCGGCAGATCTGCTAATACAGATACATAACTTCCCAATGCTCCTCTTCCATCATGGGAACCCTGTGAGGTTCCAATCCCTATGCATATTGCTATCGGTTTAGATAGCCTGCGTGCCATTTCAACTAAATAGCGAATTCCAAACATAATATCATTTTCCTGGTAACTGACTGCATCAGCCGGTACACGGAATACATTCTTGACATTTTGTTTCGCCTGCTTTAATTTCACTACAACAAGATCAGACATTGGAACCACACCTGAGAAATTATTTTGCAGACTCGGCGTTCCGGCAGCAATTCCAGCCATATAAGTACCATGTCCCAATTCATCCGTTGTCGGTACAATGGACCTTGGATCTGCATTTACCAGTGCCTCATTTATCTGTTCCCTGCTATATTCTGTGCCATAAAAATAGGTATCCGGGTATGCCCCGCTTTGAATTGTCTGATCCCAGATAGATACAATTCTAGTAGTTCCATCTGCATTTCTGAAAGCTTCATGGGTATAATCAATTCCGGTATCTACAATTCCAATCAGAACCCCTTCCCCATTAAGAGCCAGGTTAGGAACATTCCTCACTCGTACGACCCCTGAGGCCTCCAGGCTGCTGACATCCATTAAGCCGTATAGATTGGGAAATATACCGTAACCATAAGTATGCATCAAATCATTGGTTGATACTGCTGTTGTTGGCATATATACGGCGGTATACGTATCATTTATAATGTTATAACAGATATTGGGGATTGAAGCTAAGGTATTAATATCTCTTCTATATTCAAAAATAAAATCGCTGTATTCTTCCCCTATTATCCAATCCCTGCAATTTTGGTCCAAAGTTATTTTCCCTCTAACTAAACTTATTTAAATATATGATTTGTAATCGGGTTTATTCTTTTTTAGGTAAAACCGTATAAAAATAACTACTGACAATCCAGCTTTAAATATTTGTAAAATTATTTCTATTAGGATTGAAGGCTGATTGATAGGGTGTTATAATATTTGAGACTATTGTATTCTATCAAAATGTTAGTCTTGGAGGAAATTATGTTAATTTATTTATGTCTGATACCGGTGGTGGTTGTTCTGTTATACCTGATGGCTATAATGCCTAAATTGTTTCGCAGAAAAGACTTCGCTCCGTTTCAAGGAACATATTATGCCCATAGAGGCCTGCACAATGACCCTGACAAGGTACCGGAAAATTCTATGGCTGCCTTTAAGCTTGCTGTTAAGAACAATTACGGAATTGAAATGGATGTACAGCTCTCAAAAGATAATGTGCCTGTAGTATTTCATGATTTCACTTTAAAGAGAATGTGCCATATTAATAAGAAAGTCAGAGAATTGACTTTAAAAGAACTGAAAGCGCTCAAACTACACCAATCTGAGGAAGGAATCCCAACCCTTCAAGAGGTTCTTGATATGGTGCAGGGTAAAGTCCCATTGATTGTTGAATTTAAGGTAGAATTACACGACACCTCTGTGTGTGATATTACAGCTCCTTTGTTAGAAAAATATCCTGGAAAATACTGCATTGAATCTTTTAATCCGCTTGTACTGCTCTGGTATAGACGCAAGCGTCCTGACATCATAAGGGGTCAGCTGGCAAGTAATCTGATAAAAGATAAAGAAGTCGGAAGCTTTTCCATGTACTTTGTTCTTCAGAATCTCCTGCTAAATTTTATAACGAAGCCGGATTTTATATCCTACAACTATAAGCACAGGAATATGCTGTCTTTGATTTTGTGTAAGCATTTCTACCGAACTCCGGCCTTTGCCTGGACCATTAAGAGCCAGGAAAGCTTGGATTTGAGCCGGAGCCGGTTTGATTATTTTATTTTTGATCAGTTTATTCCTCAGTAAAATTATTTATTTCTCATATAAAAATTCTTCCGGAAGTTCTACTTTGAAAGCTTCCGCCAAATCCCTGAAATTATCAGGTGTTATGGTCTGGCGCTTACCGGACATTGAAAATATCTTAACTAGTATTTCTGCAGATTTCTCAACAGTATGCATAAGACCGAAGGTTAAGTCGAAATCTTCACCGGAACAGAACATTCCGTGGTGAGCCCAGATGGCTACATCATATTTCTTCATTAATTCACTGGTTGCTACCGCAATGTCTCTTCCGCCGGGGACCATCCAGTGTACTACACCAACTCCTGTTGGGAACACTACAGGACACTCTGTAGCTGCTTCCCACAACTCTCTGGTAAATACCTTATCGCTTAAAGGTAATACAAAGGTCAAAGCAATAATATTGGTAGTATGTGCATGATAAATTACTCTGTGCTTACCACCAGTTGCTACTTTCTTAACTTCATGGTTCATTAAATGTGTGGCAAGCTCACTGGTAGGTGTTCCACCTTCTGCTAATCCCCATCTTATACGGTATTTTTCACCAGTTTCATTGATTTCTATTATAGTTATACAAACTTCCGGGTCAACACTGATGTTTCTGAAATACTTCCCGCTTCCTGTTACAAGAAAAAATTCTCCTGCAAGTAAAGGAACACTAGTACCAATATTATGCCACTCATCATTATTTGAAAGTCTTGGTAATACCTCCATTACTTCTTCTTCCTTCAGACGGTAAGATAAATTACCTCCGTTTCTTTCATGCCAGCCCTGTTGAAAGCCGTCATCTGCCATCTTTATAAACCCTTTAACGAATTTCGTATCTAATATTTTCATATATTTATATTGGGGATATGTTGTTTTCCCTTTCCTTTCCTTTTATTTTGTTGTTTTATAGTTATATTATACTTTGAAAATGTTGTTTTGTAAATTAATCTTTTATTTAACAATCCTTTCCATAGTAGTCCAGTAATTTTATTTTTCAGATGAATTAGTAATATTTATCTTTTTAGATACATTATGATCTGTCAAATGCATTATTTTTTTGTCAGATTATAACCTTTAATAATAAGAAATAAAAAGATTAACAAAAATATTATTAAACTGATTGTGATATTTGGTTTACGCCGTATTGTATCTTAACGTTTATATTATTCTACACACAAATGAATACCTAGTAGTTCTAATAAATATTATTAATCACAATGTGAACTCTTATATATTTATTATACATAAAGTTATTTAAAGTCATCCTTCTTCTTATTAAATCATTCTCGATCATCTTATTTACGTACAAGAAAGCCTCTGTGAACCAATATCCTAAATCCTTCTTAACTTTTTTTATCTGCAAAAAACCTGGAACTCAAATTACTAAATCATTCTAAATACTAAACCATTTCTATGTACTAAAACCTACGACTCAACTTACTAAATTCTTCTCAACCATTTTTTGTTTAGAAAACAGCAAACTAGCTTACTAATTAATTCTCTACCATTTTATATTCATAAAACTGCAAGCTAGCTTACAACTTCATTCTCTACCATTTTAGATTTATAAAAACAGCAAATTAACTTACTAAATCATTCTCTACCATTTTTAGATTCAAAAAACACCGAATCAACTTACTAATTCAATTTCTACATTTAGATTCCAAAAACACCGAATCAACTTACTAATTCATTCTCTACATTTAGATTCCAAAAACACCGAACCAACTTACTAATTCATTCTCTACCATTTTTAGATTCAAAAACACCGAACCAGCTTTACTAATTCTTTCTCTCCCATTTTTAGATTCAAAAACACCGAACCAGCTTACTAATTCTTTCTCTCCCATTTTTAGATTCATCTCTATCATTTTCAAATTCATAAATCTGCAGACCAATTTACTATTTCTTTCTCTACTACTTTTTATATAGAAAAAACCTGCGAACCAACTTATTAAGCTGACACACAGGTTTCTTTTCTATATATATGACCTTCACAGTCTTTCATTCGATTTGTATCTTCAAAACTACACACTTTTTTTGATTTCATCTAATCTTTAGGTCAAGCCCTCGACCTATTAGTATTAG
>JAQSXJ010000080.1 GCA_029256725.1 Anaerocolumna sp. | reverse complement strand
TCAAAACTGTATAACCCGGGAAAAAATCAAAGATATTGGTTTGAAAGAAAAGATGAAAACAATAGTAAGCGATTAGCAAGACTACAGGAGAAGGATTGGCATTGGTGGTGGTGGCTTCGATCGCCTGGCCGCGTTAATGTAAAAGCCGTGTACATATTTGGGACTGACGGTAATATTGGTATCCAAGGCAACAATATATTAAAAGGTAACATCAGCGATGGCAAGTGTACAGGTGGTGTCCGTCCTGCTTTGTGGCTGAAACTGTAATGAAACCGGATAAAAAAGCACAACACCGCCCGCCGGCAAAATGGCTTTACGTATTGATTAACGAGATTATACATGTCATAATATTGGTGTAAGGCATATTCGGTGCGGCGAAAGTATGATTCGGTTTGACATATGTTTTCAAAGAAACACAACCAATCTCACAGGGAGTTGAGGGGGGAAATGTGTTTCTTTTTCTTTGCATCTTTAAGAATTTACTGAAAAATTTTTACAAGTGTTTGACTTACCCATCACCGACACGTAAACCAATAGATATATTATTGAAGCGGTGCATAAAATTAATAGGATAAGTATAATATTGTTAAGCTGCTATAATAAAGTAATAAAGTTTGCATATACTTTACCATATTATGGTAGATTAAAATTATATTATCTTTTATGATGTAAAAGAAAGACAACCGTTATATGTGGTCTAGTTCAGTGAAAATTATCTTTAATGGAGGGAAAATTATTGAGAAAAAAATTTTTAGGACTAATTTTTGCATTAGCTATAATATTAACAGCATCTAATCCAGTGGCAGCAAAAGAATCAGCATTAGAGAAGACAGATTTAACGGGTTATACTGTAGTAATACATACAAACGATACACACGGTAGAGCAGTTCCAGATGAAAGTAGCGGATATATGGGATTTACTTCTGTCAGCGCATTAAAAAAACTATACGAAGAACGGGGAGCAGAAGTTATTTTAATGGATGCAGGAGATACCTTACATGGACTGCCCATTGCAACATTGGATAAGGGAGAAAGCATTGTTAATATCATGAATCTGGCAGGATATGATGCAATGGTGCCTGGTAATCATGACTTTAATTACGGCTATGATCATTTAAAGACATTAGAAAAATTAATGGAATATGATTTGATTTCAGCTAACACAGTGGATTCAGATACTGGAAATAATTTATTTGATGAAAGCACTATTATTGAAAAAAACGGAATTAAATATGGTGTTTTTGGATTAACTACTCCGGAGACGGCTTACAAAACAAATCCTAAGAATGTGGAAGGAATTACATTTGAGAATCCAATTGTAGTAGCAGAAGAAGAAGTTGCAAAGTTAAAACAAGAAGGTGCAGAAATCATAATTGCCTTAACTCATATTGGTTTAGATACCAGTAGTGAATTTACAACCAAAAAGATTGCGGAGCAAGTAGCTGGAATTGACTTAATAGTAGACGGTCATAGTCATACTATGTTAACAGAGGGTTTAAAGGTTGGGGATACTTTAATTGTTAGTACGGGTGAATATATTAAAAATATTGGTGTGGTTTTAATTGATAAACAGGGAAATATGACACCAAGCTTAATTACGCCAGAACAGTTTAAGGGTACAGATGTTGTGGTAGATGAATATACAGCACAAGTTGTTTCTGAACAAGATAAAATTCTTTCTGAAAAAGTTGGAGAAACTGCGGTAGATTTAGTTGGAGAAAGAGATTTTGTAAGAACCGGTGAAACTAACTTGGGTGATTTTGTAACGGATGCATTTCGGGATGCAACAGGTGCAGATATTGCCATTACCAACGGTGGTGGAATTCGTGCCTCCATTCAAACAGGTGCCATTACAAGAAAAGACTTAGTAACGGTATTTCCATTTGGTAATTATGTAGTAACAAAAGAAATAACTGGTCAGGCTCTAAAAGATGCTTTGGAGGTTGGAGTTGCTTCCTATCCGGAGTCGCTGGGAGGATTCCCTCAAGTTTCAGGTGTAACCTTCCAGATTGATACAACAAAACCAGCCGGGAGCCGGGCAGTCAATATTAAGGTAAATGGTAGAAAACTTAATCTTAAGGCAATCTACACCATGGCTACGAATGATTTTATGGCAGCAGGTGGTGATAACTATACAATGTTCGGTGAATTTCCGACACTGAATGAATATAATGCCATGGAAGAAATTATTATGAACTATATCAAAAAGACTGGTGTTATAAAAATTCAAAATCAAGGAAGAATTACTGCAATTGATAACCCTCAAATAGTAGAAGAAGCAGAAGATAAAATATCTGATGAAACTGATTCTATAAAAAATGATTCTAAGACTGAGACTAACAAATACACTTTATATGTTGTAAAAAAAGGGGATAACTTAAGTAAAATAGCTTTTAAATTTTTAGGAAAAGCATCTTCCTGGAATACAATTTATCAATGGAATAAAGATACTATAAAAAATCCTGACTTAATTTATATTGGAGATAAAATAAAAATTTATCAATAAATAGAACTAGAATAACAGAAGAATAAATGATAGAATAGCCTTAAAAATCATGATTTTTTATAGATTCATTAAAACAAAGTATATGAACTAATATACTTTGTTTTTTTATGGAAATCATTTGCTTTTTCATAAATTAACTAGTAGAATTTCTAAAAGGCGAAATTAAATCTAATAATTTCAATCTCCAATACTTAAAGTATCTCGTGTTACTATTGAGTTAATTATAATTCTTGAATGCATATTCTGCATCTAAATTATCTATTTATTGCAGAAACTGCAATATTATTATTGTATTTCATAAAAAACAATATATAATAATTATATTGGAGGTGTTCAACATGAACTTGGGAAAAAAATTATTTGAAGTTCGAGAGACTGCAAAAATATCGCGTGCACAGATGGTTGAACTCTTAAAAGAAAAAGGTTTTGACGTAAAAACATATACAATCAGTAAGTGGGAGAGCGGAGTGTCGAAACCCACCATAGAGGCATTCTTTGCTATTTGCGATATCTGTCAGGTGAAGGATATACGACAGGCTTTCGTTGACAAAAGGCTCTTACGCTTATATGACATACCGGTTTCTGCCGGCTACGGTAATTACCTAGATGATGGTTCTTACGGGATGATTGAGGTTGACAATACAGTTCCAAGTTTAGCCGATTATGCAGTAAGGGTGAGCGGAAATAGCATGATGCCCCGCTTTGTAGATCAACAGATTATCTTTATCCATGAGCAGCCTGCTCTGGAGGAAGGTGAGATCGGAATCTTCTGCCTGAACAATAATACGTATTTAAAAAAGCTTGGGAAGGGGTCTCTGATATCTTTAAATCCTGACTACGAACCTATCGTAATTCAGGAGAATGATGACTTTAGGATTTTTGGAAAGGTTGTGGGATAATCCTTTTTCCTTTTGAGAACATACGTTAATTATGGTGGACACTGTTCCTGTACATTTTGTGCAGATGAAGTAAGTCAAGTAAGAATCTCATTCAGAACAACTTTCTAGGGAGGAATTATGGACGAATTTGATATAGATAAGAAATATGAGTCATTTAAAATCCCCGGGCGGCAGCAGTTTCAAGAAGACAGAGCTGCAAAAGAGTTGTCTCAAGCTAAAACCGCTGAACCTATTTCATTTGACGAAGGTTCATTTTATGAGATTGAATATGATTCTAGTCCTATACCGGGTGTTGGAAAATTTGTATTGAAATCGCAGAAAATAGAGGCGCCTATAAAGGATGAAAAACGGGATCTATTTGGTCAGATGAGAGAGATCGCAAGAACACATGGTTCTTCTTATGACCGTAGCAGATTTTTTGATAGACGGGTTCAACTGGATAATGCGAGAATCTTTTATAAGCAAGGTATATTTATGAAAGATTATACAGATGATTATTCTGAAATTGCCCAATTTTCTCAATACTTCCCATATTATCAGATGATGGGATACGAGCAGCTCCGGTCATATTTTACCTGGCGAACAGAGGTCAGAAAAGGTAATGTCGCTGATATCTCTTTGTCTTACGTATTTCTTTATATCTATGAGTTGTTAAGCAATATCGGAGTGAATGACCCACAGGAAGGGCTTGATCAATTGATGTCATTCTGGAGGGCTTTTAGTGCTTATAATAAATCTATTGACAGATATGTACTAAGATGGCTGAAGGATTACCATATCTATTACGAACTTCCTCACTCTTTTAAGGAATTCATTGAAGCAAACAAGCTTAGCGAGTACTATCCCAAAATGACGGATACAGAGGACAATTTTGATTTGTTCTGTACTATATCAAAGTATGATATAAGGAAATCAGCTTATTTTACGGATGATAACGTGCAGCTGATTAAGGATTGTTTCTACTTTGTAATGAATAAACTCAAGCAAAAGTTTAGAGACAGCGGAATCAATTTCGAGGAATCGATATTTCAGGCTACAAAGAAAATGACGGAATGGAAGCCATTTAAGGACGCATTATTTTATCCGTGGATGAAGCAGGCGGACAGGCGGATCGTACTATCGGAAAATGAAATTTATATATGCAGCAGTAATAAATGGGCTTTCAGCAAAGTCATCACATCTGAAAATGGTCGGCAGCTGATTGGATATATTATGAAGCAGATGGAAGTTGCTTTAAGAAAAGCTACAAAATATAAGTTTAAGCTTTCAGCAAATATCAATACGGTTACCCATGAAGCCCTCACCAAATTAAAGGAAGCAGGTTTATCCCTTGATATAATCGTAAACAACGCGGTCGAGGATTTCTACAAAGAAGCAACGAAAACCGTTGTAATAGTAGATAAAGACGCATTGTCCCGAATCAAGCAGGAAGCTCTTATCATCCAGGAAAAATTGATCGTGCCGGAGCAGGAAAAAGAGATTATTCCGGTAATCCCTGTTCCTAAACAGCTTAGTTTATTTGATATGGTAAAAGAGGACAAGCCTTCTATGCCGCCGCCTGAGACCGAACAGGCGCCCGTAAATAATGCTTGGGAGAGTTTGAAGAATCAATTCTCCGAAGTTGAAATTAAGGCATTGTCTGTAATACTGCAGGGTGAGATAGAATTAAAGAAATATGCTGATGAGTGCGGAATCATGCTGGAAGTTCTAGTTGATGGAATCAACGAAAAAGCCATAGATTTCATTGGCGATAACCTTTTAGATGATGAATTCGCTTTATACGATGACTATAAAGAACAAGTAAAGGAATTGATAGGATGAGTGTGGTAAATCAAGTACCGAACAGAATAGCAAACATATTAATAAACGCCTTAAAGGGCGGAGTCGTGCCGAGAGTAGGACTTGAATATATCACGGTAGGCAGAAACCAGGAGATTGCCGCTATACTACATGATATTGAAATGATTGAGGAGGGCAGTGCGTCTTTCCGCTTCATTGTTGGTAAATACGGCAGCGGGAAGAGCTTTCTGCTTCAGACAATTAGAAATTACGCCACGGCAAAGGGCTTTGTGGTTGTGGATGCAGATCTTTCACCGGAACGAAGGTTTGCCGGTACGAAAGGTCAGGGATTGGCTACCTACAAAGAGTTGATTCAGAATCTTTCCACAATACTTGAAAAATGGATTTCCGGTATTCAGGCAAATGTGAAGGCTCAGTCTGCTGTGAGTGAAGAGGAATTTGAAGATCAGGTCGAAAGACAAATTTATGCAGTGGCAGGTTCCCTTGAAGGAATGGTCAATGGCTTTGAATTTGCAAAGGCTGTGGTCACCTATTGGAAGGCTTACAAGCAGGATGATACAGCACTGAAATCAAATGTTCTCAGGTGGTTTAGAGGAGAATATCCTACCCGAAAAGAAGCAAAGGAGGATTTAGGCATCAATTTCATTGTCAATGATGAGACTTGGTATGACTTCTTAAAGATATTCGCTGCGTTCCTGGTAGGAGCCGGGTATAAAGGGATGCTTGTTGTTATAGACGAACTGGTCAATATCTTCAAAATACCCAATTCTATCACCAGAGCAAACAATTATGAGAAAATCCTTACGATGTATAATGATGTATTACAAGGAAAAGCAAGTCATATCGGCTTCCTTATGGGTGGAACACCTCAATGTATTGAGGACAAATATAAAGGCGTATTCAGCTATGAAGCTCTACGTTCACGATTAGCGGAGGGGCACTTCGCTACCGCTGATGTCAAGGATCTGTCAGCTCCTATCATACGACTGCAGATGCTGTCACAGGAGGAAATGTATGTGCTTGTGGAGAAGCTTATGAACATTCATGCGCAGCTTTATAATTACTCCTCAACCTTATCTCATGACGAGTTGGTCTATTTCTTAACGGTAGAATATAACCGTGTCGGTGCCCAGACACATATTACTCCCCGTGAGATCATCCGTGATTTTATCGAATTGATTAACATCCTGCACCAGAATCCGCAGAAAAGTGTTTCTGAGATTTTAGGTGACAATAGCTTTGAAATGGCCAAAGGCGGGGTATCTGACGAAGTCATACACAGCGAATTCCAAGAATTTGAGGTATAAAGATTATGGATGTTTTTAACAGGCTGGCGCCTTTTATTCAAGACTTTATTTATCAAAACAAGTGGGAAGAATTACGAGGTAACCAGGTAGCTGCCTGTGAAGTTATCTTTGACACCGACGACAATCTGCTCCTGTCTTCCGGGACTGCTTCCGGTAAGACCGAGGCAGCTTTTCTGCCTGTGCTTACTGAATTATATAATAAACCGTCAAGCTCGGTGGGAGTTATGTACATATCCCCACTCAAGGCGTTGATAAATGACCAGTTTAAACGGTTGGAACAGATGCTCCTTGATTCTAACCTCCCCGTCACAAAATGGCATGGCGATGCTTCACAGACTCAAAAGAACAAGCTTATTAAAAATCCGGAAGGGCTGCTGCAAATTACACCGGAGTCCCTAGAAAGCCTGATTACCAATAAACGAAGCGCCTGCCTATCAATGTTCTCTGATCTGCGGTTTGTTATCATTGACGAAGTACACTACTTCATGAGGGATGTCAGAGGCTTGCAGCTGCTTTGTGTTCTTGAACGCCTTAAACAACTGACAAGTGTAAACCCAAGACGGATTGGCTTATCTGCGACTTTGGGGGATGTTTCTCTGGCTCAGAACTGGTTGAATATGGGGACCGGACGGGAATGCGCCGCACCTATTGTTGCAGAAGGAAAGAAACGTATCAGGCTTCATATCGAACGCTTTGTAAATTACGCCGAAGAGCGAGATCTTATAACGAGAGACGGAAGCGGTAATGTAATTGACGTCAACTCAGGGGATATAGGTGACAGAGAACATTATGAATATCTTTTCAGACAAACCCTTGATAAAAAGACTATAATCTTCACCAACAGCCGGGAGGAGACAGAATTTGTCCTTGCTCATTTACGAGAAATAGCTTTGAAGAATAAAGCACCGGATGTTTATCGGGTTCACCACGGTAATGTTTCGGCTCTGCTGCGGGAAAATACAGAGGATGAAATGAAATCTGCTGATGAAAAGATTGTGACAGGAGCTACTGTTACATTGGAGTTAGGAATTGACATAGGTTCTCTTGACCAAGCCGTTCAGGTAGGCGCACCGCTCAATGTTTCCAGTTTTGCGCAGCGTTTAGGCCGATGCGGGAGACGTGGACAGGTTCCTCAACTGCTTTTTACTTTTGTGGAGAGTATAAGAATAAATTCAGCAGATATTCTCGGACCGATTAATTGGGAATTTATACGGACTATCGGCATCATTGAACTTTATATAAAAGATCACTGGATGGAGCCGATTCCGCCAGGGAATCATGCCTATAATCTTTTGTATCACCAGACAATGAGCTGCTTAAAAAGTAACGGTGAGATGTCTCCGGCAGGCCTTGCCCAATCGATACTGACCTTGGGATGTTTTAAGAACATTCCTCAGGAGGATTATAAATATTTGCTCTCTCATATGATCAACCTGGATCAATTGCAGCGTACTGAGCATGGTGGCTTGATTATCGGACGTGAAGGTGAAAAGATCGTAAACAGTCATAAATTCCTGACCGTGTTCCTGGCACCGGAATATCTGCTTGTAAAAGATGAAAACCGCACCATAGGTACTGTTGACAAAGTCTACCCGGTTGGTACCCGTTTTGCATTGGCGGGTATAGCATGGGAGACGGTGGATGTAAATGAGAAGTCGAAGGTTATCTTTGTAAAAAAGGTACCTGGTGTATCGGTTGTAGACTGGAATGTGGACTTTAACGCTGAGCTTCATACCGTTCTTGTCCGTAAAGTGCGCAGTGTTCTAAAAGAGAATGATACGTATCCGTATTTAAGTGTCCGCTGCCAGGAAAGATTAACCGAAATTCAATACATTGCACGCAACAGCGGAATACTGGATAATCTTGTGACCCCGTTGTCTGATAGAAAATACGCTATCTTTCCATGGGTGGGAACAAGGCAATTAATAACTTTAAACTACGCGTTACGGCACAGAAAAATAAAGAGTAAACTCCCTTGGATCACCTGTGTTTATCTTGAGGTAATATTTGAGGGGACAAAAGAGGAGCTGAGTAATATAGTATACGATATTGTTCACAGTGAACTTAACCTTTATGACTTGCCATTACCCGATAAGGTGCAAATCGATGGTAAGTATAACGAGTTTGTTCCCCTGGAACTTCTTCGTAAGCAGTTCATTGAAGATTATCTTGATTTTGAAGGACTTAAAAATGCGTTGTTATAATTAGAAATATAAAATACCCTGAGGAAAATAAGGATCCATTTACTTGGACTAAATGAATAAAAAGAAAAAAACTATACTTTGAGGTGATTAAAATAAAAAGTTATTGCTATGTAGTGTTACCTTATGAACAGCAGCCTCTGAACGATGAGGAAGTCAACAATTATGTTAGAAATCAGATATCCAAATACTATTCTGAGTTAGAGGTTGAGCCTTATAAAAGTTTTTTCACTAAGGATAAAACCTTAAAAATTTCAAAAAGTCGCGGATTTGCCAGACTAGCTGATTTTGAGGAATTTTTAGAAAACCATAATGATAATGATGGGATTGAGAATGGATTATATTATTGGATTACTACTTACAATACTCAGGGGCGTTGGGATAGCTTTAGGATTGATGGTATAAAGAAGGCATGTGACTTAGCAAATGCCTTACCCTACTCAGTAGTTACGCTAGATGGTGTTTGGCATTCTGAAATGGATTTTGGACATAAACCTATTTTAGATTTTGAAGTAGACAATTTACATCCTGACAATATTAAGCCTGAAGAGAAATGGAAGAAGTATCTGGAGGATTTTTTTAAAGAGCATAGTGATTACTATCTGGCTATTTTACATGTGCATTCATAATAGCAATTGTTGTTATATTTAGAATTTATCTATTTACCTGCTGTTGATTAATTACGAAAAAACACAAAAGGTGGTTTCAATATCCTGCAAACGGCAGTATGAAACCACTTTTTATTAAATAGCTAAGAATATCTCATACTTTATTTCACTAATTCTAGAAGAGTATTTGCTACCAAATCCAATTGTGCTGACCAGGAAAGAGCTCCGAGATTAAAAACGGATTTTGAGGAGTAAAACCATAGTGCAGTTGATATGGGTTAATGCGCTTGAGTAGTTTTTTTAATTCTTCTTTAGAAATGGTAATATTACCTTGTTTCACATCTTTCATAAAAGTGTTCCTTTGAGTATTAAAGCCAAATGTTAGTATAGACTAACTTTTCTATTATAGCAATGTATTTGATAATTGTAAATGGTGGAGTCACATAGAATGCTAGTAGTGTTATTATGTTAGAAAGTATATAGTGTAAGTTTGTTTCAGTTTATTTTTGGAAATAAATATGATAAGATTTTATGAGATATAAAACAGATGGTAATCTGTCTATTGATATGGAGACTAGTTATGAGAAAAGTTAATCTTAGTGAGGTATAACACATATGGATGATATCATGCAACGCATTGAAAAAAGCGTGGGTTATAAGGTAAATAAAATTACTAAATTGGAGTACGTAACTAATAATTATGTATACGATGTAGTTGTCTCAGACGACTCATATATTTTTAAAGTCTATCGTAACAAATTCTGGCCTGAAAATGGCAAGCTCTCCTTTGTTAATTCCTTGTTAATAAATCACAATATACCCTGCGCTGAATTGATTGAATTCAGTCGGGAGGATTTGGGATTTCCCAATGGATTTTTACTTGAAAAGAAATTGCAAGGAATCAGTGCGGAGCAAATGAGTTTTAATGAAGCAGAAGAAATAAACTTTTATGTTAAATTAGCAGAATTAATATCATCAATTCATAAAATATCCATACAAAATTTTGGTTATATAGGTTATGGTAAAGCAAATTATATAAGTATGGTCTCTTTTTTTGAAGATGAATTTGACAACAGAATGAATACCCTTAATGAAAAAGGCGTATATGATAGGAATCGCCTGGGAAATATGAAGAGTTTATTTTTTGATGGACTTAATAAGTTTGATAATTTACCATCAGTACTTTGTCATGGTGATTTATCCACAAAAAATGTTATAATCAGTACTAACGGTGATTTAGCCTTGATTGATTGGGATGATGCTATGTCATATAATTGGATGGCAGATATATCTCGTTTGACGTTTTGGATGAAAATGAATTACAGTGAGAAAAACTATGGTATATTTAAGAAATCATTTTTAGAACATTATGACACAATATACAGAAAGTCTGAATTTGAGGAGTTTGAGAAGAACTTCCACATTTACATTGCAATGGACTGCCTATCTTTTTACATGGAAATTGGTGATAAGGCAATGCAGGATAAAACAATGAACTATCTTGATTTATTGGTTTCGTAATCGGGTATATGTATAAGAATGGTCATAATAAGAATGCCGTAACTGACAAAGATAAATTCTTAATGACAGGAACTGTACAAGAATGAAAGGTATAATGATAACAGTAAATTTCAGGGAGAGAAAGTATGTCAAAGGATGTAAATGAGAATTTTAATACGGTTTCTTTCGGTACAGTACAGCTTATTATTGATTATATTGAAGTGAGTATTCTTGAAAGCCTGACACTGAATCAAATAGCAAAGAAGTTTTACTTAAGCGTATCTGCCCTTAATAACTTGTTTAAAATCGTCTGTGGTATGTCTATCATGGAATATGTGCGTAACCGGCGATTATCACTTGCCGGAAAAGAGCTTTTGATATCTAATATACATATAATAGAACTTGCCTTTAAATATGGGTATGAAACACCAGAAGCATTTACCAAAGCCTTCACAAGATTTCATGGATTTCCACCAAGCTTTGTGAGAAGGGCATACCCCAAAATAAAAACCTTTAACCCTCTTTATATTAAAATCGAAAGATTTGGTGGATGGGAAGAGCCATATCCTGGTAATGAGTCATTGGAGACAAAACTAAATACTTCAGAACAGGAATTTAACTCCCTTTATTGTTATGATGAAACTACCAAAAATAAAGGAGGAATTACAATGGAGAAGGAAAGAAGAGGGTATCGGCTAAGAGCAAGTGATATGGAATACAAAGATGACTGGAGGATATTGCTCTTATTAGCACAAAGTCTGAAGCAGAAAGGTATTAGCTTCAAAGTAGATGGAAAAACATCAATATTTGCACATGGATTGGAATTTAAACTGGATAAGATCGGATTGACCTTTAAATGGAAGGAAGAGCAGTTAATAAAAGATTTCTTTCACCATAAAGGAAATGCAGTAAACAGCTTTACAGGCTTTAAATATTTTGATACAGCTTTTGAAGGAATGAAGGTTCGATGTATGTTCTATGGAGACTGCCCTGGCGATGATACCGATGAATTTCTTTATAATAATACTGATTCTGTTGAGGTAGATGACCAAATTCTACGTGTGCAGACTTTAGAATTTTACTATGAGAATGCAGAACCGGATAATGAGTATTATAGAATGGTAGAAGCGTGGCTTAAACAAAAATAACCTTAATATAGAATAGCTAATCCGTAGGAATAATGGGTTAGCTATTTTTAAATACTTTATAATTATTTGTGAAGAATGAGAGAAAGTTATAATGAATAAAGTTCTAGTTATATAATCTTGTTGATATTATCAAATTAGGAATAAGGTTAGTAATCGTATATCGTAATAATACTTAAATTTATGTCACTTATCTAAATTTAGATTTTCTGTATATCCAAATTTATGCTATAATGTATTTCAAGGTAATATACAATGTATAGCAGGTTATTAATTATAAACAGGGAGAATTAGTAACAACGAATCCAAATTTAATCAAACGTTTTGAAGCTTATTTGAATTTTAATGGAGATGTCCATTATTTGGAATATATTACAAAACCCGATTATGAACTAAAATTAGAGTGTTTAATATAAACGGATCAAATAAAGTGTTCAAATTAATTTATATTCCAAATTCTATGGAATTTACTTTTCAAGTATTGAATTTTTAGTGCAGGATAATTGAGTTAAATTGTTTTTGGTAATGTCATAAAGTCTAATCAATGCTAGTATTAAGATTGAAAGTCTGTAATTAACCACTTAATCAAGGAGTCAAATTAATGAAATTAGTATATAAAAACCCAAGATTAGAATACAGTATAGATAGTATATTACTATTTCATGAGGGCGGTCTAAGTGATTTTTGGACTGAGACTTTATTTGAAGAATATCCTAAACTAGATAAAAATAAATTCAATACATTAACAAGCCTTAATAGAAGAGAATATCTAAGAGAAATGCTTAGTGGCATACTTGAAACGAATGAAATGAATGAAAAGATAATCCGTTATCAGAATTACTGGGATGCTAATGTAATTAATATACAGAAAGCGCTGGAGGATGCTTTCGGGATACAACTATCTAACAAATTTAATAATATGGTGGGAAATATTACTTTGAATCCTATCTGTCCAAGATTTTTAGAGAGTAATACTTTTGATATCTATTATCTGAATAGTGAAAGAGGGGCACTGGGCATAGCGCTCCATGAAATCATTCATTTTGTATGGTTTCATGTATGGAATTCACATTTTCAAGATAGTAAAAGCGAATATGAGATGCCGCATTTGACATGGATATTGAGTGAAATGGTCGTGGATACTATCATGAGGCATGACAAAAAGTTATATTCTATTAATCCTTATTTTGACGAGGGATGTGCATATGACTATTTTTATACAATGAAGATAGAGAAGAAACCTATACTGGAAACATAACTTTTATGGAAAAGAGCTATAAATATTGCTTGGAGCACGAAACTGAAATCAGAAACCAGATGAAGTAATTACTGAAGGAGAAGATCAAAAATGAATGATATATTTTACGGATTAATCTTTTTATGTTATGGCATATTTTTATTTTTCTTTTCAGCCAAAGAGAAGAAAAATATGCTGGGTTATAAGTCTTTGCAGCAAAACATGCATAAAGACATCTGGAAGTGGACCAATCAATGCTTTGGTCTGTTAGCCATAGTTGGCTCTGTTATTTATCTGATAACTTCTATAATTCTAGAAGTAAAGAATATAACACTGGCGTCTTCTATGTATAAGTATGTATTAGTTTATATAGGGACATCGATTCTAATTACAGAATGTTATGGATTAAGCAATAGATACTCAAATCATGCAGAAAAATTCATTCGGTGATAAATTATATCAGAAAAACAACTAGGAATTTCAGGAGCAAAGAGAGTGTGAAGAAAAGTCTGTAAATTCTGATATTCTATGTAATAAAAGGACTGTGAAGCTGGGCTTCACAGTCCTTTGCTAAATTCCAAGTAAATGTATTACTTGATGGATTGCAGAAATATATTATTTCCCAAGTTTTTTATTTTCATAAACGGAAATCCAATTCTTATAATATGGGTTCTCCCAGGTGTTGCCATCAAAGTCTGTATATTCTGTTACAATTGCTTTAACAGTTTTGATAGTGTCACTATTTTCACTTAAGGAATAACCGGTATCTTTGCCGAATTCGGCTCCATCCACCATATTTACATCATCATAAGCTACCTGTTGTATATAGCTGCCGTTATCAAAATCAAACTGGCCAACAATTTTTACAGGCAACTTGTTGTCGTCCCAGCCAGCGAAAGCTATTGTAACATTTTTAATTTCTTTGCCGGAGACATTTTTAAAGACTGCATTTAACATGTCGGGATACAATGATTTGTATTCATCTGACTGTACGAAATATTCAGTTGATACTATGTATAAAGGCTGCTCTTTGAGTTTAGCTTCCAGCTCTTTTGCGCTAAGACCTTCCTCAACAGGAGCTTCTTCCTTGGCTTCTTCCTGATTTCCTTTATTAGCATTAGTTGTTTCGAGTTGTTCTTTTAATGCAGCAACTTCACTTTCAAGTTCTTTTGTCTTGCTATTGGCTGTGTCCAGATCCTCTTTCAATTTATCATAATCCTCTTTGGATACAGTATCACCGCTAGCAGCCTGATTTCCTCCTGCTGAGCAGCCTGTAAATCCTAAAATAACAGCCAGTGATAGTAATGCAAACACTTTTTTCATTGGTTTCTCTCCCTTAAATATATTAGCCCGTTAGGACAGGATAATATTAACATGGATAAGTATGGAAGTAAAGAGAGGGAGGGAATATTTAACTTAAGATTAAGCCGGTATATAGTTGGTTTTAAACTATTTCTAATAAACGGGATAATTCATTCGGAATATATTTACATGCATAGCTTTATCGTATAAAATAGTTCATAATATTTATAAATTTACGTTGATAGAGTTCTTAGATTGTAAAAATAAAAATACATAAAATGGAGCGGTATAGTGGATGAAGAACTTTAAGGTAGCAATGATACAGCATAATGTATCACAAGCGGATATAGAAGAGAATACCAGACTGGCAATACAGTATATACATGAAGCAAAAGATAACGATGCTGATTTTGTACTTTTCCCGGAATGTTGGCTTACATCTTATTCAGCACCTGAGATCTGCAGTGATTTAAGACCCATAGAAGAAATTGAGAAGGATACAGAATTTCTAGAGTGGTGCGAAGCTGCCTTAAAGGATAACAGTGTGTACATAAAGAGAATCTGTGATACAGCCAGAGAGCTAACTATTGGGGTTGAAATCACTGGATTTACAAAAGGCAAAAAATATCCTCAGAATTCAGCCTTCATAATCGATAGAAATGGTTCTGTTATATTAAAATATTCAAAAGTTCATACCTGTGATTTTGACTGGGAGCAATATCTTGAAAGCGGAGAAGCGTTTCACGTATGCCAATTTGACGGAATAAGTATCGGTGTAATGATCTGCTATGACAGAGAGTATCCGGAAAGCGCAAGGGAATTAATGCTTCAGGGAGCTGAGTTAATTCTAATGCCTAATGATTGTGATGGAATGAAACCACGACTACTAGAATTATCTGTTGAAGCAATGCAAAACATGGTCGGCATAGCAATGGCAAATCCACCAGGGGAATATGCAGGTAGCTCCTGTGCCTTCCATCCTATGGTATGGGATAAAAATGGAAAGATTATTGATAATACTATCGTAATCGCAGAGTCTCTATATGATGGTATCGTTTATGCCACTTTTGATATAGAGGCTATCAGAGAACACAGAAACCGTGAGGATTTGGGCAAATACAGAAAACCCAAAGCATATAAACATCTTGTGTAGTTTTCGGTGAAATAAATGTGTACAGAAAAGTCCTCAGTAAGTTTGGGGACTTTTTGGTTTACAAGTCTATATTAAGTAATTTGAAACTAATTTTAGGAACAAGATAGTATTATTTAAAAACTAGATAATAACTGCATATATAAATATCAGGGGGAGATTATGAGAAATACTATCAGACTTACTGACTTTACAATAGAGAAGCTGCAGGAAATCTTTCAGATTACAGACGATTTACAGGAAGGTAAATACAAGAACTTCCTTAGGGATAAGACTGTTATTATGTTCTTCACTGCTTCAAGTATCCGAACAAGAGTGACTTTTGAAAAAGGCATATATCTGTTAGGAGGACAAACAATAGTATTTCCGTCGGAAACTTTGGATAAAAAAGAAAATATAGAAGATGTGACAGGCTATCTTAACAATTGGGCTGATGCAGTTGTAATACGGCATAAAAACATTGAAGTGCTAGAAGAAATGAGTAAATATTCTGAGTTTTCTGTTATAAATGCAATGACAGATGTCAATCATCCCTGCGAGATATTATCGGATCTATACGCCTTGTCAAAAATAAGAAATGATTTCAGAAAGGATAGATATTTATTTGTAGGTGCAAAAGGAAATATCGGTGGTGCTTGGAAAGAAGCAGCTGAAGCATTTGGGCTTAATTTCGTTCAATGTTGTCCATCAGGTTATGAAATGGAAGGGGTGAGCTCAAAGTGGGAATTGAATCAGACAACACCCGAGATGGATAAGCTTGTTCTTCTTAGCGACATTTTTGGTATAAGTCTGGATGAACTGGTTGGCAGAGAATTTATTGTTCATGAGAATCCAATAAAATATATAGAACTAAATGCTAAGATGGATACGATAATAAATTCGAAAGAGCCATATCGCTATGAATATAAAAGCAAGCGGATGATTAGAAATCTACCATTTATACATATTAATTTGGGACGGGGGTTATATAAAGCAAAAGGTGTTATTAGTATAGGGGTTATTTCTTGTGGGATTATTTCAGTGGGAATATTGTCCTGCGGAGTAATTAGTATAGGATTACTAGCTCTTGGTATCCTTACAATTGCAGTGTTTGCCGCGGGCATTATATCAGCTGGAAGTATTGCTCTTGGTATATTGGCAGTAGGCGCCTTTTCGGTTGGATATTTTTCTGTCGGTGCGATGGCAATTGGTGTCTATTCAATTGGCGCAGATGCTATAGCACAACGAATAGCATTCGGTGATGCGGCAGCTGGGCATATAGCAATTGGTAAAACATCAGCAAGAGGAACAATAGAATTTCTCTTGAAGAATCATGTTTCAGCAGATGAAATTAGGTCTTCTATTCAAAAGGAATATCCCGGGTAGCCATTATAGTTGCAGCAGTTATGTTCAGCATTATGCATATACCTTTCCAAATGGCTGTAAATGATAAAAATGTTCTGGAATTTATTTCTGGAAATAGTACTCTATTGGTATTCACATTCATCTGGCATATAGTATTTAATATGATACATCGAAAGTATAATAATATAACAGGCAACACTCTGTTTCATGGATTTATGAACTGGGGTAATAATTTGATGGTATAAATACTTGATGCAGACTACTATAGAATAATTATTTTATAGTAAAATAGTGACTGGTAGAATCAGTTTACACACAACATGTGCGGTTGTGAATAGTGAAGCTAAAATAAAACAATCCATGAAACCCTGTTAAAGCTTAAGCGACTGACTTGATAGTGTTTCATGGATTTATATGCGTGTAATCAAATTTAGTTTAGTGTTTTATGTATGCTAGTTCATATAATACTTTATTAATCCAGGGGTTATGACTTAAAGCTTGAGAGGAACATCAAGGCTATTTTCTTGCAAAAGCATTAATTAAAATAAGTAATACAACTGATCCGATAAAGGATACCAGTAAACTCCATAGATTAAAGCCTGTTACGCCTTTACCACCAATAATATTAATTAAGAAACCTCCAATAAATCCACCCAGAATACCAACTAAAATATTACTTCCCAGACCCATTTTCTTATCATTGCCGGTAAAGATACTGGCTAACCAGCCGGCAATACCACCTATAATAATCCAACTTATTAATCCCATAATTTTATCCTTTCCGTACAAAGTTCCGTACTCTTATATTCGTGTTTATTTTTCTTTTTTATCAAGTTTGTCAATAAGCTCGTTTACTTTTTCCGAGGCTTTTTCTTTCAGAGATTCGCCTAATTCTGAAGTGGCTTCAGAGAGTTCGCCACGCTTTTTTTGAAGCTTTCCTTCCAGCTCAAGTTGCTCTGAACCAATAATTTTACCTGTACCTTCTTTAATTGTACCTGTTATTTTATCAAGTTTGCTTTTATTATTTTTCATAGTTTCTACTCTCCTTTTCTAAAATTTAAAGATTATAAGATTAAATAGGATAAAATTTTTAGTTAATTTTACAACAATTAACTTATAAATGCAAGAAAAAAATACCATAATCTAATTATTTCATAATTATTAATCAATTTATATACATTATTCATGCAGAAAAAGGAGTGTGCCTACTTTGTTTTAAATTATTTATGGTAATCTTTTCTTCATTATTTATGCTAGAATAAAGGTAAGTAAAACATACATTAGAGAAGAGAAATGAGGGAGGTTTACTATGTTTCAAATACGTTTTGTGGAGAAAGAAGATAAAGAATACTGGTATACGCTAGACGGGCATCTGCCAGAAATGGAGTTTAATAAAAAAGTGGTTGAAAAAAGAGGGTATGTCATGCTGGAAGACGGTAAGCCCATTGGCATATTACGTTACAATCTTTTTTGGGATAATACACCATTCTTAAATCTTATTTTTATAGAATTCGGCCATCATAAAAAAGGTTATGGCAAGCTTGCTATGGATTTCTGGGAAAGTGAAATGGCTGACCTGGGATACAAAATCTGTATGACTTCTACCATGGTTAATGAAGAATCCCAACATTTTTACCGAAAAATCGGATATAAAGATTGCGGCTGTCTGGTACTTGATATTCCGGGGTTTGAACAGCCGATGGAAATGTTCCTGATAAAAGCGCTGTAAAGATTAATGCAATCTCTGCAATACTGGATTGGGTAAAGTGTGAAATAAATACTGAAGTAAATGGTAAAATATACAAAGGGATATATTGGAATAATATGCCATAAGTGTTATTATAGATTATAATAATTAGTGAGTTGGACTTGTAAATGAATCAGAAGAGGTAAAGCAAATTATCTTAAACCATCTGATACATTGTAGTTCTTGTGGTAAATGTGCACCAGGTCAGAATATCAATATTTTAGGTCGACAGGTTATTGATGCCTGTTTCTGTCCTGTAATTCGGCTGAAAAATCCGAATAGTGCTGAGCTGGAAGGCAGCAGGAAACTTGTCCTGTTACGTAAAACTGTGATAGCAGAGGGGAAAGCACCTAATATTGGGTATGTTGCAATGAGTAAACGTAACAGCTTATAGATAGCAGATATAACCAGTGATTTCTACTTATTCTCTAAATAATATATAAAAGAGTGAATATTATAAACAGGAGAAAATTGTATGATTACATCAACGATAAAAACAGAACGATTAATACTAAGAAGTATGACACAAGAAGATGCAGAACTGGCATTTTCCATATGGGGTGATATAGAACAAGGGAAGTATCTGCATGATCCGTATTATAAAAGTGCGGATGAGTTAAGAGGACTTCTTAATAATATACATAAATGGTCGGATTATCCTTTTGTTGTATTCTCAGAGGAAGGTAAATTTGTGGGAACAGGAAGCATAGGTCCGGAAGATACGAACGAGCTATGGGGCTTTGGATATTGTGTTGTAAAAGAAGAGCAGGGAAAGGGATATGCAACAGAGATTGCAAAAGCCATGATAAATTTTGCACACCAGTTGGGGATACACGATTTTATAGCAGAACATGCAATTGAGAATTCCGCGTCCGGACGTGTTATGGAGAAATGCGGTATGCACCTTGAAAGAGTAAGCAACTTTAAAAAAGCAGGCACTGATTTCGTTTATCCATCAAATATATATAACTTACATTTAGATTAATTATATAGATATTAAGAAATCCATGAAATGCATTTAAGGCATAAATTTTTATCTTAAAGCATTTCATGAATTTTACTATACCAACTTATTGAGATAACAGGCTTATAGGAAAGGTTAGACCAATTCAAAATATGAAGTAATGTTGCATTAGATATTATTTCTCATAAAGTTCCAGCTGTCTTTACACATTTCATTTAGTGTATGAGTTACTTTCCAGTCTAGCTCCCGTTCAGCTTTGCCGGGCGCAGCATAACTTTCGCTGATATCGCCGGGGCGTCTGTCAAAGGTCATCCTTTTAATTTCCATTCCGCATTCTTTTTCAAAGATATCTATCAGTTCAAGAACAGACGTTCCTTGTCCTGAGCCAAGGTTGTATACTTCTGCACCTCTTATTGTCTCAAGCTTATCAAGAGCTTTTCTATGACCGCAGGCAAGATCGCTGATATGAATATAGTCCCGTATTCCTGTACCGTCTACAGTGGGATAATCGGTACCGTATATTTTGAGGCAGGGAAGTTCGCCTGCGGCTGCCTGACACAAATAAGGCATAAGGTTATTTGGGATACCCTTTGGTCTTTCTCCTATTAATCCGCTTGGATGAGCACCAACGGGGTTAAAGTATCTTAGAATTGCTATTTTCATATCGTTATTAGCAGCGGCATAATCCTTAAGGATTTGCTCAATCATTACTTTTGACCACCCATAGGGATTCGTAGCCGAGGTGGGCATATCCTCGTGATAAGGAACGGAGTTACCGGTGCCATAAACAGTAGCAGAAGAGCTGAACACCAGCTTTGGTATCTGATGCCTCACCATCACCTCTAGAAGATTCAAAGTCCCTACAATATTGTTACGGTAGTACATTAAGGGGTATTGTACTGAATCCGGTACGGATTTAAAGGCAGCAAAATGTATTACCGCATCGGTTTCTATTTGAGAAAAAATAGAGTCTAAGTGTTCCATATTCTGCAGGTCGCATTCAAATACCCGAACCTCTTTACCAGTAATCTGTTTGATCTTATCTGGTACGGTCTGTTCCGCATTACTGAAGTTGTCAATGATAGTAACGTTATATCCATGGTTAAGCAGTTCAACACATGTATGGGAACCGATAAAACCGGCACCTCCTGTAATTGTAATATTCATGGGGTTCTCCTTCTATTCATTTTTCGTTTTAACTGCTGTCGTAAATATTAAATCATCGATTTGATAAGCCTGAATCCATAGTTGAAAAACAGCTCTCTGGTTTGATATTCCTGAATCTGTAGTTGAAAACAGATCTTTGATTTAATATTCCTAAATCCGTAGTTGGAAAACAACTTTTTGATTTAATATTCCTGAATCTGTAGTTAAAAAGCAGTCCTTTGGTTTTTATAACTTGTAAATCGATTTACTGTACTTATCATACCGTGAAAATCCGGTTTATTCCAGTATTCAATGTTGCAATTATATGTATTTATGTTGCATGTAAGTTTGATGGGAGTTATAATCTATAGTATAAATATAAGGAGTGAGAGAGCAGGTATGAGCAATAATTCTAAGATATCTTTTGTTTCCAGCGGCAAGGAATCTCTTTCCATACGTGTAAATAATGTGGGCAGAGAGCAATGTACAAGTCTTCATAAATGGGGGCCCGGAATTCGGAATTTTTATCTGCTGCATTATGTGGTTTCAGGGAAGGGAGCATATACTGCCGGTAATAGGAGATATGAGATAGCAGCCGGAAGTACATTTATGATTTATCCATATACTGAAATATCTTACTGTGCCGACAAAGAAGAGCCCTGGGAGTATTACTGGGTTGGATTTCATGGAAATGATACCAGAATAATACTCGGTAAAACTGATTTTTCAGAAGAGAATCCAGTGATTCATACCAATATGGATGGAAGTTTTGAAAAGCTCTTGATGGAAATATATGATGCAAAAGGTAACACGGATTCGGATAAAATTAAAATGGCAGGGCACTTGTTGCTTGCCTTAGGGTTTTTTGCAGAACATGCTTCTGTGAAAGAACGTCATGATACCGTAACGCTCTACACACAAAAGGCAGCAGAATATATAGAATATAATTATGCAGAAGAATTAACGGTTCAGGGAATTGCTGATTATATCGGTATCAGCAGGAGCCAGCTATACAGGGTATTTAAAAAGCACTACCATAAATCACCGGAAGAGTATGTTCTGGAGTTTCGAATAGAACAAGCTTGCCATCTGCTAAAGAATTCCGAGCTGTCGGTGGGAGCAGTGGGTTACTCCGTTGGCTTTAATGATAATCTGTATTTTTCCAAGGCTTTTAAGAAAATTAAAGGAATCTCACCTACAACATATATCAAGAATAATGTTTAATGAAGAAAAGAGGTACTGGGAAGTTGCAGTGCAATTTCCCAGTACTCAGATCTAAACGGTTAGGCTTTTAATCAATGTATAGGTACACAAATCTCACAATAATGCGCTATCAACAGCTTAGAATGGTACCTTTCCATAATTGGTCTGCCTTCGTCCAACTGGCAGTTTTCATAGTTTATAGTTGAAAAAATGGTATTCCAAGCTTCTTCTACAGCCTCTGCCGTATGTTCTATCTGAAATACTGCATATTTTCCACCTTGTATACGGCCCTCCTGTATGCAAGTATCGTTTATAACATAATCCTCCGCTATAATCAAACAGGTATCATATCGGCATTTATCACTTTCAACAAAAGCCGGATTATCATAAGCTATTCCTAATAGTACGGAGTCCTCGTTCAGTAAATTCATACCTTTACCCCAGGCTTTCAGTCTGTCCATAGACTGTCTATTGTTGTCACCATAGGGTCCTACCTGCTTTATATAAGCAACTTTAGTGCAGGGTATATTTTCAATGTTCAATGATCTTAATTCCTTTCATTTTTCGTACATCGATGTCAGTTATCATCCTATAATGATATAAAAATTTTTGCAAAGGATTTTTTTATATTTGTAATTTTTACAATAGATTCTCAATTTGATTGCATTTATCGGATGGAGTTTGTATTTTGCAATATTCAATATTTATAATGAACTAATTACTAAGATATCCATTGATTGGATGGATTTGGTATGTTAAGATATTAGAGATAAGCATTGTTAGTTATATTTTCTAACAGATATGATGGTAAGATGAGACGAATAGAATATAATTGTAATAAAATTCGTATAAGAAAAAGCTTATTTTTAATACAGCTAATCAATTATAGAATTTATAGATAGGATAAAGGAGTAAAGGATGTATACGAAATTAGATATTATAAATGGTCTTTCAGTTATAGGAATAAAATCCGATGATACTTTACTGGTTCATTCCTCTATGAAAGCAATCGGAGAAGTTGAGGGTGGTGCAGAGACAGTACTGGATGCCTTAATTGAATACATGCAGCAGGGACTTCTAATTTTCCCTACTCACACATGGGACAAGATTAACGAAGAATATTGTGTATATAACCCCAAAACAGAGCCATCCTGTGTCGGTATTCTAACCAACCTCTTTTTAAAACGTCCGGGCGTTATTCGTTCGCTGCATCCTACCCACTCGGTAGCTGCCCTTGGTAAAGATGCTGAAACTTTTACCGCTGGAGAAGAGCAATTAGATACCCCTTGTCCCAGAGAGGGCTGTTGGGGAAGGCTGTATGACAAAAAGGCAAAGATACTCTTTCTGGGCTGTGATTTAAGACGTAATACGTTCATTCATAGTGTAGAGGAGTGGAATAATATACCTCTGCGCCTCGATAATAAATACCAGTTACTTAAAATAGTTACATCTGAAGGTCAGATAATGGAACGACCCATGTACCGCCATCATAATCCTGTAATTGGAGATGTATCACAAAACTACGGAAAGCTGGAAGTACCTTTTCTTCATGAAGGAATTATAAAGAAAGGTAAAATAGGTGATGCAGATAGTATACTGGGAGAGGCGGTTGCTATGGCGGATTTAACAAGTGTCTATCTGAAACGTAATCCAGATCTGTAAAAGAGGAGTGGCCAGCAAGTAAAACTTGCTGGCCTTTTATGAAAAAAGTTATATTTATAAGGTGTATTAACTAACTTATGTTCTAAGTATAGTCTCTAAATATGTCCTATCTTTGAAATGTTCTTGAAAAGAGTGTGAACATTAATAAGGATTCTATTAGATTTCTTCTATAATACGGATTCCCCAAGGCTCAAGAAGTATTTCTTCTCTTGTGGTAATCTTTGATTCTGTTAGCAGTTCTGTTCCTGAGTCATGAGGATATTCAAAGGAATGCGGTTCCATGGAATAATTAAAGTAATAATGAAGTTTTTTACCCTCTTGGTTAATACCGGATTTGGTGATTAAGGGGAAGTGAAGCTCCTGGTCTTTGTCCCAGAGACCGGTACTGGTAAGGAGAGGTTTTAATATTGCTTCCATCAGTTCGGCTCCTGGCAGACAACCGATGTAAGTGGCAGTTCCCGTACCATATTGATTCTGTGTAATCGCAGCATATTCTCCCCAGTAAGGATGATTATAACGAGCCAGTATTTTGGCAGTTGTAGGAGTCAGCAGTTCAATAAGTGTCTGAACATTAGTCTCAGCACTATCTATCTCATAAGTATAATCCTTTAAAGTAACATTTTTTGCTGAAACAAACTGAGAATAGGATACACCACAAGCTTTTTCAATTATACCTGGCTGCTTAGAGGCTCTGACTTTAACATTATCATCAGTAAAACCACTTCTTAAGCCATAAATAATATTTCCACCATTTTCTACATAAGTATTCAGGCGATTAAGAAGACTATCCGGAGCAGCGTATAATGCTGGTACCAATATTAGTGAATAGTCTTCAATTGTCTCGCTGGAAGGATCGATAAAATCGCACGGAACATTTAAGTTATACAAGGCATCATACATACGACGAAGTATGGTATTATATTCCAGTCCTTCGTTAAAGCCTGAAAAGGAGTTAAGGGCAGTAAGGGACTCATTGCTGAAAAGCACGGCAACCTTGTTCTGTTTCTTAAGATTAATAAGTTTTGGGCTTAATCTATCAAATGCTTTTCCGATTATTTTCGCTTCCTCATAAGCTGGATTGGGTTGGAAATCATGACTTAATAAGCCTTTCCAGTAGGTTTCAATTGCATTATGCAGTGAGTGCCAGTGCCAGTAGGATACCATATTCGCACCGGAGGCCAGATGGCTGAAAGCTTGCAGTTTAAGCTGCCCGGGAAAAGGAACCCAGCCTGCAAAAGCCTGTGCTTCAGTTTCGATAACAAAATAATTATCCCGTTTCATAGAGCGGGCAACATCTCCGCCAAAGGAAATCTCTCTGCCGGTAAGCTCTTCCTGTGAAGGATGATAGATGTCTACACCGGCAATATCCAGTGATCTTGCGGCGTCAAAATGATTCACATCAGTCTGGATGCCAAAGGAATGACCTCTCCAGGCAAAGTCAAAATTGTGGGTAATAAACTGCTCGTCTCTTTTATACTCACGTATAATCTCAGCTTGCCAGTTTAAGAATTCCGTGACCAGACTTCTTTGAAACCTTGCAAATTCAGAAGATAAGCTTCCGTTAATAGTAGCCGTTACATCAGGGAAGTCGTTCCAGTCGTTAATACGGTTACTCCAATAATCAAAGCCATAGGCTTTATTAAGGTCTTCAAGATTTTCAAATTTATCTTTCAGATATTTTATAAAGCGGTGCTGGACATTTGATCCGCAGGCATTATAGTGTTTGGTTTCATTATCAACTTGATATCCAATTACACTGGGATGATCTTTTACATGCTCCATCAATTTTCGTATAACTCGTTCTGAATAGTAAAGATAAGTGGGATTTGTGATATCCATGTTCTGTCTGGGACCATATTTGCTCTGACCCTGGGGTGTAATGGCAAGTACATCGGGATGCGCCTTTACCATCCAAGTGGGAACTGCATAAGTTGGTGTGCCGATTATAACCTTAATATCAGCCGCTTCCATGGCAGCAAGGACACGGTCGATATGATGGAAATTAAAAATTCCCTCCTGTGGCTCCAAGGTACTCCAAGTGGATTCAGCAATTCTCACCACGTTAATACCGGCCGCTTTCATCATCTTAACATCTTCCTGTAATCTCTCATAGGGCATATATTCATCGTAATAGGCAACTCCATATAATAACTTGTTCATTGAAAAAATCCTTTCATTTATAATTTTAATGATATACAATGTGAATACGAGTATTACTATATTAATATGTTATCATCTAATAAATTCATTATCAATCAGAGCATTTTAATTAGGATATGAAAATATTAAGATTGCATTTATTGAGAGTTTTGAGATAATTAATAGAAATAGAAATAGAAATAGAAATAGAAATAGAAATAGAAATAGAAATAGAAATAGAAATAGAAATAGAAATAGATACTTGTGAGAAAGATTATTATAATATTATCCATAAATTCAAACAGATACTATATAAAGTAGGTTATAAACTTATTATATATGGAGTAAATATACGCAGGGAGAACATCAATGAAGAAAATGATATTTCCTATGATAACAGAATTTGATATGGCACTGCCTTATTATATTATAGGGGTGGGATGCAGTTATGAACAGGAACACATAAGCCGCCCCAATGGTTTTCCTCATTATCAATGGATCCAGTGCCGCCATGGCAGCGGTGAATTAAAGATAGGTGACCGTACGTTTACAATATCAGAAAACCAGGGAATGCTCCTGTTTCCAGAAGAAGCTCATGAGTACTCTGCACTCAGTGAATCATGGGAAGTAGATTGGATAATCTTTGGAGGAGAGAATGTAGGAAAGTTTATACAGCAAACAGCGAAGATTAAGAACTCTGGAGTTTATTTCATAACGAAACCCCATGGCGTATCTGATAAGATCGTAAGAATATATGAAGCAGAAAACACGGGTAATCCGGCTAAAAATACGGAAGCTTCAAGAATGGCATATGAGATTCTGATGGATTTACTAGAATTTATCTCGGATAAGACGGATAATAGTATATCTAATAAATATAATAGGTTAAAACCAGTATTGCAGTATATTGAAAAAAATTATAATAAACCGCTGACGCTGGCTGAATTATCTGATGTAGCAGGAATCACACCTCAACACCTCTGTCATTCCTTCAAAGGCATAACATCCCATACAGTTACGGAATATATCAATCTGGTCAGAATAAGAAAGAGCAAAGAATTGATAATTCAGCACCGGGATATGCAGATAAAAGCAATTGCAGCAATGGCAGGTTTTCAAGATGTTAGCTATTTCTGTGCTATTTTTCGCAAACTGGTGAATCTTAGTCCTTTGGAGTTTAGAAATCTTATGCAGTAAATTAAAAATAGGTATGTTTATAGGCAGTGCTATACAACAGTTAATTGTTGAATAGCACTTTTTATATACTCAGTTTAAAATTATATTCTGGACAAGGCAAAAAAATATGCTAATCATCCAGGCGCCACATATGATCTCTGATGTAAAAAGTTAGAATAAATTCCCTTTGAGTAGAACCTATTGTATAGACACAGCAAAAGGAAATCCCTCCACGTATCTCTTTTTTGTATTTGATACAGTCAATCTTGACTTTGCACATATTTCCATATAAATCAGTTATAGAAATATAAAGAGGCTTAAAATCACCTAAGGGGTTAAAAACTGCAGCAACACTAATAGGTTGGCCGGAAATTAAAAGAGTTGACTGATTATCCTTGGACGAATCATAAAAAGACATGTAATACACCTCCTTTAAACATTATAACAAACATACGTTCGAAAAACAAGCAATATATGTATTATGGGCATGTGTTAAAGGTGTTAAATATATTAAGGATAATTTCCATGGATAATTTCTTGTAAAGTAATGATTAAATTTTAGTTTACAATAGTATATTCCATACCCAAGTTTCTTTCCTTATTTAGTATAGAAAATAAATAGTTTGTTATTAATCTTTTCTAAAAGCAATTAAAAAGTCATCTGGTATGTTGATAATGAATACCCTTTAAATAACTTGTTTTTTGACAAGTATTAAAGATTGATAATTACCCACTACTTCATATCAAGACATTCTAATATACATTTCCCTTAAACATATAATGTAACTTAGCAGTGTATAATTCAGCTTCTTCTTTATAATCCATGAGGATTCCTTCTTCTTTCGTAAAATTTTGATATCCTATAGTTTCTCCTTTTAGCCTTGGAAATAGTTGAAAATGCAAATGATTTCTTTTACCATCGCAGATTGTGCACATATATACCTTCTCAGCGTCTAGTATTTCTTTATGCAGCTTTATAATAGCATTTGATATTTTTAATATATAAGTTCCTAATTCTAAGGGCATTTCTGAAATATCTTCATAGTGCTCTTGTGAAACAATTATTGTCTGTCCAGTAGCTCTCGGATACTTTTCAAATTGACATCTTACCAATTTATCTTCATAAATAATCAAACCATCATCGGGGAAAATATCACCGTTAACAAAATTCTGACAAGAAAAACATATTCCATTTTCTTGATATTCCTTAATCTTATTTCTCCTAGCCTTTAAAGCTTCTTTTTCATACTCTGTTAATTGCTTTATATACATTAAGGCCTCCAATTGAAAAACATAAATCTAAGTAACTATTATCTTACTTCATATAAACAATTGTAAATAATCTATATGGATATATTGTACTATAAAAAATTAATGCAAACTACCATATATTTACTCTACCATATATTTGGTAATTTACCAGAGTGTATTTAATATTGCTATGTTGTACGCTTTAGCTTTCCACGTTGTTGTTTTATTTCAATGACAAATATATACGTCATAATTCAACTCAATTCAACATAATATAATAAAATAATCTAAAATATTCAATAATTCCAATTTTCTATCCACATTTTTCGCAATATAGTATATAATAGTGGTACATACAAATTGAAAATATTTGGATAGACATGGAATGCTTTGGGGGAGCTGTAAATATTAAGAAGGGTATATAGGACGGATTTTTATTTCACATGTAATGGGAGGGTATATGGACGTATTTATTGCCAGACAGCCGATTTTCAACCGTAAAATGAAAGTGTATGGATATGAACTTCTTTACAGACAGAGTAGAAATAATTATTTTGAAGGTACCGATGATGATCAGGCAACCACGAACCTGATTAATAATACCTTCATGGTATTTGGGTTTCAGGAACTTACGGAGCAGAAGAGAGGATTTATTAATTTTTCGCAGAATCTGATCTTAAGTGATCTGGTATATGTGCTGCCTAAAGATAAGGTTGTAATTGAAATTTTAGAAAAGGTTGAACCCAATGAGAAAGTCTTGGAAGCTTGCCGCAAGCTGAAGGAGAAAGGCTACATATTGGCGTTGGATGATTTCATACTGGAGCAATACTCAAAGGAGTATATACCGCTTATTGAATTGGCTGATATAATAAAGGTTGAATTTCCTGCCATACAGGGTAAAGGAATTCAGCAAATGATAGAACAATTTGGGAAACGTATCATTTTTCTGGCTGAAAAGGTGGAGACCAGAGAAGAGCATCAACGTGCTATGGATATGGGATTTAAGCTGTTTCAAGGATATTATTTCAGCAAACCGGTTATGGAAAATCTAAAAGATATTGGAGTTCTTAATGTTAACCTGGTGCGTATTATGAATGAACTCCATTTAGACCCCATTGATTATGGAAGTATAGCTGAAATTATTCAACAGGACGTGGGACTCTCATATAAGTTTTTAAAAATGGCTAATTCGGTGTATTATGGTTCGAAGTATCGGATTAAAAATATTAAACAGGGATTGATGTTTTTAGGGATTGAAGACTTAAATCGCTGGATTTACCTTATGATGTTAAGAGGAGTTCAATGCACAGAGAATACAGAACTCATTAAAAATTCCATGGTAAGGGGAAAGATGTTATCCTTGATAGCAAAAGAACTTCGTATAAAAGGAGAGTCCGATTATTTTATCAGCGGGATATTTTCAGCAATTGATATACTCATGAACACCAGTATGGACAAAGCGCTGGAAGGATTACCCTTATCCCACAATGTGTGGGAAGCCTTAACCGGCAAAAATAATCAATTAAGATGGTATCTGGATATTGTACTTGCGCTGGAGCAGGCAAAATGGAATCAGCTTAAAAATGAATCCGAGTATCCGATGTTAACCGCAGAAAATTATATGAGGCTGTATCTGGAGGCTTTGAAATGGCAGAAAACATTAACGGACTAATATTGTAATTTGCAAAAAAGCTTATACATGTAAAAGTATAGTAAAAAATACTTTTAGCTAAGCTTTGGCACTACGTAATAATACAGGCGGTTGAGACAAATAAAATTATTATTGTAGTACTATCTTAACGTTTACTTTATAAAGATAATATGCTAATATAATTACCAGACTATGCAGAATATGTCGTATTACAGTGCGTAGCGGCCCCGCCAAGAACTTAAAAAGATAGGGGGATTGTCTCATGGCAAAAGACGGCGGATTACAGAGTTGCTTAAGATGCGGCAATATGTTCCTTTATACAGGTATAGGAAAGTGCATCTGTGAGAATTGTAAGAAAGAGGACGAAAATGAGTTTCAGACAGTGAAAAATTACATATATGAACATCCTCTTGCTACAATTATGGAGGTTTCAAAAGAAACCGGAGTGCGAGTTATAAGAATCAGAAATTATTTAAAAGAAGGTCGTCTTATTATTGCTGATAATTCACCAATATTTATAAATTGTGAGATATGTGGTGGAAGCATCAAGTATGGTAGATTTTGTAGATCCTGTGCAGATTCTCTAAGTGGTGAGATGAGAAAAACTTTACAGGTAGATGAATATCAGATAGGTGAGAAACCGGTATCCAACAGCAAAATGAGATTTCTTGAAAGAGATTAAAAAAGTAGTTGACATTAAATTAAGTTTGTACTATAATATTGTTTGTGTTCGGTACATAGATCGCCTTGCCAAGGCGAGGGTCGCGGGTTCGAATCCCGTCTCGCGCTTACGAAATCCCTTGATTTTCAAGGGATTTTTTGTTGTGCTGATATGTGCACAACTTTTTACAATACATTATTCATAATATTTAAATTCTCTTGTTCCGTATCGGATTATAAAATTACCCAATCGTGACCCTTTTGGTAAAACGGTTTCTGAAATTATATCTTATCTGCTTTCCAATACAGTCGAATCTTTGATAAAAAGCCTGCCGTAAACTGATTAAAAAGGTGCGAGAGCAAGTCTGATGAAATCATTGAAGCAATCTAAGGTTACAACATGTGCAGGCTTTATATTAAAAGGTAGTATTGTACCCCTGCTAAATGTAATAATTATATAGATTATGTATTTTAATCGATATGAAAAAGAATTGATTATAGAATTATTTAAGTTGGTTGGTAATAAGCTTAAACGAAAGAAAGAATAAGGGGTAACTAGGATGCAAGCAAAAGATGTAAATAATACTTTTTATGTACTAAGATTCTTTGCTATCTTAGCTGTTGTAATGGCCCACTCTGTATACACTTTAATTCCGAATGATACCGTGGTAAAAGTATATAATTCTTTTGGAAGGTGTGGTGTCATAATTTTCTTTATTATATCAGGTTATTATTTTAGAAAAGAAAAGTATGAGAATGTATTGCAACTGTTAAAAGCAAAACTTAAAACTATAGTGATTCCGTGGATTATTTGGGGTTTGGCAATTTATTGCACAAGATTTACGTCAACAGATTTATATTTTAACTTGAAAGAAATAATGCTATGGCTTTTAGGATTTGGTACTTACCTGTATTTCTTAACTATATATATTTTATTACTATGTATATTTCAAATACTACCCAAAAAGAATGGAATTCAGGTGATATTGCTCATATGTACATTAATAAATGTGTATTTAGTTGCTGGAAATGTTGGACCATATTCGGTTTTAGAATCAACGAATGTCCGACCTGAATTAATATATCTTTTAACATATTTAAATATATTTAATTGGATCGGTTTCTTTACATTAGGCTTACTATTAAGAAAAATAAATCTATTTGAAAGTAAAAAATTATGGGCTTTTAAATACAAAATAATAATTAATATATTTATTATTTCACTTTTAATATATATGATTTTGAATGAAAAGGGTAATACATATTGGACTAATTATAGTATTTGGATTGAAATGAGTTTCTTTGTAATTCTATTTCAAGTATCAAAATTTCTTAAGGATATAAGATATATACAGGAAATTGGAAAAGTAACAATGCCAATTTATTTAATTCATTTTTTAATAGAAGGGTTTATTTTTAATAAAGTCTTACCGGAAAGTATTATAATGGGATTAATAAGACCTTTGATATCAGTATTAGTTGTTTATTGGTTATTACAATTTGGATTATATATAAGTAAAAGGATGCATCTTCAAAGATTATACACTACCTTTTTGGGATTAAAATGATAAATGGTAAAATATGCACATCCCGCATCTAGTAGATAGTGTGCGTTCCTCCTTGTTTTATAGGTTTGCAGACAGTGGTAAAGTTCGAATCCCGTCTCGCGCTTAACTTAATTGATTGGGAAACCTTATTTATGGGGTTTCTCATTTTTTATGTATCTAAAACCTGTAGACACCCGCATCGTTAACATCTTACAATAATTCTCGCAATCCGTAATATTACGTCCGTCTTTAGATTACTTTTATCACGCCAACTTTCGCTGTAACGAACATTACCCGTAGGAGTCAGAATGACATCATCACAAATAATACGATTGATTTCGTTTAATAAATGTGGAAGAACATCATCATGCATAAATTCTGAAAACAATGAAAAGCCACTTAAACATTCAAGAAGGAAAAGCCATGAATAAAAATTATTATCTTCTACATTTTTCTTTTCAGCAGCAGGAAAGTTCGGTAGATAATAAATACCTCCTTTTCTATGCCATATATAATTTAAATACTGCCTTTGTAATGCATCTGACATGCACTCAGCACTTTGTAATATCATTAGCGGATATGCATTCCATCCGTCTAAGCCTGGTCCTCTATAATTCCTGTTCTCCTGAATCCATGCTTCTTCATCAAAATACCCCTTAGATAGCGATATTTTAAGAGTATTGACAAAAACTTCGCGCATAGGCTTTACTACGAGGTTTTCGGGGTCAAATAGACTAATGTTAGCTGCTGTTAGAAAAGGACGACAATAAAGATGACTTTTTCCTCCGTCCTTGTGCATCTCTATCCTATCTGTCCACGTTTCTTCTCCACGCACATATTGTTCCATCTTTTTAATGCACTTTGCAATGATCGGGTCGTCCTTAGAAAGACTTAATTGAAGTGCTCTTCTGAGAGCAGTTTCAGTTGTAACAAATTTTTGCTTATTTGCCGCTTTTGAATCCTGGGTATGGAATCTGCCCCACGAGCCGTCTTCCCATTGTTCGTCAGCAAGTTCACGATACCATTTTGAGTAATTAATTTGATTGTAAGCATTTTTGTAGCCTGGGCTTTCAGCCGGCTCTTTATATATTTCTTTTTGCATAATAAATTCAGGTACAGGATCAGTAACATGTTCTGAAAGGTATTCAATAATTTGTTGAGTAGTAATCATATTAATCTACCATCCTCCATTAAAATAAGTTTTTTGCTTCGTATTTGGAAACTAATGAGAAGCTATTTATCTCTATGAATTTGTTGAGAATCTATTATGCAGTTATTAACTACTAAGATAGCTGTTTATATATTTAATTTGCTGGCAGGTAACCATGTTCGGGATATTTAATTCCTTTTTCAGTATTGTGCTGGAAGTACAAAATGGCATCTTTATTGAATCAATAGTCGCATTTTCAAAGAAGGTCTGATGATTTTTCATTACTTCTTTATCATATCACTTACATATAATAGCATCAATAAATTTAAGGAAATTTTTCCAATAAAACAATTGCAGATAGTTGATAAATTCGTATCTCTTTTTGCTTGTTTTCTAATCCTGCTAATCTCAGACCTATGATGAATTTCTGTTTCTACAAAATCATTTGTGCATAGGTGTAGATAGTACAGATAGTGTCAAATTAATATTGATTGACTTCCTATTATGGGAATTATATACTTTAGCTTGATATAATTAAAGTTATAAGATGCGATACAAAGGAGATTGCGGAATAATTGAGAAAAACATTGATGGTATTGATTATATTCTAGTTCAAGACAGGTGTAAGGATGAAGCAACATCAGAGTTTGGGCTATTGGAAATTCCGGCTGGAAAAATAAGAGAATTCGAAAATATTTTTGATTGTTTAAGAAGAGAAACTTGGGAGGAAACTGGATTAAAGGTTACTATTAATATATAAAAAGAAGGGCTAATCAAATGACTATCAGTAAAATTAAGTTATACATCGATTTGGAAAATTTTGTTGCATCGAAGGAGTTTGGCTCAAACCAATGCAACCTATATTTAATAGCAGATAACATTGTTTACCCCAATAAAAACTATTTAGGGCTTCCTGTTATCACATTAAGATGGATGCTTAAAGAATTACGATTACTAGTATCCAGAAGCAATACAAAAAAAGAAAGATTCATTTACTTTTATCCAGAGATTAATAATTACTATATACAATTCGAGATGATAGATAATGAGCACCTTAAAATCATTTTATTTAAAAGAGTCATAAAGAAAACGCCAATTTTGCATACCTATCTATCTAAAGATGGCAAGATAGAAAAAACAGAATTATATTGTACATTTAACGAATTTTTTAAAGAAGTATATGAGAATTCATTACTCGTTTATGATATATGCTCTAAAAAAGAAGTTCTTAACGGTGATGTCTTTGTTCTCCAACAGCAACTTATCTCATCAAAATCTCTGTATAATAAAATAGTCAAAACTATTTAGTGACTGCTGATTTTCAAGAAATGATTAGCATTGGCAATAACTTTGTTGTGTTTTTATGTCGAAATTTGGTTTACATGAATTTCCTCAAATGTTATAATAAGGTAAAGGGAAAAATAAACATACTAGTTAAGACGGGGGAAATAACAAATGAAAAAGCATAAAAATGCAAAAGTTGGTTTTAAAGTGTTGTTTACTATTGGACTTATATTCACTATTTCGATTTTATCCTTAGCAGTGAACTGGTACAATCAAAACAGTACCTATCAGAAATCTAACGACATTATTACTGGTACAATGGAAGATATATTGGCCTTTGATAATACCTACCAGTATATGCTGGCGGTAGACAGTATGGCAATGAAACAATTTGCGGCAGCAGATAAGGAAACCAAAGAATTATTTGCAGGATATATTGAGTCAAGCTGTGGTGTAATCAAGACATCCATAGAAGATATCGCAGTTCGCTTTAAGAATACAGAATATACGGATAGAATTACAGAGCTGAGTAATCAGTTTACAGAATATAACAGTTATATGGAACAGGCGTTAGCACTTTCTAATCAGAATGATAATGAGGGTGCCAATCAGATATTTAACAGCAATATGTCACCGATTACTTCAATCATGTTCGATGATCTGAGAAATTTAAGTGCAGAGCTAAAAGATACCGTTAATGCACAGATAAAAGTCCTGGAAGCATCCAAAGGTTTCTCAGATGCCTTTACCTTAGCTATAGCCGCTATTTATGTTGCAATGTTAATCTTCTCCTGGTTTATTATCCGCGGTATATTAGTAAATCCTTTAAAAAGAACAGAACAATCTCTGTTAGGAATAACAAAAGCTATTGAAGCTGGAGAAGGTGATTTAACAAAACGTGTTTATTTTAAGAATAATGATGAAATCGGTCAATTAGCCCAGGGTATGAATGGCTTTATTGGGACCTTACAACATATCATTACTGATATCAATAAAGTATCTGCTTCCATGAACACGAACTTTAAAAGCTTTGAATTGGGTCTGAATCATGTGATAGACAGTGTAGCAGATAATTCTGCTTCCATGGAAGAGATGTCAGCAGGCATGGAAGAAACTGCTGCTAATATTGAGTCAGTAAATAATTCCGCAGCAGATATTGGGAGCTTGTTAGTAGATATGTCTGATAAGACGGATAAAGGCGTAACGTTAGCAGGAGAAATCAGTACACGTGCTACCTCCTTAAAGGAATCTTCATTACAGGCACAGAACTCAACCAAAAACATCTTACAGGAAATATCAGAGAACTTTAAAGTAACCATTGAAAAATCCAAAGAAGTAGAACAGATCAATCTATTAACAAATACAATCTTAGATATCACGTCACAAACGAGTCTTCTTGCTTTAAATGCATCAATAGAAGCAGCAAGAGCAGGGGAACAGGGAAAAGGATTTGCAGTAGTAGCAGATGAGATTGGGCACCTGGCACATAGATCACAGGAAACAGCTAATCAAATTCAGGTGATAAGTGCTTCGGTAATTGAATCTGTAAAACATCTGGCAGATGACTCGAACCGTATGCTGGAATTTGTAGATAGCCAGGTTATGGTAGATTACAGTAGAATGGTAGAGACAGGTGAGCAATACGATACGGATGCCAGAACAATACATGGAATCATGAACGAATTTAGACAGACTGCCGTAGGGCTTCAGCAAACCGTTTCTAATATTGTCAGTACCATTGAAGGGGTTACAGAAATTATTGGTGAAAGTTCTAAAAACACTCAGTCCGTAGCAGAGAACAGCGAAACTTTATTAAAGGAGACAGAAGTATTAAGAGCAGCCCTGGATGAAAGTTCACAATCAGTATATAATTTAAGTCAGGCAGTTCTTAAGTTTAAACATATATAGTAAGCATGAATCAGTTTTCAAATACACCCTAAGTGTTTCAGTTTTAATAGTGTTGACGAAGTTATAAATAAATAATACAATGTTTATATATGGAAGGAGATATATGACATGGTAAAATATTTAAGTAGGGTCTGCCTTTAAGTACTATATCCAAATACACAGTAATATTCTGACTGCTTAGTTTTTCTCTTTTGATTCCAAATTGAAAGGAGAGAAAATGAGTTATATTAAAGCAGAAGTAATATTACCGGCAGAATTGCTGACAGAGATCCAAAAGTACATAAGTGGTAGAAACATCTATATCCCAGCGAAGCAAGATAAAAAGCTGAATTGGGGAATGAAAAGTGGTTATAGACGGGAATTGAAAGATAGAAATTCTGAAATATTTTCACAATACCTGCAAGGAGTAAGAATTTCAGAGCTAGCGTCAAGATTTTATCTTTCTGAAAAGAGTATTTATAGAATTATTTATCAAATGAAAATAGGATAAAAGATAGAAGAAAGAAGAAGTCCGCTGTGTTAAGAAGCAATTTAGCACGGCGGACTTCTTCTTGTTCATTCTAACTGTTCATGAGAATGACATGGGTAAGACGAGTACTTATAATAGAGATAAACCTATTATGATAATTACTAGTTTTGAATAGTGTTACAGCCTGATAGAAAGATTTTAAATATGATATAATTGGAGGAAAAAGATGAGCAAGGGAAGAATAGTGTTTTTAAACGGTGTTACTAGTTCTGGTAAAACTTCAATAGTTGAAGCGTTACAAGAAAGAGAGGATGTTTTTTTCTATGTTGTAGCTAACGATTTATTTCAAGAGATGATTGGAGAAAGGTATTTGCATGAACATTATTGGAAATATCTTGGGGATGTTATTATTATGATGTATCATACGGCAAAATTATTTTCAGATCTCGGGAAAAATGTTATTATTGATGGAATTCTGGTGGAACAGCCGGAACTTAGGCCTCATTACGAACAAATGAAAAATATATTAAAGGATAATCCTTTGGAGATAGTCGAAGTTTACTGTCCATTGGAAATTTGCAGAAAACGAAATCTTGAACGTGGTAACCGATATGAACAACAATCCGATGAACAATATGAGATTATGGCGGCAGATATTAAGTATAGCTGTAGGGTTGATACACATAAACAAACATCCGAAGAGTGTTCTGAATCAATTATACAGACTTTATTTAGTTGACCAATATATCGTTACGTGTTTATGCTAGAAAATATTGGATATTTTATACAATAATAATTTTTATTTGAATTATTTTATGATATACTTGCATAAATAACAAATCAATAAACTTTAATTTATTCAGGAGGTCATATACATGGGACAATTCAAATTCGAAAAATGTTCAAACATAGAAGGTCTTTATACAATAGAACCCCAAGTTTTTCTCGATGAAAGAGGTTATTCTCTGGAAACCTATAACTATAAAGATTTCTCAGAAGCAGGTCTTACCATGGAATTTGTTCAGGATAACCAGTCAATGTCAGTAAAAGGTGTGCTTCGGGGGTTACATTTTCAGAAGACCTTTCAGCAGGGTAAACTGGTAAGAGTAGTTCATGGAGAAGTATTTGATGTGGTGGTTGATATCCGTGAAGGCTCTAATACCTATGGAAAATGGTATGGCGTTATTTTGTCGTCAGAGAAGAAAAACATGTTCTACATACCGGAAGGATTCGCCCACGGTTTCTTAGTGTTATCTGAAACTGCTGAATTTGCTTACAAGCTATCGGATTACTATCATCCCGAGGACGAAAGTGGTATCCCCTGGAATGATCCGGAGATAGGAGTGGAATGGCCAATTACGGAGGATATGAAAGTGATAACCTCTGAAAGGGACAATAACCATTCAGCCTTTTGCGAGGAAATAGTATTGAAACCTAAAAGTTCTTAACTTGAAATATTTATATTGAGGCGAAAAGGAGGACGGTTAATGAGAAAAACTATGATAGTTTTATTTTTGGTTTTTATATTTATGCTAACTGCTTGTTCTAAAGAGAAATCAGAGGAGCCTAATGACGAAATTTCTGATACCTATAGCCTTGATAGTGTGAAAAACGGAGATTTTGTTGTATTTGAAGATGGCGACATTACTTCTGGACAATCCTTATGGGAGGATTTTGTAAAGGATACAGATAAGGGAAAACCAGCTTCTGTAAGCATTGCTAATTACTATACACTGGGAGATCCATCGCAATATTCAGAGGAATATTATAAGGAGATAAAGGACGACTATCCGAAAATATTTATAAAAGATTTAAGTTATGACGGTAAAAAATATACTATTGAAGGATTGGAAGATGGGCAGAAGATATCGAAAGAATATAAATTCCTAATGAGATATGAAGGGGTACCAGAAAGCACATCTGCCCTTTATTCCAGGTACATCTATTACGTTCTTGTAAATGATGATACAGTGACCTGGAAGGATATATTTAATGGTATGATCAGTTCCCAGTTAAATGCCGGTATTGATCACTACCTGGTTTATTCTGATTTGATTAAGAAATAGATATTATTTGATGAGATGATAAAGTTAAATTAATCTATAAATCTTAAAAAAGCAAGAATATACGGATGTTTTTATATTGGTAATGTTAAAGGTAACGGATTAAAAGACTTGCACTGTTCTTGTCAATGAAGTTATACTGCCTGACTGACAAAAGAATAGCGTTAATAGTTTCCTCCTTGTAATCCTGTTTTGAATAAATTTCTCCAAGTTTCGTATATGCATCAAGGATATTAAGTTTAGGCAGTGCTGCAATCAACTTATCAACATAGGCATTTTCATTAGCCTTAATAAGCTTTTCAAGGATATTATAAAGAAAGTTGTATTGATAAGAACTTGAAGTTTCAATATGAAATTCTAAGGGATATAATTGCTCTAACAGAAACAGCGAAGTACCTTTAAGTTGTTCTGGCATGTTATCAAGTAAGGTATGGATTCTATCTGAATCCTGGGTGGGTGTAAGTAAAAGGGATAAAAGATAATAAGCAAATATTTCTTCTGTATCAGTCTCAGACAGGGTAATCGCTGTCATGTTATAAAGAGCAGAAAAAGTATCGAGTGCATTATCATATAGATGCAGATAAAAAGAAAGCTTACCGGATACCAAAAGGAGTTCTCTGTTATTATGTTGTGTAAAATGCCCCAAAGACAAAGCATAATGGGCCAAGGCATACAGTCTTAAATCAATCAGGATATCAGCGGCTCTAAGGTATTTTTCTTCGAGGCTGTCAGCTTTAATATACGCAAGCAGCTTGTCAAAGAACTCCTGACGGTCTTTACACAGTGGATACAGACACTTGGCCAGGGGAAGTAATATATCAGGGGCTTCTGAGTATGACAAGGCTTCTGCATAGTAATCCAGAGCATCTTGATAAATTTCTTCTTCGTAATAGATTTCACCTAAGGCAATGTAAGCTCGATAAGTTCCGCAACCTACAGAGAACTTCAGACTATTAGGGGCTTCACCCATAGCAAGACAGTGTTCTAAAGCACTGACAGCAAGTAGGTAACGGTGGTTTGATTTATAAATACTTCCTCTTAAATACTCAAGATCTGTACAGGTGGGATAAGCTACAAGCCCTTCCTCAGCAAATAGTAAAGCATTGGCACTGTCACCCAGTGTCATATAGCACAGGATTATCCGGTAATAAACATGAGGAAAATAAGCCTGGGCGTGGGCCTTCTTCTCATGAGCTTTCAGGTAACAGGGCAGAGCATTGTTACAATCACTCTGTGCCATATATTCATTTCCCAGGTTAAAGAGATAATAGGGGTCTTCCGGATTATCCTCCAATTGCTTCTTTAATAAGGGCATATTTCGGTTATGTTTCTCTTTTTGTTGAATAATCTTATCAGTATATCCGTAATGGAGTAAGGTAACCTCAGCCAGTATAAAGCGGGAGGAATCAAGGTTTCCATTTCTATTATTTATCTGCTCATGAATTCGTCCTTCAAAATAGTATTCTCCAGTGTTCCTGACCATGCGGAAGGCATAGTGAACGGAATAATCCTTTATATTTTCTACGGTATAATAATTATACAAGGTAAAATGATACCCATCATATTCCTCGCTGTCTAAAAGAGCATAGAAGCTTTCTAAATCTTCCTTTCGAAAAAGTTCATCTGCATCCAGTAACAGAATCCAGTCGCAGGTGGCTCTCTCTAGTGTCTGATTTCTGGCAGCAGCGAAATCGTCTTCCCATTTTATATCAAAAACAGTTGCACCGTATCTGGCGGCAATTACTTTGGAATTATCCTTAGATCCGGTATCGCCAATTATAATCTCATCTACAATTTCTGACACACTGCCAAGACACTGATCCAGTATCCATTCCTCATCTTTCACAATCATACATAAACTTACGGTTTTCTTCTTTTCCATGGCGGTCTCTGATTCCTTCATAAGAAGAGAGCTTCATTTATTAAGGTATTCAGATAATCATAGTTTGACACTCTAATTGCACTACCAGGAAGCAACCCTCATAATGCTTTTTCTCCCTTAAGGAGGAAGGTTCAGTTCTGCATGAGGGGAGATAAATCCGTTCTAGCGTATCAGAGAAGGCAGGGCACCGCGGTCTTTTACGGGACTGTTACCGGTTATTTTCAGGTATGCCCGGTAAAAGGCAGAATAGTCTGTAAAGCCGGATTTTCCTGCTGCTTCTTCTGCACTGTGTCCGCCCATAAGCAGTTGCTTCGCATAAATGATACGCTTATAGGTAAGATAATCGCAAAGTGTAGTACCTGTTGCTTTTCGAAATACCTTATTAAGATGATGTTTGCTGATGCAGAATTTGTCTGCAATTAAGTCCAGCGTTATACGGTCTGTATAATGTCTGTTTAGATAGTTGATAACATTTTGAATGGTTTCTGAACCATTGCTATTTCTGTGTACTTCTCCATTTTCTTTACTTAGAGACAGAATTCTTGATAATAATGCCTCCAAATATACAGGCAGCAGAGAGTTTTTAAGGGATTCTGAAAGACTTGCACAGTCGATTAGTGCCTCCATTTGGGGAAAGATCTTCTCCTTTACATTATCGGTATAATATACTTCTTTTGCATTTGCCTTGGATGTACCGGGGAAAATAGACAGCAGCATAGCCCGTCTCTCCAGGGAGAGCGCCTCAGGAAAGAAATGCAGGGCAACGCGGATATAGGGCTTCCCGGTATTTACCCTTACACCGTGAAAAACATTAGGCGCTAAGAGCAGCAGGCTATGAGGTGAGGGTTTATAATGTATCCCTTCTACCAGATAATCTACATCCCCTTCCATATAGTAATAGATTTCATAGAAGTTATGGCAATGGAGTGCGTAATCTGTACTCGACTGTGTGGAATTGCTATAGCCGAATATCACATGCTCGGTAGTAATCTGTGCCAGTGAAGCCATATGGCTATTGTTCTCCTTCCTGCTAATAATCATCTAAACTATATAAGGTGATTTAAGTTTTGGTCTTCTTAAAGCATAACAATCCCGGTGCTTTATTGCGTGAAATAATTTAAAGCTTAAGTTAAACTGATTATATCTGATGACCGCTATATTTGCAATATAAATATCCCTATCTGCAATGGAGTTATTTGGCATGATACGTTAGAATTTAGTCAAATAGAAAAAGAGAGAGGGTTAAGAAAGATGGAATTGGGAGCACAATTATATACTGTAAGGGATTTTATTCAGACAGAAGAAGACTTTAAGAGAACCGCAAAAAAGATTGCAGATATCGGTTACCGTTCTGTGCAATTATCAGCAGTAGGAAAGGAAATCAGACCGGAAAGAATCAGAGAAATTTGCGACAGCTATGAGCTTAAGATAGTACTGACCCATATTGATGTTAACAGAATACTGTATGACACAGAGAAACTGATAAAGGAGCATGATATATATGGATGTTCCTATATCGGACTTGGTTCCATGCCTGGAAAATATCGCAATGCCTGCTGGCTTTCTTACTTTCAGGAGGATTTTAAGGAACCTGCAAAGAAAATAGCGGCAGCGGGTAAGCTCTTTATGTATCATAATCATAATTTTGAGTTTGAGAAAATTAATGGTGTTACAATTTTGGAACAGTTGTTAAGTGGTTTTACAGAGGAAGAGATGGGGATTACTCTGGATACTTACTGGGTTCAGGCAGCAGGGGCAGATCCAGTTCAATGGATAAAGAAGCTGAAAGACAGAGTACCCTGCGTCCACTTAAAGGATATGGCAGTATCAGGCGGGGTATCTGTTATGGCACCGGTTATGGAAGGAAACCTAAATTTTGAGAGCATCCTTCGTGCGCTGGAAGAAACCAACTGTAAATATATTTTAGTAGAGCAGGATAACTGTCAAACAAGTCCTTTTGACTGTTTAAAACAAAGCTATGACAATGTAAGCCGGCTAGGATACCGTTAATATATAAGCATTATGTAATGCAATACTTACATTTGCAGGCAGTTATATTTAATCAATAGCAGTCCTACGTTATTACAGGCAGGTCAGATGAGGTTAAATAAAGTGGTGTAAATTGAAATAATCTAATTTTTGAAGGGCTAAACACTCAGATTCTTTTACTCTGTATAATTTCAGCAGTATTGAAGCCAGGACTGTGTTGTGCAAGGAGTAAAAATAATAGAAAGGAAATCAGGCTTTGTTGCTTATTAGAATTGCTAGATACAGGAATAAACTGTAAATTACAATGCCTGACAGGTACATGGATGGATAAGATAAGAATGGGTATAATCGGAATCGGAAATATGGGAAGCTCACATGCAAAGTCCATAGCAGCGGGAGAAATTCCAGGGCTTGTGCTTACAGCAGTTGCGGATAGAAAGGAAAGCCGAAGAGAATGGGCTGTCACAGAATTTGGAGAGGCTGTTAAGGTTTATAAAGAAGGAGAGGAACTTATTGCCTCCGGTGCGTGTGATGCAGTATTGGTGGCAACGCCTCATTACCAGCATCCGAACCTTGTAATAAGTGCTTTTCGCCATGGTCTTCATGCTTTAAGCGAAAAGCCTGCCGGTGTTTATACAAAACAGGTTCAAAGGATGAATGAAGAGGCAGATAAATATAACCTGGTGTTTGCTATGATGTTCAATCAGAGAACCAATCCGGTATATCGCCGAATGAAGGAGCTGGTTGACAATAAGAGCCTGGGTGAAATCAAAAGGGTGAACTGGATAATAACTGATTGGTATCGTACGCAGGCTTATTATGATTCCGGTGAATGGCGGGCAACCTGGGACGGGGAAGGCGGTGGTGTACTGTTAAACCAATGCCCACACAATTTAGATCTGCTCCAATGGATCTGTGGTTTACCAAAGGAAGTTCAGGCTTTCTGCCATAACGGTAAATGGCATAATATTGAGGTGGAGGATGATGTAACGGCCTATTTTACGTTTGAAAACGGTGCTACCGGAGTATTTATTACGACAACCGGTGATGCACCGGGAACCAATCGCCTGGAAATTACGTTGGAAAAGGGAAAGCTGATTAGTGAAAATGATAAACTTACTATCTATGAACTTGAGGTAAGCGAGAGAGAATATTGTTTTCATGCAACAGAAGGCTTTAAGAAACCGGAGGGAGCTTACAGGGAGGAAGAAATAACGGGAGATAATCCTCAGCACAAAGGAGTGTTAAAAGCTTTTGCTGAAAGAATTTTATCCGGTGCTCCTCTGGTAGCAGACGGAAGAGAGGGTATTAGGGGATTAATGCTTTCTAATGCCATGCATCTCTCCTCCTGGTTGAAGAAGCCGGTTACGTTGCCAATAGATGAGGATTTGTTCTTGGAAGAATTAAATAAGAGGAGAAAGGCAACTGTCCAAAAGGAGAAGGTAAAGGATATAACCTTTGATACCAGTGGCAGCTATGGTAATAGTAATGGCTGAAAGTAAAAAGGCAGTAATTATCGGCTGCGGTAATATTGCGCAGGTGCATGCTGCCTGCATTGCCAGGCAGTCAGGCGTCAGACTTGCCGGTGTGGCAGATACCTGCCTTAAGCGGGCGGTAAGCCTTGGAGATGAGTACGGGGCAGAAGTTTACATCTCTATGGAAGAACTGTTAGATACGGTAAAACCGGAGATAGTTCATATCTGTACTCCTCACTATCTTCATATCCCCATGGCAGAAGAAGCTTTGAGACAGGGAATGCAGGTATTTATGGAAAAGCCTCCGGTTATGAATTATGAGGAGTATGGGATTCTTAAAGAAGCAGTAAAAAATTCAAAGGGAAGACTGGGACTTTGTTTTCAGAACCGGTATAATCCGGGAACCCTTGCTGCAATGAAGCTTTTCTCACTGGGAATCACAGGAAGGGTAAAAGGAGGAAGAGCAATTGTCAGTTGGTGCAGAGAACGGGAATATTATACAGAAAGTGGTTGGAGAGGAACTCTAAAGACAGAGGGAGGAGGTGCTCTCATAAATCAGGCAGTACATTCCTTGGATCTGCTGACGCTGTTTCTTGGAAAGCCTATTTCGGCAGAGGCTGTTATGGCTAACCATCATTTGAA
>JAQSXJ010000168.1 GCA_029256725.1 Anaerocolumna sp. | reverse complement strand
AGGGAGAGAAACATTTGTTTTTCTCCTTTTTCGTTTTTTGATTGTTCAAATCTTCATATTTTGCTATTATAACTATGAAAGATAAAATAATGTCGAATATTGAAATTGACCAATGAAAGAATAATAAAAGACATCATAAGGAGCTGGATAAAGGACATGATTAAAAGACAATTATTTGTTAAAGGTTTTGTAGTTTCAATAGCGTTATTAGCTATGATTATGTTACCTGGGATAAGTGGAGAGGAAGTAAATAATAAGAACTATGCTGCTCAAACTCTTCAGCTTCATGGTTATTTGGATCAGACTACTCCAACTTGGGAATTGATGAAAGATCATACTGAAGTACGTGGAATATATATGACTGGGCATACAGTATCAAACAAGAAAAAATTTGATGGATTAATTAAGCTAATAGATGAAACTGAGTTAAACGCAGTAGTTATAGATGTAAAAAGCGATGAAGGAATGGTATTGTATAAGACGGATTTACCAGATGTGCAGTTTAGTGGTGCAAATAATAACATTATTATACAAGATATAGATTCAGTGTTGAAGTATTTAAAAGAGAAAAATATATACACCATTGCAAGAGTAGTTACTTTTAAAGATAATAAAGCCGCCAGTAAGTTCCCCAATTTAGCTGTAAAAACTGCAAGTGGTACTGTTTGGCGAGATAAGAACGGTCAGGCGTGGCTAAATCCCTACAATAAAGAATCCTGGGATTATATATTAGATATAGCTGAAGAAGCTGCTGTAAAAGGATTTGAAGAGATTCAGTTTGATTATGTACGCTTTCCTACAGATGGCAATATAAAATTGATAGATTACGGTGCTTTAAAGAGTAAAAATAAGGCTGAGGCAATTGGAGATTTTCTTAGATATTCAAGAGAAGTACTATCTGATATGGGGGCAGTAACATCTGCTGATGTGTTTGGATTGGTGACAACAGCACAAAATGATATGAATATAGGTCAGCAGCTGGAGTATTTGTCTGAGAGTGTGGATGTAATTTGCCCAATGGTATATCCATCTCATTATGGAAAAGGCAGCTATGGTGTTGCTGAACCAGATTTTGAACCTTATAAAATCGTTAACTTTAGCATGAAAAAGGCCCAGGAAAGATTAGATAATAATCAAAATTCCATAGCCAAGCTTAGACCCTGGCTGCAAGATTTTTCAGCTGTTTATCTGCCAAGGTATAAAAGATATGGTCCGGCAGAAATTAGAGCTCAGATCAAGGCTACAAATGATGCAGGTGTAAAAGAATGGATATTATGGAATGCATCGAACCGTTATACAGAAGGTGGATTGATTAAGAATTAAATAAAAAGAGAGATAAGTAAAGCTGCTTATCTCTCTTTTACTTAAATGGTCCTTTTTTGATAAATTCTACTAGAGAGCTAAATTGTACTTGAAATTCGATTATGATACAATATATAGTACAGTAGATTGCTTGTGGACACTAAATATTGTTCTGACGATTCATTAAGATATTTAGAAAGCACAGTTTGTAATATGTTGATAAAGGGGTGTTTATGATTAAAGTAGTAAAAAGGGATGATACTATTGTAAAATACGAGAAAAGCAAAATTAGAGTTGCTATTGAAAGAGCTATGTCAGAAACGAAGCTTGGCGTCGATGAAACATTAAGTGAGGACCTTGCAAAGCGGATTGAAGTAAAGGTAAAAGCCTTGGATTCTCCTGTCCATGTAGAAGAGATACAAGATATTGTTGAGTTTGAGCTGATGGAAAGCAACAGAAAAGATGTTGCTAAGCAGTACATTATTTATCGTAGTGAGCAGTCAAAAACGAGAGATTCAAGACAGAAAAGCGATGATAGGATGCTTACAGATGAATTTATTAGTAGATATAAGCATAAGCCATCACCAATGAATCAGTTGGGTAATTTTGTATATTACAGAACGTACTCAAGATGGTTAGATGATGAAAAAAGAAGAGAATATTGGTGGGAAACAGTAAGACGTGCTGTTGAATATAATTGCAGTCTTGTACATACAAAAAAAGCAGAAGCAGAGGAATTGTTTGAAAACATATATAATCTGAAGCAATTTCTTTCTGGTAGAACTTTTTGGGTGGGAAATACACATGTTGCTAAGCATTACCCAATGGCAAACTATAATTGTTCCTTCCAGATTATCGACAGCTTTGAAGCATTCAGAGATGTTTTCTATCTTTTAATGATTGGTTCAGGAGTTGGAGTAAGAATCCTTAAGGATGATGTTGCTAAGATACCTAAGGTTAGAACTGATTTTGAAATTGTACATAAAGACTATAGTCCGATGCCATATAAAGAAAGAGAAGACAGCACCAGCTTAGAATTTTTCTACAAGAATACTGCAAAGGTTACAATTGGTGATAGTAAAGAAGGCTGGATACAATCTTTAGATTTCTTATTCAAGCTCATATACAGCAGTGAGTATAGAGATGTAAAGACGATTATCATGGATTATGATCATGTAAGACCAAAGGGAGAAAAGCTAAAGAACTTTGGAGGAACTGCAAGCGGACATACTAGTTTAAAGAATATGTTTATGAAGATTGACAAAGTAATAAAGAAACGTGGTACCCTAGATGATGCGAAGAGAGTGAAGCTAAGACCTATAGATTGTCTAGATGTCGCAAATATAATAGGTGAAAATGTTGTTGTAGGTGGAGTGAGAAGGACTGCCGAAATTGCATTATTGGATGCTGATGATAGAGAATGTATAGAAGCAAAATCTAACATCTATAAGCAAGTCGATGGGCAATGGACAGTAGATAAGGAAATTATCCATAGACAAATGAGCAATAACTCCATTTATTATAAAAGCAGGCCAACAAGAGATATGCTGCATTGGCAGATAGAGCAAATGAGATATTCAGGCGAACCTGGCTGGATTAATGCAGAAGCAGCATCCAAGCGAAGACCAAACATGAATGGTGTAAATCCATGTGGGGAAATTCTTCTTGATTCAAAAGGATTATGCAATCTTACAACATTAAATGTATTTGCCTTTGTTGAAAATGATAAGTCATTAGATGTTAAGGGTCTGTTAAGAGCACAAAGACTTTCTGTAAGAGCAGGATATAGAATGACATGTGTAGAACTTGAGCTTCCTTTGTGGGATGCAGTGCAGCAAAGAGAT
>JAQSXJ010000167.1 GCA_029256725.1 Anaerocolumna sp. | reverse complement strand
ATTTATTTCTTTGTGCATAGCCTGAGTCATCAGAAATTTTGAATCAAATATTTCCCGATACGCAATAAACATATCATAATTACTGGTATATTCGGTATCAGCAGCGGCTTGTATTGCTTCATCCCATGCTAGTATATTGATAATATTTTCATGCAGAGTCAGATTGTGATCGAGGGAGGAATTTGCCTGTTCTAATATATTATTTAGATACACTTTTTCATCTGAGATTAGTAATTTACGTGTTTGAACAAGGCAAAACAGTCCTAAGATTAAAATTGGAATAAAGCTTACAATAAAACAAAGAATGATTATCTTTTTTCTGAATTTAAGATTTTGATAGAAAGTATAGATTGTTTTCATAATAACCTCCAATATCTATGGTATAACGTGACGGCATGAAATCATACAACGAATCTGCAAAATGGTGCATTTACATCGGATGATATATTGTTCATCATTTCTGACGCATTTTTTCTGGAGTTTCTCCATAATACTCATGAAAGCTTTTAATAAAATAGGAATTGTTATGAAATCCAACCGCTGCGCCTATCTCACTTATTTTCATATTCGTTTGCCGAAGCATTTGCTTTGCCTTTTCCATGCGGACTGTTTTTATGTATTTATTAATACCGCTACCAGTCTCAGCCTTAAATAGAGTGCTTAGATAACTGGCGTTGAGATAAACAACATCGGCCAGTTCTTTCAATGTAATTTCTTCTTCATTATAATGAGCTGAGATATATTGTTTTACCAAATGGATGGCATGTTTGGTATTCTCGATTTTCCCGCTGTCCTTCGTTTGTAGTTTAGACATAGCAACCGTTACAATCTTTTCGATCTCATAGATAGAGGAACAGTAGAAGATTTGCTCAATATCCTTCATTAATTCTGCTCGAGGCTGATTTTTATAGAGTATTTGTATAAGCTTCGAATAGGTGAAGCGTACATAAATATGGGAAATGCTTTTACACTGTTCAAAGGAACGGTTTAAACATGTGATATCATAAGTCAGTTTCTTCATATTGTTTGAATCAATATCTGCTTCAATATCGGCAAGAAGTTCCGAATAGAAATCTGGCTTATCGGACGAATAATTTTGTGGAGTTTCTTTTATAAAAACATATTGATCGCTTGAAAAAAATCTGGTTTCGACTAAGCTGCTCATATCTTCATATGCATCTGCAAGGAAATAGTTAGATGATAGCAGGGAGCTAATAGCAATATAGCAATTTGTATGATATAGCTCATAGATGCGAGCTTGCACCTTTTGACAGGTATCAAAAAGATAAGAGGTTGTATGCTCCACAGAATCATTGAGTAACAATATGGATTGGGAAGCATCCAGATTCAAAAAATCAAAGGGAATCTGGAATGACTTATGCAAGCTTTCGATAAATTTATTTGATGTCATGGCATCACAATCAAAGAACGGTTCTTCGAAATGAATGAGTAAGACGCGAGAATAATGATTTACAAAGGAAAAGTCAGATTCTGCTTCTAAGGAACTTAAATCCGGGAAAGGCATACGATTTAACATCAAATATAGATAGTGGTTTTTGATGGCGATGCTGCGTGATTCTAACGATTTCTTATTTGCTTCTGCTGCATGTAAGAGATCAATTACATGTAGCATCGTCTTTTGAAATTCCATCGGATCCAACGGCTTTAACAAGTAATTACAAGCGTGAATGGATAAAGCTGTTTTAACATAGGAAAAGTTATCATAGCAGCTAAAAAATATGATCGGCAGGTCGGGATTCTTCTGGCGAACACAGGAAGCGATCTGAAGACCGTTTGCAAAAGGCATTTCGATATCCGTTAATAAAAGATCGATCGGTGTATCCTCTAGAATACTCAAGGCTTGTTTCCCGTTGGAAGCATGCGATATTTGAAATAAGGAATCGATGTTAAGTTGTTTTAATAAGTAAAGGACTAGTTGAAATTCTTCTAATTCATCCTCTGCTATTAGCATATGATATGTCATAATATATAGAAACCTCCACAAGGGGTATAGTTTGTTTGCCATACTTATTGTATTTTGATACGGAAATTTAAAGTTTAGTTTCTAAACTTAAACTTTCCTATGCAATTATAGCAAAGTATACAATAAGTACAATACAAATTAATTAAGGTCTTAAAAAAGTGTTATAAATCCAAAAATACTATTATGTACAGATGCAAGTAGGAATGTTAGGATGTATTTGTTAACGTCATTAGCTAATGATTAATTCAATGATACACATTAGGAGGATTATAATGAAGAAAGTTTGGAAAGTGAAACAGATTTTTTCAATGTTATTAATCATCACCATGGTTGCATCACTGTCAGCCTGTGGTTCAAAAAAGGACACAAAGGAAACAAGCGGTACTACTGAAACGAACACATCAACAGCAAAAACAGAGGAAACCTCAGGTGAACCGGTTAACCTTGCATATGAACCTTATGAGGAAGAACTAACAATTACAATTGGCAGACTTGCTTCCCAGCATACTGCTTCGACTTTATATAAGGGTGATACATTTGAAAACAATCCATATACCAGATATGTAAAAGAAAAACTGAATATTTCTTTTAAGGATGTCATCGAAGCAGATGGTGATGATTATAAAAATCAAATCGCTTTAGCTACAGCATCAGGAGATATCCCAGAAATGTTTACAGTAACAAACTATGATACTCTGGTAGACTTGGTTGAAAATGATTTAATCTATGATATGACAGAGTATTATGATAAATATGCATCTGACTACTATAAGAGTCTTTACGATTCCTATGACGGTCGTACCGTAGATATGGTTACCTTTGATGGAAAAATGATGGCCTTACCGGGAACGAATGCGGATAATAGTGTTCCTGTACTCTGCTGGGTTAGAAAAGATTGGTTGGATAAATTAAATCTCAACCCGGATGAAGATGGGGACCTTTGCATTACAGTAGAGGATATTGAGAAGGTTGCAAAACAATTTGTCGACTCAGATGTATCTGGCAATGGTACCATTGGTATTTCTCTTAGCGATGGTGTTGGTGACAGCGAATGCTTTGCCAATGCAAATGGCGGATATGTAGATAAATGGATTGACAATGGGGATGGAACCGTTAGTTGGTCAACATTATTGGATCCTCAGTTCGGAACAAGAACCTATGATGATGTAACCTCACTTCTTATTGATAATAAACTTGGTATCACTTTTGGTGCATGGCATATGCCTGACTGGAGATTTTCACATGTTAAGGATGCACATCCGGAAGCGGAATATATTGCATATACAGTAAAAGACAGCAAAGGTATCGTAAATACCTTCCATGAGAATAACGCCAGCAACTTCGTAGTTGTGAAAAAGGGTTATGAACATCCAGAAGCAGCAGTTAAAATTATGAATGTTATTTATGATGATCTTGCAAGAGCAACCAAAGAAACAGCACCGGAAGTAATGAAATTTGTAACTGATGGCGGTGATAACTTCACTAGACCATTCCAGTTGGAATGCTTACCATCCAATACACCACAGACTTATTTTGAAGAACACCAGGCTGTTCTGAACGGCGAAATGACACCAGAACAAACAACAACAGCAGAAAATAAAAATACTTCAACTGCAATGATGGAGTATCTGAAAGATCCTAAGAATGTAACAGAGGATACCCGTGCCGGCTGGGCAGCTTATAATTCTCGTATCGTAGGTTTAGGAGCTTCCATTGGAGCGCTGCAGGCAAATGGTAATTCTGACTGGATGTCACCATTATATCCACCAACATTGCCAACAATGGAACAAAAGAAGGCCGCACTTGATACACTTGAGCTAAAGGCTTACATAAAAATCGTTACAGGCGAAGAGCCAATTAATTACTTTGATCAATTTGTAGAGGATTGGAATTCCTTTGGTGGAGAAGAGATTATTAATGAGCTTCAGGAATATTATACGAATCGATAATAGATATGGATTATAAGAATGCGATGGGGAAACTCCGAAGCATTGTTTATTAGGAGATGAAGTAGCATGAAAATCAAGAAATCAGCAGGTAAGAAATATATTGCTTCGGAAGTGTTCTATCACGGAATGATGTTGCCAGGCATGATCTTTGTAGTTTTATTCAATATAATTCCAATGTTTGGCATCATCATGGCGTTTCAAGATTATAAGCCTGCAAAAGGGTATTTCAGGTCTGATTTTGTTGGACTGAAGCATTATAAATATTTGTTTCAAATCCCAGATGGCATTGAAATCTTCCAGAATACGCTTGTGTTAGCAGTCGGAAAGATCGTATTTGGAACACTCATGGCGATTATATTCTCTATTTTATTAAATGAAATCAGGGTTAAATGGTTAAAAAAATCGGTACAGACCATCGTATATTTACCACACTTCCTTTCCTGGGTAGTACTTGCATCTGCAATTAAGAGCCTATTCAATCTGGATGGATTTGTGAATGCTTTTTTAGGAACCAGTATTAACTTTCTTGGAAACAGCAGTCTATTTCAGCCATTGCTCATTGGTAGCGATATCTGGAAGGAGTTTGGATATAATTCGGTCGTCTATTTGGCAGCATTAACAGCAATTGATCCTGGGTTACATGAAGCAGCTAAGATTGATGGCGCTAATTGGTGGAAACGGGTATTTCATGTGACGCTGCCAGGAATGCGTTCAGTAATTATCTTAATGGCTGCAATGGGCTTGGGAAATATACTGAATGCAGGGTTTGACCAGGTATACAATCTATATACAGCACCAGTTTATGAGACAGGTGATATTATTGATACCTACGTTTATCGAGTCGGTTTGAATGGTATGCAATACAGTTTTGGTACAGCGATCGGATTAATGAAATCTGCAATCGCATTTGTCTTAATGATGACCGCTAATGGTTTGGCAAAGAAGTTTACCGACAGTAAAATATTCTAAAAAGGGAGCAAAAGATGAAAAGAAGCAATCTGGTAGGGAAAAGTGGTTTTTTCATGATATATGTTATAGTTATTGCTTTGGGGCTGCTCTGTCTTTTACCCTTATGGTACATTGTTGCAATCTCATTTTCAAAAGCCTCGGCAGTACAAGGTAATATGGTATCCTTGATACCAATTGGATTTAATACAGTTACATACGAAGAGATATTATCTGATCAGCAATATTGGCGTTCTTTTCTTATCTCAATTGTACGTGTCATACTTGCAATCATATTTAATACGGTATTGACGGTTACTATGGCTTATTCTCTTTCGAAGAATAATCGTCAATTTCGAGGTCGTAATATTTACATGAACATATTGATATTTGCAATGCTTTTTAATGGAGGTATGATTCCAACCTTTTTGATGATTAAGAAATATCATTTGTTGAATACGATTTGGGCACT
>JAQSXJ010000079.1 GCA_029256725.1 Anaerocolumna sp. | reverse complement strand
AATATTGATTATAATTGCCATATCATTCACCTCACACCGTTAAATCATTTTCTGATTTTATATCTATGGCATCTTTTAAAAGCTTTTGTAGAACAGCAGAAAAGACCGCAATCACCATTGAAGCAAAAGCAGGAACCATACCGACTATGATGAGGCCTGGTGCATCGTCTAGCTGTGCTACGAGAAAAACAAATGGCAAAATTACCACATACAAACCACTGATTGTCATTGCACAGAATTTGATTTTCTTTAGAGCTTTAACAGATAATTCAGAGAAAGCTTGGTTGTTGTCAATATAGCTTAAAAGTTTAAAAGCCTGATACAATGCAGCGAAAAATGGTATTACTGATACATAAATACCTATTACAATGGGATATAACATATGGGCATAATCTGGATTTGCTGGATTATTAGCTAACCAAATTAGTCCATATACAGACAAAGCCAGAACTGGAGTTCCAATAAGGAAAACAGCCATCCTTAAAAATAGTGTTGACCCACGTTTCATAAAAAGCACCTCATTTATTTATTATTAATTTAATTTTAACATATTATTTATCGTTTTACAATAAAATATTATTGATATTTACTATATTATTATCGTTATATGAACATCCCTTATTTTTATGGCAAAAAAAATAAGCACCTATTAAGTAACGTTCTTAATAAGTGCTTAAGTAGGGTTTGTGGCACATAGCTCTGAAAAGCAATCTTGCGATACTCTCTATTTTTTCTCTAGGCACACTCTGTACTATTTGAGTTTTTTAATAGAAATCTTAATTCATCACCTGATATTGTTTCTTTATCCAGCAATAACTCAACTACCTTCTTTAAAACGCTCTTATGCTCTGAGATCAGGTTGCGTGTATCATTTTCTACCTCTCGCAGAATCAATGTGATAGCTGAATAAAGTTGATCTCTTGGGATGTCCTCTACAGAGATAATCCCAAGCTCGGACATTCCACTGTATATTATCTGCTTTGCCATGTCGGAGGCGTGCTTAAAATCACCGGAACCACCTGTACTTCTGTTTCCAAATATCAGCTCTTCAGCTAGAACACCAGCCAAAGCCACGGCAATTCTTGACTTAAGGTAATCACAGGTATATAGGTACATATCATTTTCCTGTGTCTGACGCACATAGCCCAAGGCATTGCTTCGGGATGCCACATTAACACTAGCGACAGAATCAGGAAGTCTAAGTTCACCAATTAAAGCGTGACCTGACTCATGCACTGCTATCCTGTGCTTTTCTTCCTTGCTTGGAAGCCTATCAAGCTTTTCACCCATCATTACCTTTTCGATAGCACTTCTGAAATGACTAGATGTAATATTTTCTGAGGCATCACGCATTGCTAGTATGGCGGCTTCATTCGTCACACTCTCTAGCTGCGCACCTGAGAATCCGAAGGTGTCCTTGGCCAAACTACCAATGGATACATCTGCTGCAAGTGGTTTATTCCTAGTATGCAGCTTTAGAATATGCAAGCGTCCTTTTTTATCAGGTAAATCAACCTTTACCTGGCGGTCAAACCTACCAGGACGAAGCAAGGCTGAATCCAACATATCAACTCGATTTGTAGCGCCGATTATCAGTATTTTTACTTCGCCCTCAGAGGATATGCCGTCCATCTGTACTAGAAGCTCGTTCAAGGTCTGCTCATGCTCCTGGTTTCCATGATTCTGCCCTCTTGCTCCTCCAAGCACCTCTATTTCGTCAATAAATATAACAGCGCTAGACTTTTTAAGCTTTTTTGCTGCTTCTTTTGCTTGATCAAAAAGTCTACGTACTCTCTGTGCACCTACCCCTACATACATTTCTACGAATTCTGAGCCGCTGGCAGACAAGAATACTGAGTTTGTAAATTGGGCAGCAGCTTTAGCCAACAAAGTTTTCCCTGTACCGGGAGGTCCACTGAGTAGTATTCCTTTTAAGGGACGTATTCCTAAAAGCCTTAATTTTTCATCGTTTTTCATGAAATCGAGGGCCTCAATGAGTTCGTTTTTGGCAACCTCCTGGCCTCCTATATCATCAAAGGAAATTGTACAGGTATTTCTTTCTACAGAAGCGAAGCTGCTGCTTTTACCACGCTGCTTGTTAAAGTTAAAATAGAATACTGTGCCGACTATACCTATTAAGAACACTATAGGAAGAATATCCACACCTTGAAGCATAAGGAACAAAAGTATACCCAACCCTGCTCCTAAGATTATTTCCTTATTTTTCATCAAAGCTTCCCTCCTTTCTGATCAGATTGTCGGGCTACTACAGAATATAGAAAACTGTTGTTTTTAACAAGCTGTAGGTATATATTCTGTTCATCTACATAAACCTTTGCCGCTGCTCCGGCTAAATCAGCTTTTTCACTGACTTTTACTTCGAGCTGTGGAAAATCACCATCTACGATTGACTTTTGAATGTAGTAATGTATGTCATAGTATGCTTGCTCTAGTTCAGGAGAGCGGTTATCTTTTATTTCAAGAGTATATTCTCTTCCTTTTAGAGTCTGTTCAATTTTCGTGCTGATTTCTTTGTAAGTTTTTTGAAGATTGGCTGTATTGTCCAGTGTAACATATATAGCTGTGCTTTCATTCATTTTATGACCATCATCCATAGTTACACTAAGAACTCCATCAATATCATTTAATGCTTTATCTATAGGCAAGTCAACAACATAGTTCTGCCATACTGCTTGTACTATAAACAAGCATGCTACTGTTATGATTAACGCAATACTGCCCTTCAAAATTTGATCGTATTTTATTTTCATAACAGACCTCCTATCTAAAATGAGTTTACATAATATTATAACATACAAAATAAAGCTCACCAAAGTTAGATTTTAGCATAACCTTATGCCGAATCTTAATTAACCAAAATTATGAAAGTTTTTTACAAAAGTATAATAATTTTTAAAGTGCGTATAATATATTATTATTTGTATAACATTTATAACGAGCTAAAGAAATCTTTATGAAGCTTATTATAAAGGTTGATACGAATAGGTAATTTATAATACATATTCACTCAGAATTAAATGCTGTAAAATAATGTATAAGAAAGGAAGTTTGAACTGTATGGACAAATTTGCACTTGTTTTAGTCATTGTGGGAGCGTTAAACTGGTTATTGGTCGGACTTTTTCAGTTTGATCTGGTAGCAGCTCTTTTTGGAGGACAGGATGCTCTTCTTAGCAGAGTGGTTTATACTTTGGTAGGTATAGCTGGCGTATGGTGTATCAGCCTGCTTTTCAGAGATCGTGATAAGGTAGCAACAAACGATAAGAATAGAGTATAAAGGCGAAAAAATTGAAAAGCAAAGAAAAAAGAATCTCGAAGAGTCGAGGTTCTTTTTTAGACTAAATTACCAATCACGAAAAGCATAAAGAACTAAACTTTGCAACTAAAATGTACTCAGTTGAAAAATATAAGCACTTATTAAAAAAATATCTTAATAAGTGCTTAAGTGCGAGAGCGATGCCTAGCACTATAGTTTCCCACCCACTATATGTTTCGACATTGCTCGGACGCACTGCCTAGTACATATTTTCATATCTCCATTCATATCTTTGTCAAATTTATGTTTCTACTATAAACCAGTTTAATCTCATTCGAATACGATTTTGATCTTTCATCTGAAACTTCCATAGTATATCATTATCTAATATATTCTTTAACTGTTGTTTATACTGCAGCATTATTTGTTCATCCAGTTTATTAACTTCTATGGCTTCTCTAATGCGAAGTCTAATCTGCTCCATCAGTGGCCATAACTCTTCTTCTGATTTACATTGAACAACCGCCATCAAAAGCTCATCATTCAATGCAAATATTTCTAATGTCTCAATTGCATCAACCTTGTTAATTTGAAGCCTTAATCGGTCCTTGTCACATTCATTATCGTAAAGACAATCAATGCAACTTCCATCCTTCTTCTGCAAGCGGTCTTGGTCGCGATCTCCAGAACATACTACTAGATCACTGTTCCTGCCCTGCCTAGAGTTATCTGCATATACATTTCCCAAAGTAGCAGTAAAAGCAAGGGACAAGATAAAAATCAAAGCAAGCATTCTTTTAACATTTCTCATATTGATACCTCCTTATTTTTACTATAGTTATACGCATAAGAATAATAATTTGGGTATCAGCTTAGCAATATATCTCAATTTTTTATCTATTACTATTGTTTTCATCCTTCCTAGGCTCACCCTTGATATCTCCACCCACGCTCTCACTTAGACCTCTTTTTTGATCATGCTCCTCATCGCCATTCTGATATTTTTGTCCGCTTCCCTCGTCTATAGGATTTTGACTCTTATCTTCCGGTTCAGGAACTTCCTCAAGCTGACCATCTAATTTCTCTATGATTTCTTCTGATTGAACAGGATTTTGAATTTCCTGATTTTCGTTTCCAACCTTCTCTTGTCTCCCTTGATTCTCCAATCCCTTTCTTACCCTTCCCTTGTCTCCACTATTTCCATCTATTATTCCGTTGTCATTGGGCTCTAAAATCTCTGTAGCATCGCTTTCATCCTTAATACCATTACGGTATGGCCTAGCCAAATCTTCTTTTATTTCAGCATCAATCTCAACCGCTTTGTAATTTACCCCATTTCTTCTTCTTAAAAGCTCACCAATATGCATTTTCTTGATGCTTGTCACCGTTATACTTTGGTTCTCACCCTTTAAATTCTCATAAAGTCCAAAGCGTCCAATGGAAAGTTCATTTTCATGTGCAATTTTGATACTATCCTTTTCAGTAAATATATATTCGATTGTTGTGCTTTTGAACTGCGCATAGCTATTAATAGTGTTCTCTATTTTTTCCTGTTGATCTACTATCTTCATATAGCTATTTTGATTCAAAGCTGCAAAAGCAATAAGAATACTACTATCTTCTTTATCCAAATAATGAGCTGCATAAGCATTTTTCAGAATGTTTATGACTGTCTCACTTACTTCCAAGCCTATTTGTATCTCTTTCAAAATAGAACTTCCTTCCTCATTTAATGATTGTAACTCTGTAACAAAGCCGTTTTGGCTAACACCGAGCTCAATACTTGGATTAATATCTATGGATACTATGGAAGCGGTTACGTTTTCAATATAATTGAATCTACCAAACATTCCTACAGTAACAAATATCAATATAAATACTGCTGCTATTTTATAAAGAGCCTTCATATTTACTGTATGATTAACATAAATATCTTCTTTAACGAACATTATTGACATACCTATGCACATGCTATTCTTTCTCAATACCCGCTTATATTCCATCTCCTCAGTCAATACTACGACATAATTTACATCTATATCAATCACCTGACCTTTATAGATCATATGGCTCCCCCCCCTCCATACAATAGATATAATTCTTTATGACTTCTAGCTGACTGTTTAATATCACCACTGTTGCAATGATGAATTTTCTACTACGATTCAATAATTTACGTGAAACATGCAATTCTCTAACCAAATCGGTGTTAGGTAATCTTTTACTTCGCATTAGCTGTTCCTTAAGTCGTTCATTTTGATAAATGTAATGGGCTATATGCAAAGCTTGAATCCTTGTGTCCCGGTGCTTAGGTGATTCTTCAACCAGCTCATTGAATGTTATGCCAAATCCCTCCAATCCCCTCTTTAACTCTTGTAGTTCTATTTGAAGCTCCATAGTTTCTATGCAATCATTTACAGAGGTGTCCTCCATTAAACTACAGCATTCTACATCACTTAACTCACTCATTAATGTAATATTGCTCCGTATTCTATTTTTCCTGTAATGGTCTGTTATCCTGCTGTTGATAACCATAATGGCAAAATTCAAAAATCCGCCTTTATCCGAGTTATATTTTTCAATAGCTTCATCAAAGGCTTCCAAACCTATCATGAATTCTTCACTATTCTCCCTCTCAATATAACGATTGGTTTTCGAAGATACTGCCTTTATAACAAATGGCATATATTCCTCAATTAGCATCTCACGTTCTCTTTTGTCTCCCTCCTTAATGCGTTTTAACCTTTCAGCGAAAGGGTTGGCTCCAGTCAATAAAGTCAGACTCATAAAGGTGATACACCCCCTTATATTATAACAATACGTAGTTAATATTTTTTTGGGGTACAGTTTCTAATTAACTTCGAAATATTCTATTCTATAAGTATGTCTCAAGGAATATAATAGAACTTTTAATAAATTTTCATTGCTTAAGAAGGCATCGGTAATGAAAAGAAAGAAAATTATGTGATTTTATTCGGTTTAAGGAGTTTTTTTAGTGCTGCGATCTCTATAAATTCCTTCATTAAATTTAATCTAATGTAATTTCTCTTTATGTTAATCACATGATCTAAACTTAAATATTGTAAATAAATAAAATATGTTGTCCGCAATCTAAATCTTTTTTGAATATGGAATATATTAGTACATATACTATTACGGAAAGGAGGTGCCTTATGAGAAATTTAAAGGCTCTGTCAATACTAGTGACCCTATGTCTTATATTATCAATCCTTGTACAGCCTATGCTTGCATACGGACTTAAAGAAATGGGTGGCGGTCCACCTGAAGGAAAAGGCGGCCAAGGAAGTGGAGGGGGTAGTGGTGAGCACGCAATAGGCGGCAACGAAGGTGGTACCGGCGAAGAAGGAGGAGGCGGTAATGACTCAGGCCATAGAGGTGGCATAGGAAGTGGTTCTGATAAAGGTGGATCTGGCCAAGGTCAAGGCTCAAGTGGTGGTGGAAAAGATGAGGCCCAACCAGAAGAGGGAGGAACTGTCACACTTTATGTAAACGTCACTGGTATTGAAATTGGCAAAGAAGTAAATATTACATTGACAAGAGAAGACCTTCATACTGTTGTAAAAACTCAAAATCATACTGCAGTCTTCCACTCAGAACCCAGCGGTGATTGTATACTAACCGGTGAAGCAGTGCCAGGATATACAATTCCATCTGAAGATATAAGTCTTATTGGCGTTGATAAAGATGTTGAAGCTACATTAGCATATGAACTTATACCCGGAGGTATAGCTGTAAAAGGTGTATCATTAAGTGATGAAAGAATTTACTTATTTAGTACTGAAACAGCAGACATTCGTGCTAAAATTATTCCTGAAAATGCAAATAATCAAAACGTAACTTGGTCGTCAGATAACGAAGATGTTGTTGCAGTCTCTGGTAGCAGCTTAAGCTTAGAAACAGAAATTACTGCAGTAGCACCTGGAACAGCTCATATAACTGTAAAGACTGCCGAAGGTAACTTTACCGATGTATGTACCGTAATCGTGCCCAAAATAATATCGATGCATGCACTAGCTCCCGTTACAGCAATAAAAGGTGAGATTATTTCTTTACTTAAAAAGGTAACAATAGATGTAGAGTATCCTGATCACGAAGAAGTTATTGATGTTCCCGTTGAATGGGTAGGATATGTAGATTATAAATTTGCAGTGCCAAAAGAAAACCCAGATAATAGTTATACTCTTACAGGTAAAGTAGTTGGAACAACCCAAACTGCAGAATTTATAATAAATGTAGATAAAAGTGCTCCTCCAGCAAATCCTGTGACTGGTGTAACATTAAATGTTAATACACTTTCACTTTATACTGGAGAAGACTATACGTTTACCGCCTCCATTAAAACACAAAATGCAAACCCACCAACTAATCCAGATCTTATCTGGACTTCAAATAATAGTTCAATTGCTACAGTAGAAAATGGTATTGTAACTGGAGTGGCTCCAGGTGCAGCTATAATTACTGTAACAACTGTTGATGGTGGCTTTATTGCAAGATGTATAGTGTCTGTTGCACCGACCGTTGAAATATCTTATATCTTCGCTTGCTATGAGAATGGTGAAGCGCCCGAAGAAGGCTTTACCGCAAAAGAAGAAGTACATATAAATGCATCAGCTCTTGTTGAAACCCTTAATATCACTGAGCCTACAAAATACTATGTTAAAGTTGAAGAAAAAAGTAGTGATCCGGCTCTAGGTGATGGAGAGACTACAATCAGCATAGATAAGCCAATATTTAACTTGCTTGATGTAACTAATTTTGAATTGACCGATAGTTATAGTGCTATGTACTTTGTATTAATGAGCACCGATCCAAATTTCCCATTGGATGATGAAAAAACCTTAAGAGCTAATTTCAAAGTCGGCACTGCTACACCTTCTGTGCCTGATGAGGGCGTAACTGTAACTGCAGAGGTAGATGAATCTGGATATTTAAATAGTCCAGAGGGATTAATCTTCATACTTGGCAGAGAAATACCAGATAAAACAGCAGAGCAAACTATGTGGCATGACTATCTGTGGATGGATAAGATACTGGAGTCCATGGGTGAAGATTCTGACTCATTAGCGAATGAAGCAGCAATAAAGGCAGAAATTATATCTAATCCATATGCTGATAGGTTTAAGGATCATTTCTTTTTCGTTGATGAAGCTAAAAGAGTAGGTACATTAACAGATGGTAAAGTTAAGTGGTTACCAGGTAAAGAGACCCTCAAGCTCGGTGGTTATTTACTTCTTGAAGTAACACCTATAGGTTATGTGGATAACTTAAACCTTGTTGATCCTGACTCTGAAGATGGCGCTTTACTCAAAGAAGTTCGGCTTGCAAGAGATGGAACTATAGAACGTCATGTTACGAATGTGTATGTAGGTTATGATCCTGGTATTCCTGATCCTGGTACTCCTAATCCTGGTACTCCTGATCCTGGTACTCCTGATCCTGGTACTCCTGATAATGATGATGATCGTAATGACAATCAAGATAATAGTAAAGGTAAAAATAGCAATACAAGTTCAAATACTACAATTGAAGTTGCCAGCAGCTTAATTGCACCAGATAGTTTATTACTTACATTAGATTCATTTAATGAACTTGTTATAAGTAAAAACTTCAAGGGTCATTGGTCATTGGATTATATGACAAACTTAATTAAAAAAGGTATCTTCAAAAAAGATAATTATGAAACGATATTACATGTTGACAGCTTTATAAGCGAAGAAGAGGCTCTTACGTTAATTAAAACAGCAAGTAAAAACGAGAACTTTGATCCTTCAAAAGTTGAATATAAAGATGTTCAAAACCTGACTAAACAAAAGGCTCTTGTTATGATCATGCTAGCCTTTGGTATTAACAAATCTGATGTTATAGACCTACCATTTAAAGACGTAGATTCAATCGATGAAAATGCAAAGGGCTATGTATCGGCAGCATACAAGCAAGGCATAGTAAAAGGTTGTCCAGATAATACCTTTAGGCCAAACAACCTAGTTACAAGGGCTGAGTTTTATACAATGTTATCCAGAATTTTAGGTAATTAGTTTAATTAAAAGAGCTTACAAGAAATCTTGTTAAGCTCTTTTAATTACGAATGACATATTATGAGAACCTTCCTAGCAACAAAGAGTGTGGCATTAATTGCCACACTCTCATTATCTTACTTTCCTATTGTAATTGCTTTTCCCCAGCCCCATGGAATATTGACTTTGAAGCTTCTACTTATTTCTTCATCGCCTCTTGTTATAGTAGCTGTTAGTTCCACTATTGTCTTCTTGCCCCCGCCTTCTTCTGAATCCTCGCTGTCTTCATGATCTTCGCCGCACCCGCCTTCTTCTGAATCTTCGCTGTCTTCATGATCTTCGCCGCACCCGCCTTCGTCTTCGGCGCTTTGCAGTGACAAACCTGCTACAGATTCTTCATGATCATCATCGCATCCACCCTCACCGCTCTGACCTCTTCGATAGATAACTGCCTCATCTCCTTCAATGGTAATGAAATCCTCATTATCTGTCGTCCATGTGATTCCCGTTCCATATCCATATGGATCTGTTCCTGGAAGCTTTATTCGGTTATCCTGCTTTGGACCTTCGCCTTTGAGATCCAGTTTCAAATAGATGAGCTCCTTTGCTGCTTCTATAGCCATATCATCTGTAACTGCTCCTTCATCCTCCACTGTAACATTTAGATCTATAGTGGAATCTTCTCCCTGATCATTTAAAAGTGTAATGATGAGTTTGGCACCTCCAGTACTTATTGGAGTGATATCTAAACGATTGCCTTTAGAGAAATCCACTTTTACAACATCTCCCGTTGCAAGGTCAATGGATACAGCATCGCCTGATGCAAATTTGACATTCTCTATTTTTACATTTTGTATGGTATGACCGTATTGAGCCAATATCCTCGATGGTATCAGCGCAGGGTTTTGGTCAATTTCCATAATTAATTCCGGTAAGTTTCTGGGTATTGGAGCTGACTTTTCTTCAGTTTCGTCATGATCATGTTCACTGCCCTTATCACCAATGGTTATTGCTTTTCCCCATCCCCATGGTATGTTGACTTTGAAGAACTTCTCATCCTGTGTAGCACCTTTCTTGATGACTGCCTTCAAATTAACAATCATGGTTTTTCCACCATCACCACTACAGCCTTCATCCTCACCAGAGCCTTCATCTTCACAACCTTCGCTTAACAAAACGATCGCTTCTGTTGTCAGAATAGCCGCATGATGGTCATCACCACTGGAACCTCCACTATCCTTACCCCTGCGATAAATGACTGCTCTCTCTTGCTCTATGTTTATGTAATTTTCATTATCCGCTGACCAGATAATTTCAGTACAATAATCTAGGGAATCAGTGTTTGGAAGTTCTATTGTCGGTATTTGGTTTTTTCCATGGGCCTTCTGAACTGTCAACTCCAGCCGTTCTTTTACTTCTTCCACTTGATGTGCATCTAACGTCTCATCTACTACTTGAACAGCAAATTCAACGTTTACTCTTCCCCTGCTATTTTTTTCAGTAGTTTTAACCGTAGTAACACCTAATGCCACACCTGTTATCTTTAAAGTATTCTTATTTTCTATGACTGCCTCAACAACTCCATCAGTTTCACAAACAACTTCTATGATGCTGTTTGCATATCTTGCTAATTGCGATGCTGTTATAACGATTGTATCGCTTATATTCAGAACTTGCTCTGGAATATCTTTTGCAACAGGCTTAGGATCCCTATCCTCGTTATCGCTGTCTTTGTTGCCCTTTGTATCTGTATCGTCAACGCCATATCCAATAACCGCACTTATTCCTTCACCAAACTGCACTAGCACCAGTCGCTGCTCTATTCTTACGCCATTAGCTAAAATTCTAATTGCCTTTATCTTTCCAAAGCCTTTAATATCGGCATTTGATTGTAACAACAGATTTCCAATTTCTGTTCCAACAGGAATGTTAATTACGGCACTTGATCTAACCTGCATTTCAGCAATATTACAACTTAAAAGATCTATATTGCTGTCAATAGAGCTGATTATTAGAACACCATTTATTATTACATTCTGAAATTGAATATCTTCCATTGCTGCAGTAGAAGTTATAGTTATATTTCCTTGTATGCTTGTATCCTTAAGAGTTACTCCACCAGACAGGATAGTTATATCACCAGTATATTGTCCAAAAGTATATATGCCTGGTTTTTCTATGGTAATATAGTGCTCATAATCTTCTTCTGCACGATCGAGAATTGTAATTGCTTCTGCTCGTGTAATCTGATCCAAGGGTCCAAATCTGCCATCGGGATATCCCTTCATATAACCCTTTGAAGCGATAGCCTTTACTTCCTTGCTGCACCATGAAGCAATGTGCGCACTATCAGTAAACACTAGTTCACTTTCCAGCAGTTTCAAGGTTTCAGCCTTTACAAGTCTGGCCAATATTACAGCAGCTTCTTGTCTGGTAATTAACTGATTTGGTCTCATTGTACCATCATCATATCCTCGAATATATCCGACTTTTATTGCCTTTCTAACCTCATCATAATACCAATCCGTCACGCTTACATCTTTGAAGTTGATTTCAACGGCATCAACAAATCCAAAAACCCTATTGGTAAAAACTATAAATTCTATTCTGCTAATAGCTTTATTGGGACTGAAGGTATTAGCTGGGTAATCTGATATATGTATTTTCTCTTCCCACTTTTCGATAGTTTCTCTAGCCCAATGATTATTATAATCGGTCGACTGCTCTGCTGATGCTATTTGTGTACATGATAGAATAATTAGAACACATAATAAAACTGCCATAAACCTCTTTATTTTCATAAGCATCACTCCTCTAATTAATTTTGAAAAGTGCAAATCCCTCATTAAAGAAAAAAATAAGGCTTGTTCACATTCTCAGATTAATATATGAAAAAACCTTGCTGATTATTACATTCTGTAGAAATACTCTTATATGTAGAGAGTTGAGTAGGACGTATTTCCTTACGATATGTACACAATTTCTCCGCTTTAATATTCTTATTTACTAAAACTTAAACAAAATAAAAGCAGACTAAGAATTATTCAATTCCTAGTCTGCCGATTTATGTATTTGGTGGAGGCGAGGGGAGCGAACCCCTGTCCGAAAGTGCTTCAATCGATGCTTTGACCAGTGTAGTCATGCTGTAAACATTCCCTCTGCTGCACAACCTTTGACAGGTCTATATATCTAATAGTTTTATTTATATTCTTATTCCATTGTAATATAACTGTCTAACTGACGTGCCTGGTACCTTTTCTTATTCGTGCCTGACTCCATCAATAAAGAAAACTCTCCTCTTCCGATATAAGGAGAGGAGAGTTTTAGCTTTGGATAATTTACCAATAAATTATTTACTCATTTCAATTATTGAGCATCTGTTGTGGTTGTTGTAGTAGTTGTTGGAGTTTCTGTTGTAGTGGTTGAATCTGTTGTTGTTGATGTAGTTGGTGTTTCAGCTGTATCATCACTGATTTCAACTGTATCAGTTTCTTCATCCCAATCAACTTTCAGTCCAAGAGTTTCAGTTATAAATCTCAACGGCACAATTGTTCTGTTGCTTAAAGTAGTCGGTGCAACATCAATAGCCACTTCAGTTCCATTTACATATGCAGTATTACTATTTAAATTAAGTACAATTTGAGTTGTTCCTTTTGATATAGTAACCTTTTGCTCAACCGGATCCCAAGCTACCGTTGCCCCAAAGGCCTCTGACAAAGCCCTTACGGGTATTAGGGTTCTGCCATCTTTAATAACAGGTGGTATATCAAACTTAATGACTTTACCTTTTGCTACTATACTGTCGACTGGCATCACAGTGATTCCTTTATTTTCTTCCTTAATCTTTTCGGAAAGCTGCTCTATGTTATTTAGCTCTTCGCTTGTATATGTACTTCTTATGGTTGCTTTAATTTCATCCTGCGTATCTTTCATAAGCTGTTTCTTCGACTCGATTTCCTTTTTTAGCGACTCTATCTGTGCAGCAAGCTGCCCTGCTAATTCAGTGCTTCCGCTTTCCTTCGCTGCTTCATACTGTGCTTCAAGCGCATCCTTTTGGCTTTCTAATGCATCTTTTTCCACTTCTAATGCATCTTTTTCCACTTCTAGTTTATCTTTAGCTTCCCTCCATTGTTGAACTTCAGCTTTGTCTTTACCATTATCACTAAGTTTATCTTTAGTATTGTCTTGATCGACTATTTGTGTTTGGTCCTTATTCACATTTCCACGGTTTGCAGAGTCGGCGAAGACTCCTGGTATTAGAATACATGTCATAAGTGATACTACGGTTATTGTTGCCAATAGCTTTTTCTTCATAATTTCTCTACTCCCTTTCATACAAAAAATATTTTATGGATGTAACGGCATCCAATCCGGTAACTGGCTAGCTTATAGCAAATTTACTACTTAGCCCCTCTAGCTTTGTGCCACCACCTTTCAATGGTTTTACCATTTATAATCTTCAGTTAATTATATTATTCGTAAGCTTGTACTTTATTTTTGGGGTATAATTTAGATATTATAACAAAATTATGCAAAATATTTATTTGAAGTTTATTTTTTAGCATCAAGAATAAATAAAGATGCATCTTGACCCATAAATAGTTTGCTTCCAGTGTAAAAAGTTTTGCTTTGAATGTCTTTGTACCCAATTTTCGACATTATTTCTTTAAGCTGCTCCTGATCAAATCCGTTATGAACTATATCTGAAGCTACTTCATCATTCTTATCAAAATCAACTATCAGTAAATGTGCCTCAAAATTCAAAATGTCATATAACTTTGATAATACTGACTCAAAATCTTGAATATGCAGCAGAACCTGTGCCATAAAAATGTAATCAGCACGGATGCTAGGTTGTATTGACGCTTCAAAATCAAAGCATAAGGTACTTGCATTCAGAGCATTAGAATCGAAAATCTTCTGATCTACTATATTGAGCATATTCTGTGAAGTATCCAAAAATAGCATCGATCTAAATTCATTTAACAAATTTATTCCAACCAGACCAGTTCCACACCCAAAGTCAATGGCAGCTTTGCTTTTGGTGTCAACTAAATACTCTTTAATAGCATCTGAAGAAACCTTTGCAATTTGGACTCTTTCAGTAGTATCATAACGATTCGCTATCATATCAAACTTATCAGTATTTCCCATGAATGTGCCTCCAGTATTATTTCTCAGTGAAATTGATGTTTTTGTAGTAAAACTATGCTCTGACAATACCTTGAGTAGACAAAATGATACAACACTCCTAATTGACAAGACACTCTAATAATTCACCAATTCTGGTTTATAGTCCTCAGGCAATTCTTCTTCACTTAAGAATTTGAAATTGTCATCATTCAATATTGGTAAAAATACTTCGTATGGAATCCTAGAAAACTCACAGGCATAATTACTGGCTCCGAACCACATACCCTCT